>CAYTAY010000128.1:0-9411 GCA_964435845.1 uncultured Azoarcus sp.
TCGTAGTACTGACCGGCGGGACATCGGGAGTCTATTTTCCGGTCGGCATGAAGCTCAAGGAGATCTTCGAGCGGGAGATTCCCAAGGCCGCGGTCAAGGTCCTGTCGACGCAGGCAACCGTCGAGAATCTCAACCTGCTGCAACGCGGGAGAGGGCATCTCGCCCTGGCTCAGGGTGACATCCTCTCGGCTGCCTGGGAGGGCAACCCTGAAGCCGGCTTCCCCAGTTCACGAACCAAGATCCGGCTGGTTGGTGCGGCCTATCCGAACTATGTCCACGTGTTGTCTCGTGCAGATGCCCGGATCAGCGCCCTCGCCGACCTTGCCGGCAAGCGTGTTTCGGTTGGCGCCGCGCGCAGCGGCAACGAGTTGAACGCCCGGGCGCTGCTGGGCGCCGCCAGCCTGAGCTACGCCGACCTGCTTCACGTCGAATACCTCCACTACGGCGAGAGCGTCGAGTTGTTGGTCAAGGGCGAGCTGGATGCCGTCATCATCTCGGCTGGGCTCGGCGTGGCAGCGGTCATCGATGCAGTCGAACGTACCCCGATCGTTTTCGTACCCATCGATGCAGAACTGGTCCTTCGTAATCCGCAGATGTTCTTTCCGACTTCGATTCCTGGCGGAACTTATCCCGGGCAGCCGGATGCACTGCCCACCGCCGCGCTCAACAACTATTTCGTGACCACCTCCGACGCGCCGGAGGACACCATTTATCGCATCACCAAGGCGATTTTCGGGAACCTCGACAGTCTCCGGGCCGCGCATTCGGCGACGCGCAACATCAGTGCCGAGCACGCACTCGCAGTGCGTCCGATCGAGGTGCACCCGGGCGCGCTCCGCTACTTCCGGGAGCAAGGCATCGTGCAGTAGCTCGCAAGGAGAGGCGAAATGGGCGCGTTCTGTATCGCGGTACTTGCTGCCAATGTATTCGAAGTGCTCCCGGTAGATCGGGTAACGCTGGTCTGGCAGCACTCGGTCGAGGCGACGCGATGGGAGGAAGAGTACCTCGCCACGAAAGGCGGCCTGCAAATCGTCAGTGCGCGAATCGAGGCACCCGGCGCCGGGATGGAGCCGCCGGCGCGGGCCGTCCGGGAAGACGGCGTATGGCGTTATCGGCCCGAGCTTCCCCTTCTCGACCGTGTGGAGTTGGCCAACTCGACGTTTGCGGCCGGATATTCACTTTGTTCAGGCTCGGCATGCAGACCGCTTGCCTCGATCGTTCCACAGGGCACGCAAGCCGCGCTGGCAACGGCGCCGTGCTCAGTGTTTCATCCTGGATAGACCGGGGCTGCCACGGTGCTCGCCAACCGCTCGATTCGCACTGCCGTCTTCATCGCGCCCGCGATCATCATCGTGCTCATGCTGGCCGTGATCGTGATCTTCGACCAGGCGTTGCGCCAGCAGCAAGCATCGTTTCTGGACGTGGTGCACGGTCCGATGGCGCGGGCGACCACCTCGATAACCCGTTTGCTGCTTCAGGTTTCCGAAGTGCAGGCGGAACTGCTGCGCTACATCCAGTTGGCCCAGCGCCTTGAGCAGGATGACCTGGTGCTCGACGATCTACGCGAGTCCATCCGGTCGAAGTACGCAGCAGTCGACGACACCTTCGATGCCTTGAAGACCGCCTCGCCGGGGCCGGGAGAAGCCGACGTCATCGCCAACATAGAGGACTTCCTCATCATTCACCGGGCGGTATCCACAAGACTGGTCGCCGGGACGGCGATCGACACGATGTCGGTGAGCACCATCATGGCGCATTATCAACAGCTGCAGAGCTATATCGCCGAGTTCGCGGAGCGCTCCCTGGAATCCGCCCAGGGAACGACCGACCGGACCGAGCGCGAGGTGCGCGCGCTCGCGCAGTGGCTCATGACCGGATCCATGCTCGCGATCCTGGTCTCGATCATGGTGACCCTGTATGTCGGGCGTGCGATTTCCAGGCCGATCATCGGTATGATCGACATCCTCACGGCGATCGCGGCAGGCAAGTCGGTCCCGGACGTACCGGATCAGCAGCGACGGGACGAAATCGGCGCCATGGCTCGCGCGGTTGCGGTGTTCGACTCCGTCACCCGGGAACTGCGCGAGCATGAGCGTTCGCTCGAAAAGGCCCGCCACCATGCGGAGGCCGCAAATGCTGCGAAATCGGCATTTCTCGCCAATGTCAGCCATGAACTGCGCACGCCGCTGACCTCCATCCTCGGATTCACCCGCATCATCCAACGCCGGCTGGAGCGCAACATCCTGCCCGCCTTGGAAACCGACGACACGAAAACCTTAACCGCAGTGCAGCAGGTGCGCGAGAACATAGGCATCATCCTGGCCGAGGGCGACAGACTGACCGCGCTCATCAACAATGTGCTGGATCTCGAGAAGATCGAAGCCGGCGAAATGGCCTGGCATATCGAGGATCTCGATGTCGACGACCTGATCGCGCAGGCTCGAACCGCAACCGCATCGCTTTACGAAGCCAAGGGCCTGTCCTTTGTCAGCGCGGTACCGTCATCGCTGCCGGCCGTGCGCGCGGACCGGGACAAGACCATTCAGGTCCTGATCAACCTGATCTCGAATGCGGTGAAGTTTACGCCGGAAGGCCATATCCGGTGCGCCGCATCCTTGCGAAACGACGGATTCGTCGAGGTGTCGGTGTCGGACACCGGGCGCGGCATTGCCGCAGATGAACAGGATGCGGTTTTCGAGAAGTTCCGCCAGGTCGGAGACACCCTGACCGGGAAGCCCACGGGCACCGGCCTCGGACTCGCGATCTGCCGCGAGATCGTCGAGCACCTGGGCGGATCGATCCGCCTCGAAAGCAGCCCGGAAGCCGGCAGTACCTTCACCTTCACCCTGCCCTGTGCTTGCACCACATCGACGGCAAGCGCTATCACTCGAGAGGATTCGAAATGACCCGCAAGATCCTGATCGCGGACGACGAACCGCATCTGCGCAGGCTGATCGAACAAAGCCTAGAGGAACTCGAGGACGATGGCGTCGAGATCCTGAGCGCCGTGGATGGTGCCGAGGCCCTCGCCATCATCCAGCGGGAGGGCCCCGAGGTCGTGATCCTCGACGTGATGATGCCGAAGATTAGCGGGTTCGAAGTGTGCGAGCACGTTCGGCAGGCGTCCGACACCGGATCGCCCTACATCCTGTTGCTGACCGCAAAGGGCCAGGAGTATGACCGGCGACGCGGACAAAGCGCCGGCGCCGACCACTACATGACCAAGCCCTTCGATCCCGACGCCTTGCTTTCCCTGGTACGCCAGGCGCTGGACTCCAGGCGAAACTGACACCAGGGACCGGGCAAAACCTTCCGATGGCACTTGACGACCGCGGCCTGCGGCGACTGATTCGACGCGAGAGCGTGCAATCGCTGCTCGCACAGGCAAGCGGCCAGGAGGTGCCGATCGTCGGCATGACCGGCGCCGTGCTGTACGGTGATCCCGTGAGCTGCATCGGAGAACCCGCCGACATCGAACTGCACGGCGAAGTCGTGGGCCGGGTTTGCGGTCGTCATGCCGAGGCGCTCGCGAAGGCGCTCTCGGCGATCGCCGAGCTCGGGGTCGAGAATCGAGCCCTGGCTACCGACGCGCTGGACAAGTATCGAGAGCTTTCGATGCTTTACAGCGTCTCGGAGAGGCTTCTGGACGCGCCGGACACGAAGCAGGTTGCCGCACTGATCTGCGACGAGGCAATGCGCTTCCTGCGGTGCGACAGCGTGTCGGTGCTGCTGTTGAACGAGGAGACTGGCCGACTGGAATGCGCGAACGCTCTCGGCCCGGCCTACCATTCACGCTCGGCATTCGAGGTCGGGGAGGATGTCGTCGGAGACGTGTTGCGCGCCGGCACTGGTGAGATCGTCAACGATTTGCGCGCCGACCCGCGCCCGGTGCACACAGACAACGCATTCCGTTCGATCGTCTGCAGCCCGCTGCGCAGCAAGGGTCGCACCATCGGCGTGGTCGTCGCGGGAAGCGAACAGGAGCGCCAATACAACGCGGGGGATTTGCAACTGCTGAATGCGCTCGCCTCGCAGGCGGCCGGTGCGATCGATGTTGCCCGGCTTTACGGCGCGCTCAAGAGATCGTCAGCGCGACCTGCCGATCTCATCTATGGCCCGGACGACCGGCCGCCGCTGCCGGCACTGATGCTCCTCGGGGCCCAGCATGTCTTCATCGCGACGATCAGCCTCGTCGTTCCCGTGCTGATCGCCATCGAGGCTGGGTTGTCTCAAGGAGGGACGATCACGCTCGTGGCAATGTCGCTGCTGGCCATGGGTATCGTGACCCTGCTCCAGGCGGGCCGCTTCGGCCCCGTCGGTGCGGGACACCTTGCACCGCAGATCACCTCGGCCATTTATCTTCCACCCACTCTGGCCGCCGTGCAGCTTGGTGGTCTTGGGCTCGCGTTCGGCATGCTCTTCGTGGCCGGCGTGGTCGGACTCGTGCTGTCACAAATCATCGGGCGGCTACGCAAGCTCTTCCCCCCGGAAGTCTGCGGCGTGGTCGTGCTGATGGTCGCGTTCTCGCTGATCCGCGTGGCCCTGCCGCGACTCGTCGGGGCCGATCAGGAGACCGCCATGGATCCGACCGCGCTGACGGTCGGGCTGCTCACCTTGGCCACGATGATCGGCTTGTCGGTCATCGGCACTGGAAGCATTCGACTTTATTCCACCATCGTGGGTCTGCTGGTGGGCTACGTCGCCGCGTTCGCCACCGGACTGCTGGTCGGCGCCGATGTGGCCCGGCTCATGGCGCTACCGCTCTTCGCCGCCCCATCCTTGCCCACATTCGACCTTTCGTTCAGTTCCGCGCTGCTGATCCCGTTCGTCGTCGCAACCCTGGCGTCCAACCTCAAAATGGTCGGACTGATCACCGCCGCCCAGAAGACCAGCGACGCGAACTGGAAGCGACCCGACATGCGCTCCATCCGGGGGGGGATCGTTGCCGATTCGATCGGCAACCTGTCCTCCAGCCTGCTGGGCGGAGCGCCGACCTCAATCGGCGCAAGCAATGTCGCCCTGGCCGCTGCGAGCGGTGCGACCGCGCGCCGGATCGCGATCACCACCGGCGGCTTCTTCATCGCGCTTGCTTTCGTCCCGCAGGCAACAGGCGCCATCGCCCTGATGCCTGGCCCGGTGATGGGCGCCGGGCTGCTGTTCCTGGCCTGCTTCCTCATGGTCTCGGGCCTCACGCTGATCGGATCACGTCTTCTCGATGTCCGGCGGACCTATGTCATCGGGCTGTCGGTGCTCGCCGGTATCGGCCTGGACCTGATGCCTGACATCTTCGCGAACGCACCCGCCTGGGCGAGCGCCTTCGTCAGCAGCCCACTGGCCTTCGCGACCACCCTGGCCGTCTGCCTGAACCTCGTGCTGAGTGTTGGCGTATCTCGAACGGCGCACCTCGGGCTTCCCGCTGGCGCGCCGATCCAGGACTCCATCTTCCGTTTTCTGGAGCAACGCGGCGCAAGCTGGGGGGCGCGCGCCGACGTCATACGGCGCGCCACGCCGGCCATTGTCGAATGGTGCGAGGAAGTGCTCCAGGCCGCACCGAAAACGCCATTCACCATCGACGTCGAGTTCGACGAATTCCGACTACTCATCGATGTTGCGTGCGACCCGGCATTGACGCTCGGCGATGAGTTTCCATTCGACAGAATCGCAGGCCACCTGCAGCGTCGCTACGACTGCCACGTCAAGCCGCTGCAGCGCACGCCGAGGCCACACTTGCGCTTCGAATTCGAGCATTGAACGTGTCCGGAATGCGACCCGGCGCCAAAGTCGCGCAGGTTTGGCCCCCGAGGCTGAAACGCTGCTTGACGAGCTGACCCAGATCGGGAAAAGGCCGCCGCGTCACGGTGGTAGCGGTCCGCGAGTGACTGGCAGCGCGTGCGACAAGTTGCGCGGCTGAAAAGGCATGGGTGGATCCGACCGCGCCTTTCGTGATGACGTGCGCCAGGTTGGGCAGTGCGTCGCGCGTTACAAAGATGTAATCCTCCGGTCAGCGTAGCGTCGACCAGCGCCTACTAGACTTCAGTCAGATGCACACCGAGAGCCTGTTCGTAGGAGAGACATCATGAAAGCCCTCACACGCAACCGCACGCCGCTGCTACTCGCCGTATTGCTCGGCGGCAGCTTGATCATCGGCACCTCGTTCGCACAGCTGGAAGATCATGCAGACCATCACCCCGCCGAAACCGCAACCGCCGAAGCCACGCCGGGCGCCGCTACGGCCGCCCGCCTCTCGGCGATGCAAGAGCGCATGCAGCGCATGCGGCAGGTGCAGGATCCGGCCGAGCGCATGCAGCTCATGCAAGAGCAGATGGCCGACATGGAAGGCATGATGCAGGCGATGCCGGCCGGCTGTCCGATGATGTCCGGCGACACGCCGATGGGACCGGGCATGATGAAAGGCGGCATGATGGGGATGCCTGGCGGCATGCAGGGCCGTGGTCCGGACGCCATGCATCAGCGCATGGAGACGATGGAGAAGCGTATGGAAGCGATGGAACAGAGAATGCAGTCCCATACACCCGCTCGCTGAGCGAAACGGAGCCATAAGCGGACGTCGATGAAGACCAGCCAAAAGATGGAACCCATGTATCTCGGACGATGTTCGGCCAGGTGGGTGCTGGCCGCCACGCTGAGCCTGGCAGCGACAGGGCTTGCCGCTCAGGGTTGGCAGCCGCCGCCTCAGCCGAGTCGGGGGTTGATGCCCAACCCCAATGTCGGCAAGCCGCTGTATGAAGTGCGCTGCGCGTCCTGCCACGGTGCGGATCTGAACGGCACCGACGTTGGACCGTCCATGCTGCACAAGATCTATGAACCCTCGCATCACAGCGATGCAGCCTTTCAGATGGCCGTGGCCCACGGAGTGCGGGCTCACCACTGGCAATTCGGCGACATGCCTCCGGTCGAAGGGCTCACGCCTGACGAGGTCGCCCACATCACCGCCTACATCCGCATGCACCAGCGTCGAGTCGGCATTCGCTGACTTGGCATTTGGATGGTGTTCTGACTGCTCACCCGTCCGGCGGTGTGCAGCGGGCGCTGCGCTGGCCGTCCGATGACACGCGGCAGGCACTGATGTCGCGAACACCACGACATGAGGAACTCTACACCGGTAGCTGACGCAGGATCAGCGCATCTCAGCATGAATCGCGGATTACATTTTTGTAATCCGCGATTCAGCTTCCGGTAAGGAACAAGGCCGCATGATCCGTTTCCAGGGCTTGGAAACGCATGCGTGACGTGCCCGGCTTACCACGCACACACAAGCGTGGAGGCATCCAGCAAGAGAGAAGGAGTCAGATCTTGATCTGCAAACGCCACCTGGCGGGATTGCTTGCGGTCGGCTTGTTGCCAATGGCCGCCCAGTCTGCCCCACCTTATGAGCCGGCCGCGCCGGTTCCCGCGGCTGGGTCGGCAGGGGTGTGAACACACTCTTCAGGTGATCACCGCGAGCTGTTGCGACCAGTGTTCGATGGGTTCGGGTTTGCCGAACAGGTAGCCTTGGTAAATCTCGCAGCCCCGTGTCAACAGCAGATCGAGCTGGGTGTCTGTTTCGACGCCTTCTGCGACGACTTCGAGCCCCAGCGAGAGGCTCATTGCGAGGATGGCCCGCACGATTGCGTCACTGCTGTTGTCGTTGGCCATGTCGCGCACGAAAGCCTGGTCGATCTTGAGCTGGTCGAAGGGCAGGCGCTTCAGGTAGGACAGCGAGGAATAGCCGGTGCCGAAGTCGTCGAGGGCAAACTTCACCCCCAGGGCCTTGATCTGCTGCATACGTGAGACAGTGGTCTCGATGTCGCCCAGTACCGCGCTTTCGGTGAGTTCGATTTTCAGGCTGGAGGGGGTAATGCCGCTACGCACAATGGCTGAGCGCACCTGTTCGACGAAATTTGGCTGGTGAAACTGCTTAGCGCTGACATTGACCGCCAGCACCAAGTGTTGGGTGTAGGTCGAGGACTGCCATTGCCTGAGCTGGGCGCAGGCTGCATTGAGCACCCATTCGCCAAGCGGCACGATGAGACCGGTTTCTTCGGCAAGAGGAATGAAATGGGCGGGCGAAATCATCGGGCCTTGGGGCGGGAACCAGCGGATCAGCGCTTCGGCGCCGATAATCTCGCCGCTGCGATCAACCTGAGGCTGATAGAACAGCTTGAACCCCTCGTTGGCGATGGCTTCACGTAGACCGAGTTCCATTTCTGCGCGCGCATCAACCACCGCCTGCATAGCGGGGTTGAAGAAGCGGATGATGTTTCGCCCGTCTTGCTTAGCCCTGTAAAGCGCCACTTCCGCTTGCTTGAGCACCACATCGGCGGAGGTGGTCTGGCCGATGAAAAGCGCAATGCCGATGCTCGGCGTGCTGCGATAATAGCCGCTGGCCATACCGAGATCGTAGGGTACGCTCAGGCGCTGGTGAATTTGTTCGGCGATTCGCTCTGCATGCGCAACCGCTTCGGTCTGATCCTCGCCAAGGGCCTCTATAACCACGGCAAAGTCGTCGTCACCCTGCCGTGCGACGGTGTCTTCCTCGCGCACCACTGTCAGCAGCCTTTTCGCGACCTGGCGCAGCAGGTTGTCGCCTACGTCGTGGCCCTGGGTGTCGTTCAGTATCTTAAAATGATCGATGTCGAGAAGTAGCAACATGCCGTAGCCACCGCTGCGCTGGCTGCTCAGAATGGCCTGCTTCAGGCGGTCCCAAAGCAGGGTGCGGTTGGGAAGCTCGGTAAGGGCGTCGAAATAAGCCAGGCGATGGATGAGCTCTTCCGACCGCCGCCGCACGGTGATGTCCTCCTTGACGGCAACGTAATGAGTGATAGTGCCATCGGGCTGTTTGATCGGAGCGATGGTGGCAAACTCCACGTAGTCGCTGCCGTCCTTGCGCGTGTTATGGAACTCGCCACGCCACACTTCGCCGCGGCTCAGCGTTGCCCATAAAGCCTCGTAAGTGGACGAAGGGGTTTTGCCTGCGTTAAGCACCTTGGGGTTGCGCCCCAGAACCTCTTCCGGACTGTAGCCCGTGGTGTGGGTAAAGGCTTCATTCACATACTCGATTCGGGCATTGGTGTCGGTGATGACGATGCACTCAGGGCTTTGTTCGACGGCTTGAGCGAGTTGGCGAAGACGCAGGTCTGCTTGTTTCTGTGCTGTGATGTCCTGACCAATCGACTGAAAATGAATGCATTGACCTTTTTCATCCAGTTGGGGAATATCCAGCCAGCGCACACAGCAGCGAGATCCATCTGCACGCACCAGCTCGCGTTCGTAGCTGCGAACCCCTTGTTCAGGGTCGATCTGGGTCAGCACCCCTGCTTGCTGATCCTCAGGAACGAAACTGATCCAGCGTTTTCCTTTAACAGGATGCTCAAAAACCCCCGACCAGCCGATGCCAATGAGATAATGGCA
>CAYTAY010000129.1:0-9263 GCA_964435845.1 uncultured Azoarcus sp.
GTTCAAGGAATCTACGGCTTCAACGAACACTGCAGGGGATTGACCCTTGCACACGCACTCGAACTGGATCCGGTGGGCTCAGAAGAGCCTTTCTTGCTGGGCCAGAACCCCATCCAAGCGTGTGTTCATGAATTCGATTCTACGCTTCAATGCCGGCATGTCAAACCCTCCGGAGCGCTGGAACTGGAGGAACTCATGGGCGATGTTGAGTGCGGTCATCACGGCGAGCTTCTCGCCTGCAGCGCTGGTCCGCGTTGCAGCCTCACGCAATTTGCCGTCGAGAAAGGACACCGCCTCAAGCAGGCTTTCACGCTCGCCGGGCTTGCAGGCCACGCGGTATTCCTTGCCGAACAGTTTGATGTCCAGGGTCTGGCTGTCCATGTCAGGCTTCCGGCAAACGTTCAAGGATGGTTTCGAGCTTATCGGTAGCGAGTGCAACCTTGTCTGACAGACGCTGGTTTTGCGCTTCGAGCGCGACCACGCGCTCGACAAGTTCGCGCCGCTCGCGCTTGCCCGCCTCGTAGAGGCCGATCAGCTGTTCCAGTTGCGCCCCGAGTCTGGAGAGTTCGTTTTCCATGGCGTCCGATAGTAGTTCAGGGGTTCGGGGTGGTCAATATGACCACATGATGGACGATCCGGAGTCATGCCGGATCGCCCGGGCCTCGCCTCAGCGCTTCACCTGGGTCACGTCGCGTACCGCCCCGCGCGCGGCTGAGGTAGTGAGCATTGCATAGGCCTGCAGCGCGGGACTCACTACACGATCGCGGCTTGCCGGCTGCCAGGCCTTTTCCCCCTTTGACGCCATCTCGCTACGACGACGGGCCAGTTCGTCATCGCTGACCTTGAGCGTGATGCTGCGGTTCGGAATGTCGATCTCGATGATGTCGCCCTCCTCGACCAGTCCGATCGGCCCACCCTCGGCGGCCTCTGGCGAGATGTGGCCGATGGACAAGCCGGAGGTACCCCCGGAGAAGCGCCCGTCGGTAATCAACGCGCACGCCTTGCCCAGCCCCTTGGATTTGAGGTAGCTGGTCGGATACAGCATTTCCTGCATCCCCGGGCCGCCCTTCGGACCCTCGTAGCGGATGAGCACCACGTCGCGAGCTTGGATACGATCGGCGAGGATAGCCTCCACCGCGGCGTCCTGACTCTCGAAGATGCGGGCCGGGCCGGAAAACACGCGGATCGTCGAGGTGGGCACACTCGTGGTGTAGCGCAGCTTTTCGGTCTCGAACATGCTTTCGTCGACACCCGCCGTCTTCACGATACAGCCCTCGGGCGCGATGTTGCCGTAGAGCACCGCCAGCCCGCCGTCAGCGCTGAAGGCGTTGGCCTTATCACGAATGACGCCACGGGTGCGGTCCAGATCGAGCTCCTTCCAGCGACGATTCTGGGAGAACGCCTGCTGCGTCGGCACCCCGCCCGGCGCGGCGCGGTAGAAATCGAATACCGCGTTGTCATGGGCATGCATCACATCCCAATGATGCAGGGCTTCACCGAGGGTGGGCGCGTGCACCGTCGGCACATCGGCGTGGATCAGGCCGGCACGGTCGAGCTCGCCAAGGATGCCCATGATGCCACCGGCGCGATGCACATCCTCGATATGGACGTCCGGCACCGCGGGGGAGACCTTGCACAGGCAGGGCACCGCCCGAGAGATGCGGTCGATGTCCTTCATCGTGAAATCGACCTGTGCCTCATGCGCCGCAGCGAGCAAGTGAAGCACGGTGTTGGTCGAGCCCCCCATGGCCACATCCAGGGCAACCGCGTTTTCGAAGGCCTTGAAACTGCCGATCGAGCGCGGCAACACGCTTTCGTCGTCCTGCTCGTAGTAGCGGCGGGCCAGGTCGACGATGCGACGGCCCGCGTTGCGGAAGAGCAGCTCGCGGTCCGCATGGGTCGCCAGCACCGTACCATTGCCCGGGAGCGACAGTCCGAGCGCTTCGGTGAGGCAGTTCATCGAGTTGGCGGTGAACATGCCGGAGCAAGAGCCGCAGGTGGGGCAGGCCGAGCGCTCGAACTCGGCCAATTCCTCGTCGGAACAGCTGTCGTCGGCGGCCTTGACCATCGCATCGACAAGGTCAATGGAGAAGACCTTGTTCTCCCATTTGACCTTGCCCGCCTCCATCGGTCCGCCCGAAACGAAAATCGTCGGGATGTTCAGCCGCATTGCGGCCATCAGCATGCCCGGGGTGATCTTGTCACAGTTCGAGATGCACACCAGCGCGTCGGCGCAATGGGCATTCACCATGTACTCCACGCTGTCGGCGATCAGCTCACGCGAGGGAAGGGAGTAGAGCATGCCATCATGCCCCATCGCGATGCCGTCATCGACCGCAATGGTGTGAAACTCCTTGGCGACGCCGCCCGCCGCTTCGATCTCCCGGGCGACCAGCTGCCCCAGGTCTTTGAGGTGAACATGGCCGGGCACGAACTGGGTGAAGCTGTTGGAGATCGCGATGATCGGCTTTTCGAAGTCGCCGTCCTTCATCCCGGTGGCACGCCACAGGGCGCGGGCGCCGGCCTGCGGTCGATGTGCGTGAGCGATATTGGGGCATGGTGTCCTCGACTTGTGTGCGCAGCGTGGTTTGCTTTGACCGCACAATTCTAGCAGGCTGTCGGCCATGATCGCGAAGCCGGTCAGCGCGGTTACCGCCCCGGGTCGGCTATCATCTGGTCCAGCATCCACTTCCTTGAACCCTGGCTGGCAAATGGACAATGACCCACACAACGAAGGCTTCGACCTCGACGAAACCGAAATCCGCGTATTGGGCGTGCTCATCGAGAAGGCGTTCCTGACCCCAGACAACTATCCGATGTCGATCAATGCGATCGCCACCGGCTGCAATCAGCAGACCGCGCGCGACCCGGTGATGCGCCTGGCCGAGACCGGGGTGCAAGAAGCCATCGACAGCCTCGCTGCGCGAAGACTCGTTTCTCAGCGCAATTCGGCGAGCGCACGGGTAGCGAAATACGAGCATCTGGTGCGGCTGCGTTATTCACTGTCGCCGGCCGAACAGGCCTTGTTGGCACTATTGATGCTGCGGGGCCCGCAAACCGCCGGCGAGCTGCGCCAGCGAGCAGAGCGCATGCACACCTTCACCGACATTGCCGCGGTCGAGGCAGCGCTCGAACACCTCGCCGACAAGTTTCCGCCCATGGTCACGACCTTGCCGCGCGCGCCAGGAACCAAAGAGCCGCGCGTCGCCCACCTACTGGGCGGCGTACTCTCGGAGGATGCGCTTGCCGAAGCGGCACATCGCGCGGCACCAGAGCGCAGTCGCGCGCTCTCCGGCAACGCCGAACTGGCTGCCGAGCTAGCCCGCCTGCGGGAAGAAGTCGCGGAGTTGCGCGAGGCTTTTGCCCAGTTCAAGGCGCAATTCGACTAAACCCGAGAACCCCGCATGCTGACTCATCCGCAGTTCGACCCTGTCGCCATCGCCATCGGCCCCGTTTCCATTCACTGGTATGGGTTGATGTATCTGCTCGCCTTTGTACTTTTCGTTGTACTCGGGCGCACCCACGCAAAGCGCCGGCCGGAGCTCGGCTGGGATGCGCGTGCGATCGACGACTTGTTGCTCTATGGCGTGCTCGGTGTCGTCATCGGTGGCCGGCTCGGTGAGGCGCTGTTCTTCAATCCGGGTTATTACATGTCGAACCCGCTGGAGATCTTCGCCATCTGGCGCGGCGGGATGAGCTTTCACGGTGGTTTTCTCGGCGTACTCGTGGCGATGGGCCTTTATGCCCACAAGCACGGCCGGCGTTTCTGGGCGGTCACCGATTTCATCGCGCCACTGGTGCCGACCGGCCTTGCCGCGGGACGCATCGGCAATTTCATCAACGGCGAGTTGTGGGGGCGTCCGGCGACCGGCGAGCTACCCTGGGCGATGATATTTCCTTGGGTGGACGCACTGCCACGGCATCCATCGCAAATCTACCAGGCGCTGGGCGAAGGGTTGTTGCTGTTCGCGATCCTGTGGCTGTATGCGGCCAAGCCACGTCCGCTCAAGGCGGTATCGGCGGTATTTCTCGTCGGCTATGGCGCGCTTCGCTTCAGCGCGGAGTTTTTCAGAGAGCCCGATCCGGGCATCTTCGGAACGCTGAGCCTCGGCTTGAGCACCGCGCAATGGCTGTGCGTACCCATGATGGCCGTGGGTATCTGGGTGTGGCTCAGGGTTCGCCGGGAAACCCCGGTTCAGCCCAACTGACGCCTACCCTTGCCCGGCCTCAGGTCAGCTCGGCGAGCGTCGCGCCCAGTGCCGAGGGCGTGGCGACACGGTCCGCTCCGACTGCCTTGACCGCCAACGCCTGCATGGAGTCGAGTGACGGCACGAGCGAGACGATCAGCGCATTCGGCGCGATGCGCTTGAGCATCCCGAGCAGGCGAGCCGGCTCGTCGGGTATCAGGCGCGAGTCAAGCACCATGACATCCGGCTGGGAATGAAAATACAGTTTCACCGCCTCGGCTTCGGTGTCGGCATGCCCCACCAGTTCGATTTGAGCCTTGCAGGATTCAAGACCTGCGACCACCTCGCCATGCGCTGTCGCCGACGTCACCAACGCAACGCGCAAACGCGGGCGGTGGCTGGTGTCGTCGCGCAAGGAAAGCGGTTTTTGATGCATTATGGATATCCTGTTGAGCTACGAGACGTGATCCTACAGATTCAGGCAGATGATGACATCGGGGATTGTACTTAGATCGTTGGCTTCGTCACTCGAAGTCGGCCGACACCAGGCCAGTACGAATCGCATAACGGGTCAGGCCGGCAACATCGTAGATCGCAAGACGCTGCATCAATTGCGCACGATGGGTTTCGACGGTCTTGACACTGATGTGCAGGCGTTCGGCGATTTCGCGGCTGCTGCGTCCCTCTGCGATGAGCTGAAGAATCTCGCGCTGGCGACCGGTCAGAATGCGGTCGCCAACATCCTGCCGCATCGTATCGGTGGCGAGCAGGCGTGACGATAGCGGGGGCGACAGGTAGCGACGCCCGGTGGCGACACTTTTCAAGGCCTGTTCCAACGTTTCGGGGGCGGCGTCCTTGATGACATAGGCGGCGACACCGCGGCCCAGCGCCTGCCGCACGTGATGCTCGGTGGAGTGCATCGATAACACCACCACCTTGCACTCCGGCAGCATTCGGACGATGCGGTCGGCCGCATCGAGGCCATTGAGCTCGGGCATGCTGAGGTCGAGCAGCACCACATCGGGTTCGAGCTGCCGCACCAGCGCGAGCGCCTCGCGTCCGTTTGCCGCCTCGCCGACAATCTCAAAACCGACAAAGCTGCTCACCAGAGAGCGGATGCCGCTGCGAACCAGCACATGATCATCGACCACCAGCACTCGCCTCACCACAGATCTCATGGCCGCGCTCCCGACCCGATGGGCAAATCTGCCGACACCTGGGTACCCTCCCCGATCGTGCTGCGGAGCGAGAAGCCTCCACCGACCAGGGCCGCGCGTTCGCGCATTGCCAGCAGCCCAAAGCCGTCGCCCTCGGCATCGAGGTCGAAGCCCTGGCCGTCATCGGTCACGACGAGTTGCAGGCAATCCGGCTGCCGTTCCAGGCGGACACAGATTGTCGAACAACCCGAATGGCGCAAAGCGTTCAAGACCGATTCCTGCACCAACCTGTACGCGGTGGTGGCAAGCGTGTCGGGCAAGACACCGAGTTGGTCGGCGCCATCGAGCAGAATGCACACGTCGGCACGCTCCTCCTGACGGCGGCAATACCACTCCAGCGCGGCGCCCAGGCCCATGTCATCGAGCAGTGCCGGGCGCAAATCCAGCGCACGCTCGCGCACCCCCGCGAGGGTGTCGTCCAGCAGCGCCAGGCAATCCGCCACCCTTTGCGAGACTTCAGCCGCCTGCGGATTGCGTCCGATCGCATGGACGTTAAGCTTGATCGCCGTCAACCGTTGCCCGAACTCGTCGTGCAGTTCGCGCGCCAGCTTGCCCCGCTCATCTTCCTGGACAGACAGCAAGCGGGCTGACAATTCGGCCTGTCGCGCCATCGCCCTGACCTGCTCATCGATGTCCAGATAGGTCCCGATCACTCGGCTTGGGTTGCCGCCGGGGTCACGCTCGACGATCTGCCCCACCGAACGAAACCAGCGGTAACGACCGTCGCGGGTACGCATGCGAAACTCGATCGCATAATCGTCTCGCGTGCCATCGAGGTAATCGCGAAAGCAGCGCCGCACCCGCTCCCGATCATCGGGGTGGAGACGGGCCACGAAAGCGGCGCGGGTCTCGGCAAACTCCTCGGGTCGGTAGCCAAGCAATCGCGCTACTTCATCATTGCTTCCGACGATTTCCTCGCCCTGCCGGAAGTCCCATAAGCCCAGTCCTGTCGCCTTCATCGCCAGTCGCAGACGAGTCTCGCTGTGCTCCAGCGTGTCGCGAGCCTGCTGCGCTTGCGGCGATGGCTCATCGGTCGCGCCCGTGCGCTCAGGTTTTGATTCCATGTCGAATGACGCACAAGTAGTATGTACAAAAGGCGCGATGAACCGAATTCCGGTCCTTCACTCTCAACGGTGGACAGTACAACGCAACACAGACCGGACGCGAGACCTGCCTCGGGTCCGCCGAACACCACAGGAGTCATCATGGCAAGTAGTCTCGTTGCGCGCGGGCTTTCCAAAGTCCGCGAAATCGTCGCCAGCGCAACCAGCCTGGTCGGCGAGTCGCCGGAGCGAACGCTGGAGCGCATCCGGCAGCAACTGCAGGAATGCGCCGATAGCCGCGGAGGCGAGGTATCGACCCGGCAGCGCGCCGCCCGACTGGCCCAGACCTATCTCCAACTGGATGACGCCGGGCGGCTGGCCTTTCTGCGCATGATCGCACTCGAGTTCGGCCCCGACCCGGCCTGTATCGCCGAGACCCATGCAGCGTATCAAGCCGCGCTCGGCACCGACGCGCAGTGGCAAGCCGAAGGCCGTCTGCGCGAGGCGACCGCATCGGCGCGCATCCGGATTCTCACGCAGTTCAATGCTATCGCCCAAGGGGTGAAGTTTCTCGTCGACATGCGCGCCGACCTGCTGCGCCATCTGCGCGACGCGCCCGAACTGGCGGTACTCGACCATGAGCTTGAAGCTGCACTGACGACCTGGTTCGACGTCGGCTTCCTGGAACTCACCCGGCTGACCTGGCATTCACCCGCCGCACTGCTCGAGAAGATCGTCGAATACGAGGCCGTCCACGAAATTTCATCGTGGCGCGACCTCAAGAACCGGCTCGACGCCGACCGCCGCTGCTACGCCTTTTTCCATCCGCGCATGCCGATGGAACCCCTGATTTTCGTCGAGGTCGCCCTTCTCGAGGATCTCGCTGACAACGTCCAGAAACTGCTCGACGAACATGCGCCAGTGTTCGATTCGTCCCGCGCCACGACCGCGATCTTCTACTCGATCAGCAATACACAACCGGGCTTGCGCGGCGTCTCCTTCGGCAACTTCCTGCTGAAGCGGGTCGTGGACGGCCTCAAGCGCGACTTTCCCAGGCTAAAGACCTTCGCCACGCTGTCACCGGTACCGGGCCTGGCCGGGTGGGCCCGCGCGAACCGGGACAAGGTGCTGGCGGCCTTCTCCACAAGCGACTGGAAACGTCTTGCCGAAGCCGGTATCGACGGACCCGAGTCGCCGCTGCTCGAGTCGGTGCTTGCAGGCGAACATCTTCCCGAGCACGACACCGTCCTCGCCCACGCACTGCGTCAGCCGCTGACCCGGGTCGCGGCCCGTTACCTGCTGGGCGAAAAGAAGGGGCTTCAACCGCTCGACGCGGTCGCCCGATTTCATCTGGGAAACGGTGCGCGCGTCGAAAGACTGAACTGGATGGCCGACGTTTCGAGCAAGGGCATCGCGCAGTCCTGGGGGATGATGGTGAACTACCTCTACGACCCCGACCGCATCGAAGAAAATCTGGAGGGCTACGCTGAGGACGGGCGAATCGACTCCGCAAGTGTCCTGCGCAAACTGATTGACCCGTAGCGCCTGTTCCCGATCGCCCCAACCATCTGCCAGCGCAGGTGAAACCAGCCCCTTGCTGCAGTACATAGTCAGCATAATTCAGCAGGCATGGCTTATGCTTTAAGCGATAGGTTACACTCGCTTTCTTTTTTGCAGGCGCTTGCGCAAACCCGGTCGGGTCCGGCGTCGGCACGCTTGCCTTGGACCGGCCTTGCGCTTCAAGTCGCCTCGCTCATCGATACGCTTTCGGCTCCTGCTCGCCAGCACGCTGGTTCAGGTGACCTTGCTGTCCCTGCTGATTTTCAACAGCGTCCGCCTGATGCATGACGCGACTGAAGCCAGCCTCGAGGTCATGGTCGAGCAGAACGCGTCGATGCTCCATGCGCTGGCCACAGCCTATGGCGAGCAGGGCCGCTTTGAGGCAATGCAGGACGTACTCGGAGAGCTGCTGGTCGACGCCAACGAAGGTCTGGTCTACGTACGGATCGTCGATGCCGCTGGTGCCGCGCTGCTTGCCGCTGGCATGCCACAGATGCGGGATCTGCCGGACGCGCAGCGCAGTCCGGCGCTGCAAAGGGAGGGCACGACCGAACACCTGATCCACATCCGCACTCCCCTGCTGCTGGAAGGCAACACCGTCGGCTTTCTGCAGTTCGGCGTATCGGCCTCAGTGCTGGCGATCGCCCGGGAGGCCGTTTTCCGCCAGGGCACGATGATTGCGCTCTCGGAGATCCTGCTCACCTTCGTGCTTTTGTGGATCATCGGCTACTTTCTGACCCGCAATCTACGCCGCCTCCTCGACGGCAGCCTTGCGCTGGCAGAAGGCAGGCTCGAGCACCGGATTCCGGAGACGGGCAACGACGAATTGTCGGACCTCGCCAGACGCTTCAACCGCATGGCCGCGAGCCTTCAGGCGCGGATGGACGAACTCGACCGCACCGCGACCAAGCTGCGGCGCAGCGAAGAACGCTACGCCCTCGCGATGAAGGGCGCCAACGACGGACTCTGGGACTGGGACATCCCCGCCCGGATGCTTTACGTCTCGCCGCGCTTCTGCGAGATTTTCGGTCTTCCGCAAGAGGTCTCGAAGATCTCGCAGGACGAAATCCCAAAACGCCTGCAGCCAGACGAACTCGGCTGGCGCCGGGAACAACTCATCGCTCACCTCAAAGGCCTATCCACCCAATACAAGTCCGAGCTGCGCGTCACGCTGGCCAACGGTGAACGCCGCTGGGCACTGGTTAGAGGCGTGGCCTTGAGGGATGAAACCGGCCGAGCCTATCGTATGGCCGGCT
>CAYTAY010000130.1:0-9257 GCA_964435845.1 uncultured Azoarcus sp.
CGTTCGATGATTGTCCGCGATTCACATCGTCATTCGGGTGTACCGGGTGCTTGCCACCCAGCGGGTGGCCGGCGAACTCGTTGGCGCGGTTTGCGATCACTTCGTTGGCGTTCATGTTCGACTGCGTGCCGCTACCGGTCTGGAATACCACCAGCGGGAAATGCGCGTCCAGGTCGCCGGCGAAGACCTCCTCGGCGGCACGGACGATTAGCGCGGACTTCTCGGCGCTGAGCTCTCCAAGCTCCGCATTGGCGAGTGCGGCCGCCTTCTTCAGCACGCCGAAGGCATGCACGATGGATGAAGGCATGCGAAAACGCTCGCGCCCGATGTCGAAATTGCCGATCGAGCGTTGGGTTTGCGCGCCCCAGTAGCGATCGGCCGGTACCGCGATCTCACCGAAGCTGTCGGTTTCGATTCGTGTGTCCATGTTTTCATTGTAGGAGTTCGCGGCTCTTTTGCATGCAAGGGCCAAAAAAAGCGCGACCCGAGGGTCGCGCGAACTAGCCTTGCGGGCTGGGAGAGAGGGTCGGTCAGTAGCGTTGCGCAATGGTGTCGAGCGTCACCGGCTTGATCCGGCTGGCATGGCCGGCGGTGCCGAAGGCCTCGAAGCGGGCCTGGCAGATGTCGACGGCGGCGTCTCGCGCGGCCTTGAAGAACTTGCGCGGGTCGAACTCCTTGCGCGACTCGGCGGCCAGTCGCCGCATCGCGCCGCTCATCGCCAGGCGCAGGTCGGTGTCGATGTTGACCTTGCGTACCCCGCTCCGAATGCCCTGCACGATGGCCTCGACCGGAACGCCCCAGGTCTGGTCGATCTCGCCGCCGAATTCGCGGATGATCGCCAGCCACTCCTGCGGCACGCTGCTGGATCCGTGCATCACCAGGTGGGTGTCGGGAATCCGTGCGTGAATCGCCGCAATGCGTTCGATCGCGAGGATGTCGCCGGTGGGCGGGCGGGTGAACTTGTAGGCGCCGTGGCTGGTGCCGATGGCGACTGCCAGCGCATCGACCCCGGTCGCGGCGACGAAGTCGGCCGCCTCGGCCGGATCGGTGAGCAGCTGCGAGTGGTCCAGCACGCCCTCGGCGCCGACACCGTCCTCCTCGCCAGCCTGACCGGTCTCGAGCGAACCGAGGCAACCGAGTTCGCCCTCCACGGATACGCCTACCGCATGCGCCATGTCGACCACCCTGCGGGTGACTTCGACGTTGTACTCATAGGTGGCTGGCGTCTTCATGTCCTCGTGCAGCGAGCCGTCCATCATCACACTGGTGAAACCGGAGCGGATCGAGCGGATACACACCGCCGGGCTGGCGCCGTGGTCCTGATGCATGCAGATCGGGATGTCGGGCCATTGTTCGACCGCGGCCTCGACCATCTTGCGCAGAAAGGCTTCTCCCGCGTAGCCTCGGGCTCCCGCCGAGGCCTGCAGGATGACCGGGCTGTCGGTGCGCTCGGCGGCGGTCATGATGGCCTGGATCTGCTCCAGGTTGTTGATGTTGAAGGCGGGTAGGCCGTAGTCGTGTTCGGCGGCGTGGTCGAGCAACTGGCGTAGCGAGATCATCGCCATGGGGGACTCCTTCAGTGACTGATAGCAGGTTCGGGGGCAATGTTGGCGGTGGTGGCGTCGGGGCGCTGGAGTAGCGCGGCGACGGCTGGAAGCTCGCGCCCTTCGAGATACTCGAGGAAAACGCCGCCGCCGGTCGAGATGTAGTCGATTCCGTCCGCAACTCCGAACTGCGCGATCGCCGCCAGGGTGTCCCCGCCACCCGCGATTGAATAGCCCGGGGCACGCGCGATACCCTCGGCAAGCGTGCGCGTGCCAGCGGCGAAACGGGCCATTTCGAACACGCCGAGCGGACCGTTCCAAACGATGGTGCCAGCCTGGCGCAGCAGGGCGTCGAGGCGCGTGCGGGAGACCGGGCCGATGTCGAGGATCATTTCGTCGCCCTCGATCTCGCCGACCGCACGCGCGCATGCCTCCGCGTCAGCGGCGAAGCGTGTCGCGACCAGCACGTCCTGGGGCAGCCACAGCGTCTTGCCGCGCAGCTTCAGCGTCGCGGCGACCGCGCGTGCTGCCTTGAGCAGCCCCGGTTCGTAGAGCGATTTGCCGATCGGGTGGCCGGCGGCGGCGAGAAAGGTGTTGGCGATGCCGCCGCCCACTATCAGCGCGTCGACTTTCTCGGCCAGACTCTCGAGGACGCCGAGCTTGGTCGACACCTTGGACCCGCCGACGATAGCGAGAAGGGGGCGGGCCGGACATTGCAGGGCATGACCGAGGGCGTCGAGCTCGGCGGCCAGCAGCGGGCCGGCGCAGGCTTGCGGCGCAGCGAGCGCAAGTGCATGCAGGGTGCACTCGCGGCGATGGGCGGTGCCGAAGGCTTCGTTCACATAGATGTCGATCCAGCTGGCAATGGTGCGCGCCATCGCCTTGTCGTCAACCTTCTCGCCTCGGTTGCAGCGACAGTTCTCGAGCAGGGTGAGCTGTCCCGGCCGCATCTCGAAGCGCCCCTTTACCCAGTCCTTTTGTAGTGGAACAGGCTGTCCGAGCAGTTCCGAGAGTCGTTCGGCCACCGGGGCGAGCGAATCGTCCTTGCATGGAGAGCCCTCCTGTGGCCGGCCCAGGTGCGAGGTGACACAAACGGCAGCGCCGGCATCGAGACAGCGGCGAAGACCGGGCAGCGTGGCGCGGATTCGGGTGTCGTCGCTGATACTGCCGTTCATCATCGGCACGTTGAAGTCGGCGCGGACAAAGACTCGCTTGCCGGCCAGCGACATGTCGTCGAGGGTACGAAAAGTGCCGTTCATGACAGGGCGACCTCCTGGCGGGTTTCGGAAGCGAGCAGGGCGCGTGCTTCAGTTGCAACGCGCTCCGGCGTGAAACCGAAGTGCGCGAGCAGATCGGCCGCGGGGGCGGACTCGCCGAAAGACTCGATGCCGATGACTGCTCCACGGGTGCCGTCGCCGGCGACATACTTCCACCAGCCGTCGGGTTGAGCTGCCTCGACGGCCAACCGTGGCACCCCCGGGGGCAAGACCTTGTCCCGCCATTCGGAGGACTGGCGGTCGAAGACGCTGGTGCTGGGCATGGAAACGACTCGGGCATAGATGTTGTCTAGAGCGAGCATTTCGCGTGCTTCCTCGGCGAGCGCGACTTCGGAGCCGGTGGCGATGAGCACGATCATCGGCTGGCGGTCCTCGGCCTCGGTGAGTACGTAGCCCCCGCGTGCGATGTCGGCCAGTGTCGATGTCGCGCGCGGTTGGTGTGGCAGGTTCTGGCGAGACAGCGCGAGCAGCGTCGGACCGTCCCTGCGCTGCACCGCTGAGTTCCACGCAGCCTGGGTTTCAACCGCGTCGCAGGGACGCCAGACGTCGAGATTCGGGATCAGACGCAGAGACGGCAGCTGTTCGACCGGTTGATGCGTCGGGCCATCCTCGCCAAGCGCGATCGAATCATGGGTCATGACGTGGATCACACGCTGACGCATCAGCGCGCTCATGCGGATGGCGTTGCGCGCATAGTCGGAAAACACGAGAAAGGTTGCACCGAAAGGGACGAAGCCGCCGTGCAGCGCGATGCCGTTGAGGGCCGCCGTCATGCCGAACTCGCGCACCCCCCAGTTGATGTGCCGGCCGCTGGCGTGGTCCGCGCGCACCGCGCCGCAGTTCGGCCAGTCGGTGAGGTTGGAATGGGTGAGGTCGGCCGAACCGCCGAGCAGTTCCGGCAAGGCCTTGGCGAGATGAGCGATGCTCTGCTGGCTGGCCTTGCGGCTTGCGATCGTAGCGCGCTCCCGGGCGACTTTGCGCAGCAGGGCGTCAGCCAGTACGCCGAAGCCGGTGGGCAGTTTGCCGCTCATTCGACGCGTGTACTCGGCGGCGTCTTCCGGGTGATCACGACGGTAGGCCTCGAGCCGCTCGCGCCACTCGGCATGACGCCGGGCGCCGGATTCACGCGCGTCGAAAGCCTGGCGCACCGCCTCGGGAATCTCGAAGGCGGCATGCGGCCACTGCAGTGCCTCTCGGGTGGCGGCGGTTTCTTCCTTGCCGAGTGCGGCGCCATGTACGCCAGCGGTACCAGCCTTGGCCGGACTGCCGTAACCGATGGTAGTGCGGCAACAGATCAGCGTCGGGCCTGTATCGGCGTCTGCGTTGGCCAGTGCCTCGTCAATTGCGCGATCGATGGCCTCGATATCGTGGCCATCGACCCGCTCGATGACGTTCCAGCCGTAGGCGCGAAAGCGCGCCGGTGTATCGTCACCAAACCAGCCGGCAACATCGCCGTCGATTGAAATGCGGTTGTCGTCCCAGAACGCGATGAGCTTCGACAACCGTTGAACTCCGGCGAACGATCCTGCCTCATGGCTGACGCCTTCCATCAGGCAGCCATCGCCGAGAAACACCCAGGTGCGGTGGTCGACGATTCCGTGGCCGGGTTTGTTGAAGCGGGCGGCGAGCAGCTTCTCAGCCAACGCCATGCCGACCGCGTTGGTCAAGCCCTGGCCGAGCGGACCGGTGGTGGTTTCGATGCCTGGTGTCAGACCGTACTCGGGGTGACCAGGCGTGCGGCTGTGCATCTGGCGGAAGCGTTTCAGTTCGTCCAGCGGCAGGTCGTAGCCGGTGAGATGGAGCAGCGCGTAGAGCAACATCGAGCCGTGCCCGTTGCTGAGCACGAAGCGGTCGCGATCGGCCCATTGCGGGTCGGTCGGGTCGTGACGCAGGTGGCGCGTCCACAGCGCCACCGCGATGTCGGCCATGCCCATCGGCATGCCCGGGTGGCCGGAGTTGGCCTGCTCGACCGCGTCGATTGCGAGAAAGCGCAGCGCGTCGGCACAGCGGGTATCGAGGTCGTTTCGCGAGGTGATCATGTTCATGATTTCAAGGCCTTTTTGCGGCGTTCCATAAGGCGCCAGATGAACGGTGTGAAGATCAGCTGCATGGCGAGCTCCATCTTTCCACCCGGCACCACGATGGTGTTGGCACGGCTCATGAAGCTGTCGTGGATCATGTTGAGCAGATAGGGGAAGTCGATACCAGCCGGCTTCGCGAACCGGATCACCACCATGCTTTCGTCGGCAGTTGGCACGCCGCGGGCGATGAAGGGGTTGGAGGTATCCACCATCGGCACCCGCTGAAAGTTCACGTGGGTACGGGCGAATTGCGGCACGATGAAATGCACGTAGTCGTGCATGCGGCGCAGAATGGTGTCGGTGACGGCCTCGGTCGAGTAGCCGCGCATCGATCGGTCGCGGTGCAGTTTCTGGATCCACTCGAGGTTGACCACCGGCACGACCCCGATCAGGAGGTCCGGGTGCTGCGCGACGTTGGCGCCTTCGGTGGCCACCGCGCCGTGCAGGCCTTCATAGAACAGCAAGTCGCTCTCGGGCAAGGCTTCCCAAGGCGTGAAGGTGCCGGGCTCCTGGCCGTATGGCTCGGCCTCCTCCTGGTTGTGCAGATATTTGCGACGCTTGCCGCATCCGGTCTCGGCATAGCTGCGGAACAGGTTCTCCAGTTCGGCGAAGAGGTTGGCCTCTTCGCCGAAGTGACTGAAGTGGCTCAATCTGCCGTCAGCCTCGCGCTCGCGCATCTTCTCGCGCATCTGCATGCGGTCGAAGGCGTGGAAGCTGTCGCCCTCGATGATGGCAGCGTTGACTTCCTCGCGGCGGAAAATCTCCTCGAAGGTACGCTGCACGGTGCTGGTTCCGGCACCCGATGAGCCGGTGATGGCGACAATGGGATGGCGTTCGGACATGCTCGTCCTCCTGAATGCGAAAAGGGCCGGTGGGCGAAATCAGTCGTCGAGAAACAGGCTGCGGCGGTTGAACAGCGGCATGTCACTGTCCGGTGGCGCCTCGGTCGGCTCGTCGTGGTAACGCTCGATGCGCTCGACCTCTTCGCAACTGCCGAAGACGAAGCCGATGCGCTGGTGCAGTGCGTCGGGTTGCACCTCCAGCACCGGCACCCGTCCCGTCGAGGCGCGTCCGCCCGCCTGCTCGACCAGCATGCCGATCGGGTTGCATTCGTAGAGCAAGCGCAGGCGGCCCGGTTTGTCCGGGTCGCGGGTATCGCGGGGATACAGGAAAACGCCCCCGCGGGTCAGGATGCGATGGGTCTCGGCGACCAGCGAGGCGATCCAGCGCATGTTGAAATCGGCCTCGCGAGGGCCGCTCCGCCCGGCCAGGCACTCATCCACGTAGCGGCGCACCGGTGGCTCCCAGAAGCGGGCGTTGGATGCGTTGATCGCGAACTCCCGGGTTGCCGGCGGCACGCGGATGTCGGGGTGGGTAAGGAAAAAGTCGCCGAGAATGGGGTCAAGCGTGAAACCGACCACGCCGCTGCCGACGGTCAGCACCAGCATCGTCGATGGACCGTAGATTGCGTAGCCCGCTGCGACCTGACGGTTGCCGGGCTGCAGAAAGTCACCGGTCCGCGCGTCCTCGTGTGGTTTCGGCGCGCGCAGCACCGAAAAGATCGAACCCACCGAAACATTCACGTCGATGTTCGACGAACCGTCGAGCGGGTCGAACACCAGCAGGTATTTGCCCCGGGCATGCCCTTGCGGCAGCGGAATCGGCTCGGCGTTCTCCTCCGACACCATGCCGGCAAGGTCGCCACCCCAGTGGGTGGCGCGCAGGAAGATCTCGTCGGCGATGACATCGAGCTTCTTCTGGGTTTCGCCCTGCACGTTCTCGGATTCGAGTGTGCCGAGTGCGCCGCCGAGCGCGCCGTAGGCGACGATACGCGAGATCGCCTTGCAGGCCTGGGCGACCTGCAGAATTAGAGCGTTGAACTCTCCGGTCGAACCCGGGTGTGCGCGACGGTGCGCGATAAGATACTCGGTGAGCGTCGTGCGTTCGATGCCGAACATGATGTCTCCTCGCCTCGCAGGTAGGTGGCCGGATGACCAACCCCCTCGCGTATAGGGTTTTGAGGACAACATAACGATCGTCTAAGATAAGTTCAAACAAGTATATTTTTGGTTTTATCATCAGGTTATCTTATGAAGATCGCGCAACGCGTCTCCCTTCGCCAGTTGCGGCTGTTCATTGCGGTCGCGGAGACGGGCAGTTTCACCGCAGCGGCCAAGCTGATGCATGTCACCCAGCCAGCGGTGTCGATGCAGGTCCACGAGCTCGAGTCGATGATCGGCGAAGTGCTTCTCGACGGACGGCGCGGGTTCAGGCTTACTTCGGCGGGTGAGATCCTGCTGCGGCATGCCCGCGAGGTGATTGCTTCACTGGAGCTGGCCGAGGTCGAGCTCAAGGCTATGAAGGGCGTTGCCTCGGGCACGGTGTCGGTGGGTGCCGTGACCACGGCGGAGTACTTCGTGCCGCGCCTGCTCGCGGCTTTCGGCGAGGCCTATCCCGATATCCGCTTTCGACTCACGGTGCGCAATCGGTCCGGCATGGCCGATCTGCTGCGAGAACGCGGGGTCGATGTCGCGATCATGGGTGCACCGCCGGCTGGCCTGGCCCTGCGACGCGTGCCCTTCGCGCCGGATCCGATGTCCTTCGTGGTGCCGCCGTCGCATCCGCTGGCGGGGCGAAAAAGCGTGCCGCCTTCGGCGCTGGCAGGAGAGCGGCTGTTGCTGCGCGAGCAGGGCTCCGGCACCCGCGCAGCCATGGAGCGGTTTCTGCGCGCCCATGGGGTCAAGCTCACCCAGGCCGATGAGATGGGCAGCAACGAAACCCTCAAGCAGGCGGCGATGGCGGGTCTCGGCGTGAGCTTTCTGTCCCACCACACCTTTTCGATCGAGGCAGCCGCCGGCCGGCTCTCGCGACTCAAGGTACGGGGCACCCCGATCGAGCGCGAATGGAACCTGCTGGTGCCCGCCGACAAAAGACCGTCGCTGGCGGTGGAAGCCTTGGTCGACTTCCTGCAGAACCAGGGGCGTGCGTTGATGGAAGAGACCGGCGATTAGCGCATTGTGCTTGCCGTTGGCCGGGCGGCCAGCAGGTGTTGTTCGAAGGCGCTGGCGGCGGCTGAGTGCTGCGCGCCCACCGGGCGGGCGATGAACCAGTGACGGCGGATAGGGAAATCCTTGGCGTCCAGGATCGCGAACTGTCCCGGCGGATGCAGCTCCAGCGCCTGTTTCGATAGCGCCGAGATGCCGAGGCCGGCGAGCACCGCCTGCTTGATCGCCTCGTTGCTGCCCAGCTCGAGTCTGGGGTGAACCGTGAGTTCGTGCTCGGCGAACAGCTTCTCGACCGCCTTGCGTGTGCCGGAGCCGGGTTCGCGAAGCAACCAGGGCTGTTCTGCAAGCTCGGCGAGTCCGATACCACGCCTGCCGGCCAGGGGATGGTCGGGGGCGGCGATTGCCACCAGCGGATTCTCCATGAAGGGATGGGCGACCAGTGCCGCATCCTCCGGCGGGGTGCCGAGGATGTACAGCTCGTCGAGGTGTTCGTTCAGACTTGCGATCAGCTGCTCACGGTTGCAAACCCGCAGCGACACCTCTATGCCTGGGTGAAGGCGCGCGAACTCCCCGAGCAAGCGCGGCGCGAAATACGACGCGGTCGTGACGGCCGCCAGCCGCAGCCGGCCGCGGCGCAGGCCCCGACGGGCCGCCATGTCGTCCTCGAAGCGCTCCAGCACGGTGAAGATGTCGCGCGCGGCCACCGCCAGCGCCTGGCCGGTCTCGGTCAATTCGATGCGTTTCCCGGTCTGATGCACCAGGGGTTCGCCCACGCCGTCGGCCAGCTTCTTCATCTGCATCGAAACCGTCGGTTGGGTGAGATGCAGCGTTTCGGCGGCCCGGGTAAAGCTCAGATGGCGCGCGATCGCCTCGAAGATCTCCAGTTGGCGGAAGGTCGCATGTCGCATGTGGTGGTCCATTGCATAGATAGTAGTCGATGCACTATATCGAAAACTTCGACTGTTATTTAAGTGTTGACCCCGGCAGACTCGCCCTCAATTCGGACGCTGTGCGATCCGGACGACAAAACGAAAGCGAAAGGAGGAGCAGAAATGGCTACGAAGACATGGAGCGCCGGCGTCAAGGACTACCGCAACACCTACTGGGAACCGCACTACGCGGTCAAGGACAGCGATATTCTTGCGTGCTTCAAGATCACGCCCCAGCCGGGCGTCGACCGCGAGGAGGCGGCCGCCGCGGTGGCGGCGGAGTCCTCAACCGGCACCTGGACGACGGTGTGGACCGATCTGCTCACCGACCTCGACTACTACAAGGGCCGAGCTTACGCGATCGAGGACGTGCCGGGCGACGATACCTGCTTCTATGCCTTCATCGCCTACCCGATCGACC
>CAYTAY010000131.1:0-5450 GCA_964435845.1 uncultured Azoarcus sp.
CTTGCCATCCATCGATCATCCCTCCGGTGTGAAGATGGCAGCAGTGTTGCCGAGCCCGCGCGAGGCCGACAGATGGGGCGGCCGGACGCTTACAGAAAGGTGTCGCGCCTAGCCAGACGACGCGCCAGACGTACTCTAGTACACGCCCAACCGTGATTTTGGGGTTGGAAAAAAAAGCCACCTGCAAGCAGGTGGCTTTCTTCGCTTCGGAATCGCTTTCGTCGTGCGCGACCCTGAACGAGGTGCTTACTGGAACTGTTCTTCCTCGGTGGAGCCAGTCAGCGCCTTGACGCTCGACGACCCACCCTGGATGACGGTGGTGACATCGTCGAAGTAGCCAGCACCGACTTCCTGTTGGTGGGAGACGAAGGTGTAACCCTTGTCGCGTGCGGCGAACTCGGGCTCTTGGACCATCTCGACATAGTGCTTCATGCCTTCGCCACGGGCGTATGCGTGGGCGAACTGGAAGGTGTTGTACCAGTTGATATGGATGCCGGCCAGCGTGATGAACTGGTACTTGTAGCCCATGGCCGACAGCTCTTCCTGGAACTTGGCGATGGTGGCGTCGTCGAGGTTTTTCTTCCAGTTAAAGGACGGCGAGCAGTTGTAGGAGAGCAGCTTGCCTGGGCAGGCTGCATGCACGGCTTGGGCGAACTCTCGGGCGAAGCCTAGGTCAGGGGTGCCGGTTTCGCACCACACGAGATCGGCGTAAGGTGCATAGGCCACACCGCGGCTGATGGCCTGCTCGAGACCGTTCTTGACGCGGTAGAAGCCTTCCTGGGTGCGCTCGCCCGTGAGGAAGGGCTTGTCGTTGTCGTCGTAATCGGAAGTCAGCAGGTTGGCTGCCTCGGCGTCGGTGCGCGCCAGGATCAGCGTCGACACGCCCATGGTGTCAGCGGCGAAGCGGGCTGCAATGAGCTTCTCGATCGCTTCGCGGGTCGGCACGAGCACCTTGCCGCCCATGTGGCCGCATTTTTTGACTGCCGCGAGTTGGTCTTCGAAGTGAACACCGGCAGCACCGGCCGCGATCATGTTTTTCATCAGTTCGAAGGCGTTCAGAACACCGCCAAAGCCGGCTTCGGCGTCTGCGACGATCGGCAGAAAATAATCGACAAAGGCGTCATCGCCCGGGTTGATGCCACGGCCCCACTGGATTTCGTCAGCGCGCTTGAACGTGTTGTTGATCCGGCGGACCATGGTCGGAACCGAGTCGTAGGCGTACAGTGACTGGTCAGGGTACATGGTCTCGGAGGTGTTGCCGTCGGCGGCCACCTGCCAGCCGGAGAGGTAGACTGCCTCGAGGCCGGCCTTGGCCTGCTGCATGGCTTGTCCAGCGGTGATCGCACCGAAGGCGTTCACATAACCCTTCTTGGCGGCGCCATTGACACGGGCCCACAGCTTCTCGGCACCGTTCTTGGCGTAGGTGTATTCGGGCTGGACGCTGCCGCGCAGGCGGACGACGTCTGCCGCGCTGTAGCCGCGCTTGATGCCCTTCCAGCGGTGGTTTTCAGCCCAGTCCTTCTCGAGGGCGGCGATTTGCTGTTCGCGGGTCATGGTCATAACAATTCCTTCTTTAGAGCGATTGGACTGTTGGTGCCGCGCCACTGTTCAGGGCCGGCGGGGTCGCTGCAGGCGACGGGTGTAGCGCGCATTGACCGTGCTACAAGTATAGGTTTCTTCCTGCTATGCAGCAATAGGTCTTATATAAGATATAAGAAAAAAAGACATCAAGAAAAATCAATGGGTTAAGGCTTCTTTCCCGCGATGAGAAACGTGAAAGCCCTTCGTGAAACGAGATCGTGGTGCGGCGCACAAGATCGCTCGTGTGCGCCAGGGGAGATGGAAGGGCCGGCTTCTCGAGTCCGGTAGGTGTCGGATGGCGCTGGAGTCAGCGCACAAGGGGATGGTTTTGAGGGCTGGTAAGCATGTCTTGCCGGCCACCGGGACATGACTCGGTGGCCGGCGGGGCTGAGGCGTCAGACTCCCAAGGCTGACGCCGAGATGATGATCCCGTCTTCGTCGGCATAGAGATGGTGACCTGGATGAAAATCGACGCCGCCGAAGGTCACGGTGAGGTTGGCGTCTCCCACGCCCTTCTTGATACTCTTGCGGGGGTTGGTGCCTAGCGCGAATAAGCCGACGTTCATGTTGGCAATCGTCTTGGAGTCACGGATAGAACCATAGACAACCATACCTGCCCAGCCGTTATTGACTGCCAGCACGGCGAGTTGGTCCCCGACCAGTGCGCAGCGCATCGAACCACCTCCGTCGATGACGAGGACGCGCCCATTGCCGGGCGACTCGAGAGTGGAACGTACCAGGACGTTGTCCTCGAAAACCTTGAGGGTTGCGATCTGTCCGGCGAAAGCACGGAGGCCACCGTACGACTTCAACATGGGCTCGAGCACGCGCACCTCGTGTTCATTGGCGTCGCAAAGGTCTGCTGTCTGGATTTCCATTGTCTTGTTCCTCGTCGATGACGGAAGATCGGGCAAGTACGCTGCGGATTTTAGCAGTCCCGGGTCGTCGGAGTGGTTCAAGGAATCTGAGGGGCGAGGCCCACCCCTGACGCGGGCGGGGTCGCCGGTGGTGGCACGCGGCAGACGGAAAAAGCGGCGACCGCCGCTCTTGATTTACAAGAAGTTGAAAGCGGTATCAGCTTGTCGTGGTGGTTTCGATCTCGTCGAAGTCCAGCTTCACCTTGCCCTCACCGTCAAAATCGATGGTGACCTTGCCGCCATTCACGAGACGACCGAACAGCAACTCGTCTGCGAGTGCGGCGCGAATGGTGTCCTGAATCAGGCGAGCCATCGGCCGGGCACCCATCAGGGGGTCGAAGCCTTCGGATGCGAGCCAGGCTTTGAGCTCGTCGGTGAAGTGCGCTTCGACCTTCTTGTCGTGCAGTTGTGCCTCGAGTTGCATGAGAAACTTGTCCACCACCTTGAGGATGACCTCGTTGTCGAGTGCCTTGAAGGACACCATTGCGTCCAGACGATTGCGGAATTCCGGCGAGAACATGCGCTTGATTTCGCTCATCTCGTCGCCGGCTTCCCGCTTGGCGGAGAAACCAATAATCGTCTTTTGCATCGCCTCGGCGCCTGCGTTGGTGGTCATGATGATGATCACGTTGCGGAAATCAGCCTGGCGACCGTTGTTGTCCGTCAGCGTGCCGTGGTCCATGACCTGCAGAAGGATGTTGTAGATATCCGGGTGGGCCTTTTCGATCTCGTCGAGCAGCAGCACGCAGTGGGGTTTCTTGGTGATCGCTTCGGTCAGCAGGCCGCCGTTGTCGAAGCCGACATAGCCGGGGGGCGCACCAATGAGGCGAGAGACCGCGTGTCGCTCCATGTACTCGGACATGTCGAAACGCAGCAACTCGATACCCAAAGTGTAGGCAAGCTGACGCGCAACCTCGGTCTTGCCAACGCCGGTCGGCCCGCTGAACAGGAAGTTGCCAATGGGCTTCTGGGGGCTTCCAAGACCGGAGCGAGACATCTTGATGGCCTTGGCCAGTGCCTCGATCGCCTGGTCCTGTCCGAACACGACGTTCTTGAGGTCTCGTTCGAGGGTCTTGAGCGCAGTCTTGTCGTCGTTGGAGACGGTTCGAGGCGGAATCCGGGCGATCTTCGCGATGATCTCCTCGATTTCCCCCTTGCCGATCAATTTGCGTTGGCGCGACTTCGGCAGAATGCGCTGGAAAGCCCCCGCCTCGTCAATAACGTCTATCGCCTTGTCCGGCAGGTGCCGGTCATTGATGTAGCGCGCAGACAACTCGGCAGCCGAAGAGAGGGCAGCGGAGGAGTATTTGACGTTGTGATGCTCTTCGAAACGGCTCTTGAGCCCCTTGAGGATTTCTATGGTCTCGGCCACGCTGGGCTCGACGACGTCGATTTTCTGAAAACGGCGCGAGAGAGCGTGGTCCTTCTCGAAGATCTGGCGGAATTCGCTGTAGGTCGTCGCGCCGATGCACTTTAGCTGACCCGAGGACAACGCGGGTTTGAGCAGGTTGGATGCATCTAGGGTGCCACCCGAGGCTGCGCCGGCTCCGATCAAGGTGTGGATTTCATCGATGAAAAGAATCGCGCTTTGATTGTCGAGCAACTGCTTGAGCACCGCCTTGAGGCGCTGCTCGAAATCTCCCCGGTATTTCGTACCCGCAAGCAGAGCGCCCATGTCGAGCGAAAAAACCTGCATACCCTTGAGCACATCGGGGACGCGGTCTTCGACGATGCGCCTGGCAAGGCCTTCGGCGATTGCAGTCTTGCCCACGCCGGCTTCGCCAACCAGGAGGGGATTGTTCTTGCGCCGACGACACAGTGTCTGGATGACCCGCTCGACTTCCTTTTCGCGGCCGATGAGCGGATCGATTTTGCCGACCAGCGCCTGTTGGTTCAGATTCTGGGTGTAGCTCTCGAGCGCACCGCCCGCCGAGCCGCTTTCCTGGTCCGGGTCGCTTTGTTCCGATTCGGCGCGATTTGGCTGCGCCGCGCCGGGTTGGGGTGTCTTGGCGATGCCGTGGGAGATGAAATTGACCACGTCCAGACGGGAAATTTTCTGGCGCTGCAAGAAATACACTGCGTGGGAGTCCTTTTCGCCGAAGATCGCGACCAGCACGTTCGCGCCGGTGACCTCCTTCTTGCCGGAGGATTGCACATGCAGGATCGCGCGCTGGATTACGCGCTGAAACCCCAGCGTGGGCTGGGTGTCGATTTCCTCTTCGCTTTCGACGCGCGGCGTGTGCTCGTCGATGAAATTGCTCAACTCCTTGCGCAACTCTCCGACATTCGCCGAGCAGGCGCGAAGCACCTCGGCCGCCGACGGGTTGTCGAGCAGGGCGAGCAAAAGGTGCTCCACGGTAATGAATTCGTGACGCTTTTGCCTTGCCTCGACGAAGGCCATGTGCAGGCTGACTTCAAGCTCCTGGGCGATCATTCTCAGTTTTCCTCTGTGGACTTGGAGCATGATTCGCGTGGCCCGTTCGCGATCCATGCTGAAAAAATTTTGCAGGACGATGATGACGAACTCCATCGGAGTGAAATCGTCGTTGAGCAGCAGCACCTTGTAGAGGGGCGGAGGTCTGGTGTGTGTACGTTCCGCCTCGAGTACGGAGTGATCCTGTTTACGGGTGGCCATGCGAAGCATTCTTCATCAAGTGTCGTGAGAGTGCAATAGTGCCGCAGGGTCTACTTGCGACGACTTTTCGCGTGTTTATGACGTATTCACGAGACAGTGAGTTTGGTGCGCCGCAATGCCGGTTGGATTTCACGTAATGCAACAATTTCGGGTTGGACCCGGAACGTGTTGGAGATCGACATGCTGCGATGCAGAAACGACAGTCGTCGCCGCGCGATGCAGAAAGGCTTGACGCTGGCGTGGCAACTGCGTAAAAGCTGGAATTGCGCAATGCAGAGTATTCCGCACTGTATCGGCTTTCCGCGTCAATCGAGGTT
>CAYTAY010000131.1:5514-5930 GCA_964435845.1 uncultured Azoarcus sp.
CCCGGATGACGGCAGCGAAGATCTCTTTGCGCACTTTTCCGCAATCAACATGAATGGCTTCAAGACCCTCAAGGAAGGCGAAAAGGTCTCGTTCGAGGTCACCCAGGGCCCGAAGGGCAAGCAGGCTTCGAATATCCAGCGCGCCTGAGCGTCGGCTCACCGCAATGGTGGGGCGGTTCGCGCCCCGATGGCAACGCCCACGCAACAGGGGCGGTCGCGTCGCGACCGCCCCTGTCTTTTGTGCCGAAACCGCCCCAATGACTGCCGGGGTGCGCGGCCGCAGGGCCGCGCAAAGTTGTTACTTCAGTTTGACTTCCTTGTAGGCGACATGCTTGCGTGCCACCGGGTCGTATTTCATGAATTCGAGTTTGTTCGGGGTGGTACGCTTGTTCTTCGAGGTCGTGTAGAAGTGACCG
>CAYTAY010000131.1:5940-9238 GCA_964435845.1 uncultured Azoarcus sp.
CGGTGCCGGCGGTCGACTCCAGTTTGATTTTTTCACGGGCGCCTTTGGCCATTTCAATCTCCGTTGTCAGTGCTGAGCGGTCTGGTTCCTGGACGGTTAGTCTAGCCGTCCGGCACACAGGCCGGGCTGTCCCAGTGCGCCGGCCGGGCCGGCGCACTGGGTGTCAGATTTTTTCGCCGCGAGCGCGCAGTTCTGCAAGCACGACGTCGAAGCCTTTCTTGTCTATCGTGCGCAGGGCGGCGTTGGAAACGCGCAGACGGACCCAGCGGTTCTCCGCCTCGCTCCAGAACCGGCGGGACTGCAGGTTGGGGAGGAAACGACGCTTGGTCTTGTTATTGGCGTGGGAGACATTGTTTCCCACCATCGATGCTTTACCGGTGACTTGGCAGACGCGAGCCATGAGTTGCTCCAGGGAGTTCGGTTTTCGGAAAACGTTGGATGATAACGCATTCATTCCGTTGATTACAAGCGCCTTTGCGCTGCCAGGCAAACAGGCTCACTCACAACAGACCGCGTTCGGCAAACGATACCGGCTCTGCGTGTGCGGTGACGACGAAATGATCGAGCAGGCGGATGTCGACCAGATCGAGCGCCTGCCTGAGGCTGCGGGTGAGCAGTTCGTCGGCCTGGCTGGGCTCGCGCGCGCCGGAGGGGTGGTTGTGCGCGAGGATAACCGCTGCGGCATTGTGAGCGAGTGCGAGCTTGACGACCTCTCTCGGGTAGACGCTAGTCTGGGTGAGTGTGCCGCGAAACAATTCGATGCTGTCGATAAGGCGATTGCGTGCATCCAGGGTCAGTACCCAGAAGACTTCATGGGGCAGGGAGCCGATGCGCAATCGCAACCAGTTGCGCACGGCTTCTGGTGTGCCGAGCATGTCGCCGTCGCGCATGTTTTCGTTGAGTGCGCGCCGGGCCAGTTCGAGTACCGCCTGCAGTTGCGCATACTTGGCCGGGCCCATGCCGGGCACCGAAGAGAAGGCGTCAGCGGATGCGTTGCACAGGTGCGTGAGGGAGCCGAATCGTGCGATCAGGTCGCGGGCAAGGTCGACGGCGCTCTTGCCACGCACCCCCACGCGCAGGAACAATGCGAGCAGTTCAGCGTCCGAAAGCGCGCTTGCTCCGCGAGCCAGCAGTTTTTCGCGTGGCCGTTCGGCCGTTGGCCAGTCGCTGATCGCCATGCATCACTCCATCCGTTAAAATGCCGACAGGATAATCAATTTGTCATGAATACGCTATGTGGACGCAAACTGATCGTCGCCGTCACCGGTGGAGTGGCGGCCTACAAGAGCGCCGAGCTGGTGCGTTTGCTGGTCAAGGCCGGCGTCGAGGTCCATGTCGTTCTGACCGAGGGGGGTGCCCGATTCGTCACGGCGGTGACCTTCCAGGCGTTGTCTGGCAACCCGGTGTGGACCGATCTGTGGGACGCACGGATGCCCAACAACATGGCGCACATCGATTTGAGCCGGGATGCGGATGCAATCATCGTTGCGCCGGCCACTGCGGACTTGATGGCGCGCCTGGTTCATGGTCAGGCACACGACCTGCTCACGACCTTGTGTCTGGCGCGTGATTGTCCTTTGCTCGTTGCGCCGGCGATGAATCGCCAGATGTGGGAGAACCCCGCCACAGCCCGGAACGTGGAGCAGCTCATGGAGGATGGAGTCATCGTGCTCGGGCCGGATTCCGGCGAGCAGGCCTGTGGTGAGGTGGGAGTCGGCAGGATGCTCGAGCCGGAACTGTTATTGGAACGGCTGGAAGCCTTCTTCACGCCCAAAGTACTTGCTGGACGCAAGGTGTTACTCACCGCGGGGCCAACCTTCGAGCCGGTCGACCCGGTGCGCGGTCTGACCAACAGCAGCTCCGGCAAGATGGGTTACGCGCTTGCCCGAGCCTGCGCGCATGCTGGCGCCGAAGTTGTCCTGGTTAGTGGCCCGACGGGCTTGCCAGCGCCCGACCAAGTGCGCCGGATCTCAGTGGTGCGGGCGCTCGAAATGCGTGATGCCGTGCTTGGGGCGCTCTATGGCATCGACGTATTCATTGCGGTCGCCGCAGTGGCCGATTATCGCCCCGAGGTGAGGGCCGAGCACAAGGTCAAGAAGAGTGGTGACGCGATGACGCTCACCCTGGTGCCCAACCCCGACATTCTCTCCGAGGTGGCGGGCCGGCCGGATGCCCCATTCTGTGTCGGTTTCGCTGCCGAGAGCCGGGATCTGGATATCTATGCCGAGGGCAAGCGGCAGGCAAAGCGATTGCAGATGGTCGTCGGCAATCTGGTGCAGGATGGTTTGGGGACCGACGACAATCAGGTCGTGCTGTACGATGCCGAGGGCCGACATCCATTGCCCCGGGCCGCCAAGGCCGAACTCGCCGGCATGATCGTCAATGCGGTTGCCCAACGGCTCAACCGCCGCGTTTAAAGGAAGATCGAGATGCATCGAATCGACGTCAGGATTCTTGACGAACGCCTGCGCGAACATCCGCCGGGCTACGCCACAGGTGGCGCGGCCGGCCTGGATCTTCGCGCCTGCCTGCCGGCGGCGCTGACCCTGGAGCCCGGTGAGACCTCACTGGTGCCCACGGGCCTGGCGATCCACCTCGCCGACCCGGGTCTGGCCGCCATGATCCTGCCGCGCTCCGGGCTGGGTCACAAGCACGGAATCGTGCTCGGTAATCTCGTTGGACTAATCGACTCCGACTATCAGGGGCAGATCTTTGTTTCGACCTGGAACCGCGGGCGTCACGGTTTCACCATCCAGCCGATGGAGCGGATCGCCCAGCTCGTCGTAGTGCCGGTTTTGCAGGTCGGTTTCAATGTCGTCGATTCGTTCGAAGACAGCGAGCGGGGCGAGGGCGGCTTCGGCAGCACCGGAAAGCACTGAGGCCATGCGTTCCAGCGGACCTGAAGGCATTCTCACGGGCGTCCACGTGCTACTCGAGCGTGAGGGGTGCGTGTTGTTGATGCGTCGTGCGGGGACTGGATTCTTCGATGGGATGTACAGCCTGCCCGGTGGCCACGTCGAGCCGGGAGAGTCGGCTTGCCAAACCGCCGCTCGCGAGATCCGCGAGGAACTCGGCGTGGAAATCGCCCTTTCGGCGCTGTCGTGGCAGGGCGTGGTTCACCGTCGCTCCGACACCAATCGGATCGAGTTTTTCATGCTGGCGCACGCGTGGTCCGGGGAGCCAAGGATCTGCGAACCAGACAAATGCGATGATCTGCTTTGGTGCCGACGGGATGCGTTCCCGAAGGGGATCGTGCCGTATGTGCGTGCGGCGATCAAAGCCGGAGCGGGGCCCTGGT
>CAYTAY010000132.1:0-9079 GCA_964435845.1 uncultured Azoarcus sp.
GCACTGCAGGCAACCAGTGCACTTGGCCGGGTCGATTACGAGGGATTTCCACATCTTGTCCATCCTCCATATGTTTTTTTTGGTCAATAGTCCTACCGAGGCACTATAGGACAATCCAAAGCCACGAACCAGAGCCCATACCGCCGACTACGGTTTACCCGTATCCACAACACGGGTGCGAAGCGACCTCATCGCGGTCAATGCCTCGATCACCGCATAGACCTCCTCGACATCCCACTCGATCGCGGTGTTCACCGAATAACGCACCCGCCCCTCGTGGTCGAGAATGAAGGAGCTGGGAAAGGCGAACACGCCCCACTCGCCCGATACCGCGCCATCGGCATCGACGAGCACCGGGAAATCGACCTCGACACGCTCCATGAACTCGAGGATGTGCTCCGGCGACTCTTTGAAGTTGATCGAGACGATGGCGAAGTCCGCCGGGTCGTAGGCCCCGGCAAGCCGGTTCATGGATGGGATCTCATGCACGCAGGGCGGACACCAGGTCGCCCAGAAGTTGACCAGCGTGACCCGGCCCAGGCTGTCTGAGAGCCGATGGTGTTCGCCGCGGGCATCGTCGAGTGCAAAATCCGGCGCCGGCATCGCCTGGCGCTCGATCAGGCCGTAGGCCGGCAGCACCGGCTCGTCCTCATCGAGCACGATATCGACCGCTGCGTCAGGCCGCGGCCCCAAGGCCAACAGGCGGGCAGCTGAGAGCATGCGCTCGGGCGTCTGTGCGATCGCATGGCGACCAGCACCACCGGCCCAAGGCCCGAGTCGAGCGCGGTGGCGATGAGGTCGGCGACCGGCTCACCATCAATGCTGCGCACTGCCTCGGCAGTGCGCTCCAGAAACAGATCGTCGAGCAGATCGACCTGCCAGACCGTCGCACCGGCTTGCGCGAGCTTGGCGGCGATCTCGCGCGGACGTTCAGTCTCGGCGTACTGGTTGTCGATCCAGACGAAAAGCGGCCCCTCGCCGGCCTCTCCTGACACCCGCAGTTCGAGCAGATCACCGGAGCCGGTTTCGACCACGGGTCGCTCGCCGGCGCTGGCGGGCGCGAAGCCGAGCCAGACAAGCAGCAGCAAAGCAGTGCAACCGAGGAACCGCACAGTAGCGGCTGGGCACACCTGCTCGGCCGCCGCAGTCTGCCGACCCGTCAAGCGCGGGCACACACTCGCATCAGGCCGCGGCATCGCCCTTGGGACCCTCTCCGCCATCGCCTGCGCCGGTTCCGCCGCCTTTGGCATGGCGGCGCGGACTGCGCCGAAATGGCTTCTTGACCGCGACGGTCGCCGGCTTCTCGACGTTTACGGGTTTTTGAGGCTTGCTGCGCGCGGGGGACGGTCCTTTGGCCGCACGCTTGCGAGCCGGTGCGCCGCTACCGGCCGAAACCGGCTCTGGCGCACCGACGCGATTGACGGGAGAAAGAGAGATCTCGAGCTCGTTCAGCTCATCCCATTCCTCGTCGGTACGCTCGCCATCGGGAATGGCGAGCAGCATTTGGAGCCGCCTGCGCGGCGAGATTGGTTCCTGATCGTTCATCGTCCCTTCTTCATGTCATTAGCTGGAAACCGTAGCCACCACCAGCCGCGGGCAGGACATCACAACCGAGTATGCACCCGGACACGCCCTGGCGACCACCTGGAGCTTCACTCAAGGATCTCGCGCCAAATCCGCAACAAGCAAGTGCTCGAAGTCTTCTGCCGGCACTGGTGGGCTGAACAGATAGCCCTGGTACGCATAGCACGCCGTCTCGGCCAGAAACGCCAACTGGGCGGGGGTTTCCACCCCTTCCGCGACTACCGTGAGCCGCAGCGCGCGCGACATTGCGATAATCGCAGCTGCAATCTCCATGTCGTTCGCGTCGCCGGGTATGTCCCGGATAAAGCTGCGATCGATTTTCAGCACATCGATCGGAAATCGCTTCAAGTAAGCCAGCGACGAATAGCCAGTACCAAAGTCGTCGATGGCGAGTTTTACACCAAGTGACTTGAGTTGTCCAAAACGTTCTGCAGCGAGCGTCTCCTGCCCCATGATGACGCTCTCGGTCAATTCGAGTTCGAGGCGGGCAGGATCGAGGCCAGTCTCCCGCAAAATGCCCGCAACACGTGCGGGCAACGCCGTCTGCCAGAGTTGGCGCGCCGAGACATTGACGGCCACCGTCAGCTCAGGCCGACCTTCCCGCCGCCACCGGGCAGCTTGCCTGCACGCCTCACGCATGACCCATTCACCAATCGGCTCGATCAATCCGGTCTCTTCGGCAAGCGGAATGAAATCCGATGGCTGCACCATGCCGAGCTCCGGACTGACCCAACGCACCAGCGCCTCGCAACCGATGATGCGTCCGTCCGCGACTGCGAGCTTTGGTTGATAGTGCAGAATGAACTCCTTTCGCTCCACTGCCCGGCGCAGGCGGGTCTCGAGCTCGATGCGCTTTTTCGCGGCGACACCGAGCTCGGCGGTGAAGTAGCTGAAGGTCTTGCGGCCGTCGGCCTTGGCCTTATAGAGCGCGGCGTCGGCATGTTGGATGAGCCCGGTGGGTGTGTCGCTGTCACGCGGGAAGATGCTGATGCCGACACTCGAACCCACATAGACTTCCTGCCCGCCGGACAGCGTGAACGGCGTGTCGAGCAAACCGATCAGGGATTCGGCAACGACACCTGCCTCACTCGGATCCTCGATTCTTTCGAGCACCAGCAGGAACTCGTCGCCACCGAGGCGCGCGAGGGTATCCTCCGCTCGCACCCGGGTCGCCAGTCTTCTCGCGAGCTGCTCGAGCAGCTCGTCTCCCACCGGGTGACCGAAACTGTCATTGATATTCTTGAATCGATCGAGGTCGATGAACAACACGCCCACGCCATGGTCATGCCGACGGGCGTCGTTGATTGCCCTTTCCAGCCTGAGCAGCGCCAGCGTGCGGTTCGGCAGGCTGGTCAACGGATCGTAGTGCGCCAGCTTCTGCAATTGGGCCTCGGAGCGTTTGAGTTCGCTGATGTCGGTCAGCACGCCGACATAATGCGTCGGCCGCCCTTGAGGCCCTCGCACCTCGGCCAGATTGAGCCATTGCGGATACACCTCCCCATTACGCCGCCGGTTCCAGACCTCGCCCTGCCAATGGCCGTTCTCGTTCAACGACCGCCACATTTCCCGATAGAACGCGGCTGGGTGACGCTCCGAACGCAGCAGGCCGGGATTACGCCCCATAACTTCGTCCTCGCTGTATCCCGTGATCTCACTGTAGGCGCGGTTGATCGCGACGACACGAGGTTTGAGATCGGTGATCACCACACCGTCACGCGTGCTCTCGAAGGCGGCAGCCCACAGCCGCAGTCTTTCAAGCGAATGGTGCCGCTCCACGGCAGCGCCGATGCTGGTCGCCACGATGCGAAGCACGCTCTCCTCCGGTGCGCTCCAGCGCTTTTTCTTGCGTACCGCATCGAATCCCACGAAACCCCACAGGCAGTCCTCCACGAAAACCGGCACCGCCAAAAGGCTCTTGATTCCCTGAAGCTTGAAGAAACCCCGCTCTATCAGCGGAAAATCCGCAATATCCCCGCAAACCGATCGACCTTCCGACATCACTTGATACCAGCGCGGAAAGCTTTGCACCAACTCGAAACCCATGAGCGCTGGATTGCCCAGTTGGGACTCGATCCCGTCGCGGCACCACTCGTGGGTCATATCGATGATCGGGTCGGCACCGGGGTCCCGACTGCTGCGCTGGAACACATAGACGCGATCAACCTCGGTGACCTCGCCGATGTTCTTCAGAACCCGGATCACCGCCTGATCGAAATCCGGCCCACACATCAGATCGAGCACCGAACGGGCCGACTGCTCGAGCGCCGCCTCGTGGCGCAAAACCCGTTCGCCTGCCCGCTTTTTCTGCACCGCGACGCTCGCAAGCGCAGCGAGCTCGGCAATCAGCGCGAGTTCCTGGGGCTCGGGTGCATGAACCCTGGCGGTATAGATGGCGAAGGTACCCAATACCTCCCCGGCCTCGTCCTTGAAGGGCATCGACCAGCATGAGCGCAGCCCTGCGCGCGCAACCAGGTCGCGATAAGCGCGCCAGTTCGGCGCAAGCTGCAAGTCACGGGAAATCACCACCGCTCCGCTCGAGGCAGCGGCGCCGCAAGAGCCTACCTGCTCACCGGCAAAAAGGTCGATCAAGACCTGAGTGTAAAAATCCGGCAGGGAGCGAGAGAAAGCCCGCTCAAAAACCCAGTTGTCGCGGTCGAGCAGCATGATGCCGGCCATCAGGTCCGGCCGCATAAGCTCGACCTGGGCAATGATCGCGCCCATCACCTCTTCGAGCCTCCTGTCGGCGACGATCATGTCGAGCACGTCGCTACGGGCCTGCTGTAGCAGTCGCGCACGCAGCCGCTCGGTGATATCGATCAAGGTGCCGTAGACCTCGCGCTGCCCGCCCTCAGGATCGCGCGCCCCAGCCTGAGCCTCGACCCACCTTACACTGCCATCGCGACGGCACACCCTGAACTCACAGTGATTGAAGAGCTGCGGACCACTCGACGTTTTGGCGAAGAGTACCTCGCACAGCTTGTGGTCATCCGGGTGCACAAATTGCAGGAAGCGATCACCGCGGGACTCATCTCGCGAGAAGCCGGTCAGCACCTCCCACGCGCGATTGACGAAACTCAGCCGGCCCTCAGCATCGACGTGAAAGATCACCTCGCTGACGTTTTCAACGACCTGACGATAGCGGGCCTCGCTCGCCTCGAGCTCGCTCACCGCTCGCTTCTGCCGGTTCAGATCTACATCGATGCAGTACAGCTCGGGCTCGCCCCCGGGGCCGTCCAGCAAGACGTGGCTGGAGAAGACCTGCGTCGGGCTGCCATCCTTGCGCTGCAGCGTCATCTCGGCGGCCGCGACCGACCGACCACGATCCGCAAGCCAGGCTTCGATCATGCTCACGACATTCTCACGCATGGCCTCGGGGATGATGAGATCCTCCAATCGACGCCCGAGCGCCTCTTCGGCAGAAAAACCGTAGAGTTCCTCGCTCGCATGATTCCAGTAGATGACGCGGCGCTCGCGATCGTAGCCCTGCACCGCGATCGAGGGCGTACGCTCGAACAGTTCACGGAAGCGGCGCTCGCTTTCGATGAGCTTGTTGGCCGCCTTGCGCTGCGCGGAACGAATCGCCTCCGAGAGTTGGTCGTAATAGCCCGGATTCTTGACCAGAAACTCATCGGCCCCCGCCTTGAGCGCGCCGCGTACCGCAGCCTCCTCACCATCACCAGTGAGCACTACGGAGGCGATCGTATCGCCGCTTTCACGCAGTTCCTGCAGGAGCTCGAACCCCTCACCGTCAGGCAGGTGCAAGTCGAGCAACAGGACGTCGAAAGTCGCACTGCTCAGCGCCGCACGCGCGGCCGCAAGCGTCGGCGCTGAGACGAGGTCGTCCCCCGGCAGTTGCTCGCGCAGGGTTCGCGCGACGATCTCCAAGTCACTCGAATCGTCCTCGACATGCAGCAGGCGCATTCGGGCTCCTAGCGAGGGGTTCGGTTAAGCACACACCAGTAGAGTTCGATCTGTTCGGCCACAGCCATGAACTTGCCAAAATCGACCGGCTTGACAATATAGGAGTTCACCCCCAGCTCGTAGGCGCGACGCAAGTCGGCGTTGTCATCCGACGAGGTGAGCATCACCACCGGTATGCGCGAAAATCGCTTGTGCGCCTTCAGTCGCTCGAGCACCGTCAAGCCGTCCACCCGTGGCAGCTTGATGTCGAGCAGGATGACCACCGGGAGGGGCTCGCCCGCTTCCCAGCGGGACAGATAAGCAAGCGCCTCTTCACCATCGCGCGCAACCTCGATCGGGTTGGCCAGCCGTTTTCGAGAAAAGGCACGGCGAGTCAGGTCGAGATCGACGGGGTTATCCTCAACCAGAAGAATGGGGGGCAGCAGTTCCTGTTGCGTCATCGAGGGAGCTCCACAAAGAAACGAGCACCAGCGCCAAGGGAGCTCTCGGCCCACGCACGGCCACCAAGGCGTTGAGCGGCCTTCGATACCAGCGCAAGACCAATGCCGGTCCCCGCATAGGTTTCGGCGTAATGCAGACGTTGGAAGATGTCGAAGATCTTGTCATGGTACTTCATGTCAAAACCGATTCCGTTGTCTTCGACCCACAGCAGTATCTTGCCGTCGCGTTCGCATGAGCCGAAAACGACCCGTGGCCCCTCACCCTCCTTCGCGAACTTGACCGCGTTCTCGCACAGGTTGCGCAGGATCAGACCAAGCCCGTCGCGGTCGGTCCGCACGGTATTCACCGCAAGATCGAACTCAAAGTGGCAGCGCCTGCGATCTTCGTCGGAGACCATCTCCAGAACCGACTCGATCAACGGGCGCAGTTCTACCACATGCTGCTCGGTATGCCGTCGATCCTCGCGCGAGTACGCAAGCAGGTCCTCGATGAGTTCGTGCATTTGTTCAACCGCACGGCGAATGTGGACCAGGAAGGCCCGCTCGTCGTCATCGAGTCGCTCGCCACATGCCTCCTGCAGCAACTGGCTGTAGCCGGCAATACCCCGAAGCGGCGCCTTGAGATCGTGTGATACCGAATAAGTGAAGGCTTCGAGTTCCTTGTTCGCGGCCTCCAACTGTGCGGTGCGTTCGGTCACCCTGCGTTCGAGATCCGCGTTGAGCCGGAACAGCGCCTCGTCGGTCTGCTTGCGTTCGGTGATGTCCTGGGCGAAACCGCACACGTATTCCTCGTCACCCATGCGCAGATAGACCGATTTGATCTCCTTTGGCACGCGGCGCCCGCTGCGCGAAACATGCACCGTCTCGAAACGCGGCAAATCGCCTGCCTTCAACGTCTCGAAATGTGCCAGGAAGGCGTCGCTGTCGACCGTCGGATCGATGTCGGGAACGCTCATGGAGATGAGTTCGCCCTGCGAATAGCCGAGGCTGCTCGCCGCAGTCGGGTTGACGTAGAGGAATGAACCATCGGGCCGCACCAGGTAGAACTCCTGTCCCGCATTCTCGACGATAAAACGGAAGCGTTCGAGTTCCGCCTCGGTGCGCTTGAGCGCATCGATGTCGGTGTGGGTGCCGATCATGCGCGTGGCGCACCCCTCGGCATCGCGCTCGACCACCCCGCCCACCGACAGAATCCACTTCCATTCACCCTCGGAGGTCGCCATACGGAACTCCATCCGGTAATCGGGTAGTTCGCCGGCAATATATTGCCGATACCGCTCGACGACGCGGCTCCGGTCGTGCGGATGCAGTCGTGACAGCCAGGACTCATGCGTCTCTTCGAAACTTGTAGGGTCATAGCCCAACATCGAGGCATAGCGCGGACTCACCGTAACCCTGCCGGTTGTCATGTCCGTGTCGTAGAGCCCCTGGTTGGCAGCGTCGAGCGCGAGACGCAGACGCTCCTCCGACGTCCACAGAGCCTCCTGAACCTCACGCTCGCGGGTCACGTCGAGACTAGAGCCGATGTAACCCAGGAACAGACCATCGGCATCCAGGCGTGGCATGCCGCGCTCGAACAGCCACCGGTAGACGCCATCGGCGCGCCTCAGACGGTATTCCATTGAATAAGACCTGCGTACAGCCATCGCCTCCCGGTAAGTTCGCACACTGAATTCGCGGTCGAGCGGATGGACGAGATCGATCCATGCATCACCGAGCTGATCCTCGAATGAGCCGCCGCAGAATTCCAACCAACGCCGGTTCACCCAGTCGAGTCCACCGTCGGATGCAGAGCTCCACAACAGCGCAGGCGAGGCATTGGCAACGCCATCGAGATGCGCCAACAACTGCCGTTGGCCATCTTCCAAGGCGCGGCGCTCGGAGATGTCCTGCACCGTGCCGATGCGGCGCACTGCCTGCCCGGTTTCGTCGCGAAGGATCTCGGCCCGCTCGCGAACCCACTTGATGCCATTTCCCACAACGATACGATGTTCGATATCGAACGCTTCGCCCATGAGCGCAGCCTCGCTCGCTGCGCGCACACGCTCCCGGTCCTCCGGATGAATCGCGTCATAGAACACATCCAGGCTCAGGGGCGTTTCGGGGGTGCGGTCAAAAATGCGATAGGTTTCATCGGACCACTCCAGCATTCCACTGGGAATATCGACCTGCCAGCTTCCGATCTTCGCCACTGTCTGCGCCTGACGGTAACTCTCCTCGCTGCGGCGCAGTTCGACTTCGATACGCTTGCGTTCGTCAATGTTGCGGACTGCGGCGAGCACAATTTCCTCCCCGTGAACCTGCGCCCGCGAGATATTGATCTCCAACCACATGGGGTGGCCGTCGCGGTGCCGCCCGCGCCACTCGTACAAAAGCCCCTCGCCCAGCTTCGCACGGTGAATCCACTCCAGCGCTCTGGCCTGGGTAAAGGGCTCCTCGCCCACGCAGAGCTCACCCATCTCGGCCGAGCACAACTGCTCGCGCGAGTATCCGTAGAGCGCAGTCGCGGCGTTGTTGGCATAGAGAATCCGGCCGGTTTCCGGCTCGTGAATGAACACCGAGTCCCGCATGCCCTCGAGCATCGCACGAAAACTGTATTCGGTTTGCTGCAGCAAACGCTCGGCCTCGCGCGCCTCGGCCACCGCGCGACTCACCAGCCAGTAAAGTGCGAGCGTAGTCATGGCGATGAAGAACCAGCCCTTGTAGGTCTGCAATCGCGCGAGCGTATCCAGATCGCCGCCGACCAGATGCAGCAGCAGCTGGTCTGACCCGATTATCCACAGCACGCCGAACAACGCGTAAAACAGCGCAACCTGCCCGGCACTGATTCGGCGCCCTGCCACCACCTCGATATCGGTCAAGCCCGGTCTCCTAGTTCAAGCCCTGACTCATGCTGCCGCGCGATCCGCTCGCGACAGCTGCCTCACGCACATCCGCTCAGCGAATGAGCCTGGAAACCGCAGTTGGCCGCTCTCAATAAGCTTGAGTGCCTTACGAAACCAGGGACTTGCATTTTCGACGACAATCACCCGCTGAGTGAGTCCGCTACGTGCCCGATTGCACGCCTGGCGTGCCGCCCGGCTGCGTTGCTCCTCCTTGCAGGGAGCGACCATGCCGCCTCGTCGCGCCTTGCC
>CAYTAY010000133.1:0-6277 GCA_964435845.1 uncultured Azoarcus sp.
CGGGCAAGGAATTGCGCGAACGTGTTGATATCATCGGGTGAGCGCGCACGCCGTTGTCGTGCATAATTCCCAAAGGGCGGCGCAAGCCGCCTTTTTTTGTCCATCGCACGGAGGCTAAAGAAACATGCGAGTTCTGATCTGGGCTATCCGCTTGCTGTTGTTTTTCCTGCTTTTCGGTTTCGCAGTGAAGAACGATCAGCTCGTGACACTTAATTTTTTCTTCGGCTCGCAGTGGCAACTGCCGCTGGTGTTCGTCATCCTGGCGGCGTTTGCGGCCGGTGCGTTGCTCGGGGTCACCGCAACCTTTGCCTCGCTGCTCTCCTATCGCCGAGAGGCTGGGCGGTTCCGCAAGAGCGCGGCGAAGGCCGAGCGCGAACTGCACGAGATGCGCTCGGCTGCGACCGAGGTTCGCAAGGCGGCCTGATCGTTCGCCGGCCCGATGGCCGGCGGAACTCGCCGCCTGTGCGTGATGCGCAACCGGCTCGACCGATCCGGCGAGTACTGCGTGCGCGGGTACCGCAATTGAATCTGGCCGGCAGGCCGTACGGATATCATGGAAATAGAGTTCTGGTGGTTGCTCGCGTTGCCTTTGTTCTTCGGCCTTGGCTGGCTGGCGGCGCGCATCGACATCCGGCAAGTGGTGCGCGAGTCGCGCGCCCTGCCGCAGTCTTATCTGACCGGCCTCAACCTGTTGCTCGAGGATAAGCCGGACAAGGCGGTCGATGCCTTCATCGAGGCGGTGCGCCTCGATCCCCACACGGTCGAGTTGCAGTTCGCGCTCGGCAGCCTGTACCGTCGTCGTGGCGAGACCGATCGTGCTATCCGGCTGCACCAGAGTCTGGTGCAGCGCGAAGAGATCACCCCCGAGCAACGTTTGCAGGCGCTGGCTGCGCTGGGCCAGGACTATCTCCGGGCTGGCCTGCTCGACCGCGCAGAGGAAGCATTCATCAAGCTGCGTGGCACCGTTCATGACCGGACGGCCATCGGGCACCTGCTGGAGATCTACCAGCAGGAGAAGGATTGGTGCAAGGCGATCGATGTGGCCAATGCGCTGCCCGATCACGAGAGCCTGCACTGGCGCACCGAGGTATCGAATTTCTACTGCGAACTGGCCACCGAAGCCCTTGCGGACTCGCGTGGCGACGCGGCCCGTTCGCATATCGACAAGGCGTATGCGATCAACCCACGCTGTGTGCGCGCAAGCCTGTTGCTCGGCGAGCTGCTCGCAAGCACCGGTGATGACGAAGGCGCGATCGAAGCCTGGAAACGGGTCGAACAACAAGAGCCTGTTTACCTCGCGCTCATTGCCGAACCGATCGCAGCCGTCTACACCCGCCTCGGTAAAGTGGATCAGGGCCAGACCCTGTTGCGCTCATGGCTCTCTCGCCATCCTGCGATCGACCTGCTCGAGCAGGTGTATCGCTGGGAGCTCGACAAGCGCGGCGCCCAGTCGGCCTACGATCTGGTGCGCGAGGAATTAAGGCGCAACCCGACCCTGCTCGGACTCGAGAAGCTGCTCGAGGCCGCAGCACTGACTGCGAGCGCGGAACAGCGTGGCGACGTCGATCTTGTGCGCCAGCTCATCCACAACCACACCCGGCGGGTGGCAAGGTACGCGTGCAAGTCTTGCGGCTTCAAGGCACGTAAGTTCCAGTGGCGGTGCCCCGCCTGCGGCGGCTGGGAGACCTACCCGCCGAAGCGAAGCGAGGAGTTCGACCTCGAGCCCTGAGCGCGTCGCCCCTGCTAAACTGCAAGACTCCACAGGACATCGCGAGCAGTCATGGAATTCAAGACTCTGGAAGACTACGTCGGCAATACGCCCTTGGTGCGCCTGAAGCGCATTCGCGCTGGGCGTAACAACGTCATCCTCGGCAAACTGGAAGGCAACAACCCGGCCGGTTCGGTCAAGGATCGGCCGGCCTTGTCGATGATCATGCGTGCCGAACAGCGTGGCGACATCAAGCCTGGCGACACCCTGATCGAGGCGACCAGCGGCAACACCGGCATCGCTCTGGCGATGGCGGCGGCGATGCGTGGTTATCGCATGGTACTGGTGATGCCGGAGAACCAGAGCGTCGAGCGGCGTCAGACCATGCGCGCCTTTGGCGCCGAGTTGGTCTTGACCGCGCGCGACGGCGGCATGGAGATGGCGCGGGACATCGCCGAGCGCATGAGCGACGAGGGCAAGGGCATCATCCTCGACCAGTTCGCCAACCCGGACAATCCGATCGCGCACTACGAGGGTACCGGTCCCGAGATCTGGGGGCAGACTGGTGGCCGGATCACACACTTCGTCAGCAGCATGGGGACCACCGGGACCATCATGGGGGTGTCGCGTTATCTCAAGGAAAAGAATCCGGCGGTCCGGATCGTGGGTTGCCAGCCAGAGGAGGGGTCGCAGATCCCGGGTATCCGCAAGTGGCCCGAGGCCTACTTGCCGCGTATCTTTGAAAAGCCGCGCGTCGATCAGCTCGAATACGTGAGTCAGGCCGATGCCGAGGAGATGACCCGCCGGCTTGCGCGCGAAGAGGGCATTTTCGCCGGGATTTCCTCCGGTGGCTCGCTGCATGTGGCCTTGCGCATTGCCGAGCGCACCGAGAACGCCGTCATCGTCTCAATCGTCTGCGATCGCGGGGACCGCTATCTGTCGACGGGTGTGTTTCCCGGCTGAGCCGGTGTCCGCGCGCAGACCGCCACAGGTTCTCTTCGCTTCCGGTGCCAGCGGATGCCAGTCCTGAGCGCGCGTCGGCTCGTCGTGGGCTGGGTGATCTGGCTTTCTGCCGCGGCGTTGCTGCATTCACCCTCGGTCGCGGCCGAGGGGTTGCGGCTTGATCTCGCGCGTCTGGATCATCCGCTCGCCACGCTCCAAGGAGTCAGCCTGATAGTGGGCAACGACGCTGAACCAGCGAGCCTGCGCATTGCCAGGGTCGAGATTGCGGGGGTGGCGCTTCACGCACTGGATCTCGCTTGCTCGCGCCTGGAACTCAGCGATGGTCGGGTCCGTTGTCGGGATGGGCGGCTCGATCTCCCCGGTATCTTGGGGAGCGCAGCGCTGGACCTCGACTTCGATGTGGCGCGCAACAGCCTGCAGCTGAAGCTCGAGACAGCGGAGCGCGAGACTCTGGTGCTGAGCTTGCTGCCGGACGGGTCGTTCCGCGCCGAATTTTCCCGGCTGAATCTGGCCAGGCTGACAACGTTTCTGCCCTCGCTGGCCGGATTCGCGCTGCAGGGACACGTTTCCGGCAGCGCGACGGGCAGGGCGGCAGGCCAATCGGCTGCGATCGTCTTCGATGCCCGGCTGGGCGATGGCGGCTTCGTTGCGCCCGGCGGGCTGAATGCAGCAGAGGGTCTGGGAATGGGCTTTACCGGTCGGCTTGATCGCGACCAGGCCGGCTGGCAGTGGATGGTGACAGCCAACTGGGCCGAGGGTGAAGCCTATCTGCATCCGCTCTATCTCGAGGCTGGACTGAAGGCCGATCTGTCCGGGCGCCATGACGGCAAGCGCCTCAGTGTGGATGGTGCCAATGTCACGGTCGATGGTGTGCGTGCCATCGAGTTGCGCGCGAACGTCGAAGTCGATCCGTTGCGAGTGGTATCGGGTGCGCTCGCGATTGCGGACGCGGACCTGTCGGCGATCGGGGCGACGTATCTGATGCCGTTGCTTGCGCCGGCGCTGAGTGATCGTATCCGGCTGGAAGGGCGGGTCAGTGCCGGCGGCCGTTATGAGAACGGCACCTTGGTGGCAGTCGATATTGCTCTGAACAAGGTCGTCGTTTCGCTGGACGAGGGTATGCTCGGCATTGGTCCGGTCAGCGGTGTGCTGCCATGGCGTGCGTTCGAGTCCGGGCTCGCCAGGCTGGACGTGGGGGCCGCGAACTGGGGCGCTTTGTCGCTGGATGCGTTTCGAATCGAAGCCCACGTGCATGGCAACGCCGTGGATTTCGAGCCTGTTCGCGTGCCGGTGCTGGACGGCGGCTTGCTGGTGTCGGATCTGTCGCTGGAACGCCGGGCTGACGGCTGGCATGGCCAGGGCGGTGCCCTCATCGAGCCCTTGTCTCTGGAAAACCTCACCCGCGCGGTTGGGATGCCGGTCATGTCCGGCACACTCTCGGCCGAGTTGCCGGCGCTGGTGATCCGGCCGGGGTCCTTGTCGCTCGACGGTACGCTGGTGATCTCGATCTTCGATGGCGAGGTCCGCGTCTCGCGGCTCGAGCTGCGCGAACCGCTAGGTGTCGCGGCCTACCTCACGACCGATCTCGAAGCGCGCAATCTCGACCTCGGAAAAATCACCGATACCTTCGCTTTTGGTAATGTCAGCGGTCGTATCGATGCCGACGTTCTCGGGCTGGAACTGGTGAGATGGCGACCGGTTGCCTTCGACGCGACCGTGCGTAGCAGCCCCGGGCGATACGCACGGCGGATCAGTCAGCGCGCGGTGCAGAACATCGGGGCGCTGGGCGGGGGGGGCGCGGTGATGGCCCTCCAGCGGGGTTTTCTTGGTTTCTTCGAGAGCTTCGGCTACCGTCAGCTTGGCCTGTCGTGCATGCTTTCCGACGGCGTCTGCCTGATGAGCGGCATTGCCGCAGACGGCGGCGGGCCGGACGATGGCTTCGTCATCGTGCGCGGCGGCGGCATCCCGTCGCTGAACGTCATCGGCTACAATCGGCGCGTCGATTGGCAGGAGCTGCTTGCGCGCCTGCGGGCAGCGATCGCGTCCAACACCGGTCCGGTCATCAAATAGCGAAGATGGCGCGTTAACCGCCCAGCACCAATGTCAAGGAACGTATCGATGAGAATGGCTCCATCACTCGCACTGCTCGCCACGCTGGCTTCACTGAGCGCCGGCTGCGTGACGATCAACATCTACTTTCCGGCCGCCGCGGCCGAGGCGGCTGCCGACCGAATCATCGACGAGGTCTGGCAGCTGCGCGACCCGGCCGCCGCTACGCCTGCCGAAACCACCGGAGAAACCCAATGAGCGTCTTTACAATCGTCCGCCTTGTCGCCCTGACGCTCATGCTCGCGCTGTCCTCCGGACTCGCGGCACAGGGCAACCTCGAGATCAACACCCCTGCGATCTCGACACTTCAGTCCTCGATGCAGAAACGCCACGCGGACCTTGCTCCGCTCTATGCGTCCGGTGCCGTTGGGCTGGCGCGCGACGGCACCGTGGTGCTGCGCGATGCCTCCAGCGTGCCGCTGGCACAGCGTGGTCAGGTCAATGCGCTGGTTGCTGCCGAAAACGCCGATCGCGCCGCGCTGTACCGTGAGATTGCCCGCGCGAACAATCGCCCGGACTGGGAGCCCGACGTGCGCCGTACTTTCGCGCAACGCTGGATCGACCGTGCCCAGCGTGGCTGGTGGGTCGAAGGGCCGGGCGGCTGGACCCAGAAATGAATGTGCTCGTTTTCGACATCGAGACCATTCCCGATGTCGGCGGCATCCGCAAGTTGCACGATCTGCCTGCAGATCTGAGCGACTTCGAGCTTGCCGAGTACGCTTTCCAGCAACGCCGCGCGAGCACCGGGACAGACTTCATGCAACTGCCGTTGCAGCGGGTCGTGACCATCTCCTGTGCGATGCGGGACGCGAACCAGTTTCGGGTGTTCTCTCTTTCGGAACCCGAAAGCGGCGAGGGCAAGATCATCCAGCGCTTTTTTGATGGCATCGAGCGCTACACGCCAAAGCTGGTGTCCTGGAACGGTGGCGGCTTCGACCTCCCGGTGCTGCACTACCGGGGTCTGATCCACGGCGTGTCTGCACCACGCTACTGGGACCAGGGCGAGGGCGACTATGGTGACTCGCGCGACTTCAAGTGGAACAACTACATCAGCCGTTACCACAGCCGCCATCTCGACCTAATGGATCTGCTCGCGCTCTACCAGCCGCGTGCCAACGCACGGCTCGACGAGATGGCCAAGCTGATGGGCTTTCCCGGCAAGCTGGGTATGGACGGCTCGGCAGTGTGGCAGGCCTGGCTCGAAGGCCGGGTCGCGGAGATCCGGGACTATTGCGAGACCGACGTGGTGAACACCTATCTCGTCTATCTTGGCTTTCAGCGCATGCGGGGCGAGATCGACCAGACTGGCTTCGAGCGCGAGTGCGAATTCGTCCGTGATGCGCTCGGGCGTGTGGATGCAGCGCATTGGCGCGAGTATCTTGCGTCCTGGTGACGCACTGCAAAAAAGCTTTGACAGTCGCGACGGGATCATTATAATTCTCCGCTCTTAGCAGGCGCGTAGCTCAGTTGGTTAGAGCACCACCTTGACATGGTGGG
>CAYTAY010000133.1:6335-8405 GCA_964435845.1 uncultured Azoarcus sp.
CTCGCGTGTGCTCCATAAAAAAGTGCGGCTCGGCCGCACTTTTTTTTCGTCCACGAATTCCATAATCCAAGATTTGCAGTCGCCCCAACTGAAAGAGGCAACAACATGCCCAGCATCACGCTCCCAGACGGATCGGTACGCAGCTTCGAACGCCCGATCACCGTAGCCGAGGTCGCCGCATCGATCGGCGCAGGTTTGGCCAAGGCAGCCCTCGCCGGCAAGGTGGCTGGTCACATGGTCGATCTCTCGCATCGGCTCGATGCCGACGCCGATCTGGCCATCATCACCGACAAGAGCCCGGAAGCGCTCGAGATCATCCGGCACTCAACCGCTCACCTGCTCGCGCACGCGGTGAAGGAATTGTTTCCGCAGGCCCAGGTGACGATCGGTCCGGTGATCGAGAACGGGTTCTACTACGACTTCGCCTACAAGCGCCCCTTCACGCCGGAGGATCTCGAGAAGATCGAGGCGCGCATGGCCGAACTCGCCAAGGCCGAGATCCCGGTGAGCCGGGAGGTGTGGGCACGCGACGAAGCGGTCCGGTTTTTCAAGTCTGAGGGCGAGCATTACAAGGCCGAGATCATCGCCTCGATTGCGCAGGGCGAGGATGTCTCGCTCTACCGCCAGGGTGACTTCATCGACCTGTGTCGCGGCCCCCATGTGCCCAGCACCGGCAAGCTCAAGGTCTTCAAGCTCACCAAGGTGGCCGGTGCGTACTGGCGCGGGGACTCCAAGAACGAGATGCTGCAGCGCATCTACGGCACTGCGTGGGCGAAGAAGGACGAACTCGACGGCTACCTGCACATGCTCGAGGAGGCCGAGAAGCGCGACCATCGCAAGCTCGGCCAGCAGCTCGGTTTCTTCCATTTTCAGGAAAACGCACCGGGCTCGGTGTTCTGGCACCCCAAGGGCTGGACGCTGTTCCAGGCCCTGATCAACTACATGCGGATTCGGCAGGAAGCGGCCGGCTACGTCGAGGTCAACACCCCGGACGTCATGGATCGCGGCCTGTGGGAAACCTCCGGTCACTGGCAAAACTATCGCGAGAACATGTTCGTCACTCAAACCGAGGACGAGCGTGTATTTGCCCTCAAGCCGATGAACTGTCCCGGCGCGGTGTCGATGTTCGCGCAAGGCCTGAAGAGCTACCGCGATCTGCCACTGCGCATGGCGGAGTTCGGCAAGGTGCACCGCTACGAGCCCTCCGGTGCCCTGCATGGGTTGTTGCGCGTGCGTCACTTCACCCAGGACGATGCGCACATCTTCTGCACCGAAGCCCAGATGGAGCAGGAGTGCAAGGATGTGGTAGCCCTCATTCTCGATATCTACAAGGATTTCGGTTTCGAGAATATCCGCATCAAGCTATCGACTCGCCCGGAAAATCGCATCGGCACCGACGAGACCTGGGACAAGCTCGAGGGTGCGCTGGCTTCTGCGCTCGAGCACATGAACCTGGCCTACGAGCTGTTTCCCGGTGAGGGCGCGTTCTACGGTCCCAAGCTGGAATTCGTGCTGCGTGATACCATCGGCCGCGACTGGCAGTGCGGCACGCTGCAGGTTGACATGAACCTGCCGGAGCGCTTCGACATCAACTATGTCGCGGAGGACAACACCCGCAAGCGCCCGGTGATGCTGCATCGCGCCCTGTTCGGTTCGCTCGAGCGCTTCACCGGCATTCTCATCGAGCATTACGCCGGCGCATTGCCGATGTGGCTCGCACCGGTGCATGCGGTCGTGTTGAACATCTCGGAAGGGCAGGCCGATTACGTGCGCGAGGTCGCGGCACGCCTGCGCAAGGCGGGTTTCCGCGTCGAAACTGATTTGCGCAACGAGAAAATAAACTATAAAATCCGCGAGCACAGCGTGCACAAGCTCCCGTATCAGGTCGTCATCGGCGAGAAAGAAAAGGAAGCCGGTGTTGTTGCAGTGCGCGCACGGGGCAACCAGAACCTGGGACAAATGCCCCTCGACACGTTGATCGAGCGCTGGCGTCTTGAAGTCGAGACCAAAGCCGGTTCGGTCTGATTTTTTGTTTTTTTGGAGAATTGAACCATCGCTCAGGATAAGAAG
>CAYTAY010000133.1:8415-9003 GCA_964435845.1 uncultured Azoarcus sp.
CGGAGAGATCAACGCGCCTGAAGTCCGACTGGTATCGGAAGACGGAGAACAACTTGGTATCGTTTCGCTGCGTGCGGCGTTTGACGTTGCTGAAGAAGCCGGCCTTGATCTCGTGGAGATCGCGCCGATGGCCGAGCCGCCCGTCTGCAAGGTCATGGACTTCGGGAAGTTCAAGTATCAGGAACAGAAGAAGGCTCACGAAGCCCGCGCCAAGCAAAAACAGGTGCAGGTCAAGGAAGTCAAACTGCGTCCGGGTACCGACGAGAACGATTACCAGATCAAGCTGCGTAACCTGAAACGCTTCCTGGGTGAAGGTGACAAGGCCAAGGTAACGCTGCGCTTTCGGGGCCGCGAAATGGCTCACCAGGAAATCGGCATGCGTCAGCTCGAGCGCATCCGCGTGGATCTCGAAGAGATCGCGATGGTCGAGCAGATGCCCAAGATGGAAGGGCGGCAGATGGTGATGGTGATCGCGCCTAAAAAGTACTGATCATCAGGCAGGTTTCAGTCGGGGCGCCGGCAGGTGATCCGACCGAATGGCAGCGTGGCGACACGCTGCAAAACAAGTGGTGTCAGGTATCAAACGTG
>CAYTAY010000134.1:0-8896 GCA_964435845.1 uncultured Azoarcus sp.
CTATGTCCGCAACATCACCGACATCGACGACAAGATCATCAAGCGCGCGCAGGAAAACGGCGAGCCCATGCGTGCGCTCACCAACCGTTTCGTCGCCGCGATGCACGAAGACGCCGAGGCCCTCGGTGTGCTCAGGCCCGACCACGAGCCACGGGCCACCGATTACGTGGCCAGCATGCAATCGCTGATTGGTCGGCTGTATGAAAAAGGTCTTGCCTACCAGGCCGATAACCGCGATGTGTGCTACGCGGTGCGCAAGTTTCCGGGATACGGCAGGCTGTCAGGCAAATCGATAGACGAGTTGCGCGCCGGCGAGCGCGTCGAGGTTGCGGCCGACAAGCGCGATCCGCTTGATTTCGTGCTTTGGAAGCATGCCCGTGATGAGGAGCCCGAAGAGGTCAAATGGTCTTCGCCGTGGGGACCGGGCCGGCCGGGCTGGCACATCGAGTGCTCGGCGATGAGCTGCGATTTGCTCGGCGAGCGTTTCGACATTCACGGTGGGGGGCAGGATCTGCAGTTCCCGCACCACGAGAACGAGATCGCCCAGTCCGAAGGGGCGCACGGTCATACTTTCGTCAATTACTGGATGCACAACGGTTTCGTGCGCGTCGATGACGAGAAAATGTCGAAGTCGTTGGGTAATTTCTTCACAATTCGCGAGGTGCTGGCGCGCTACGACGCGGAGGTTGTCCGTTTCTTCATCCTGCGGGCGCACTATCGCAGTGCGCTCAACTATTCGGACGCGCATCTGGACGATGCGCGCAACGCGCTGACCCGGCTTTATACCGCGCTGCGCAACGTCGCGCCTGCGCCAGGGGAGCCAGACCTGTCCGAACCGCATGCCGAGCGATTCGCCGCGGCCATGAACGACGACTTCAACACCGCGGAGGCGATCGCGGTGTTGTTCGATCTCGCCAACGAGGTCAATCGGAGCCAGTCAGGCGAGATGGCCCGCCAACTCAAGGCTTTGGCGGGAGTGCTGGGCTTGCTCGAGCGCGACCCGGTCGCCTTTCTGCAGGGTGGGGAAGGCGGGGACGAGGACGCGGGTCGTATCGACGCGGCGATTGCTGCCAGGGCGCAGGCCAAGAAAAATCGGGATTTTGCGACAGCCGATCGGATCAGGGCGGAACTGTTCGAACAGGGGGTCGTGCTCGAGGACACCCCCCAGGGCACGCTCTGGCGCCGCGCCTGAGGCGGGTGGTCAGCGGCCGAGTCGGCCGTAACTGATGGCTGCGAGGTCGATGAAATCGAGATCGATGGGGTTCGCCGTGGTTCCGGCCAGTGCGACCAGGGTCAGAGCGGCAGGGTTAGCCTCGCCAATACGGCATGCCGGCTCACTTGCATCGTTGGCTGTCATGTCTATCGGTGCCGTGACCGCTGGCTGGAGGCCGCGCAGCGCGAGTGCGGCCCGGGCGGCCTGCAGCCCTGCCTCACCAAAGGCATGACGGATGATTCAAGCTTATGCGGAAGGACATAGACGGGCGTCCGAGTATAGTGCACGGTCGCATCTGTGCCTTGCGCCTCGGCGGGCGGCTTCGAACGCGGCTGGAACAGATGTGTAAGCGTGCAACCCTGTCGTAAAACGAAGTGATAGACTCGCAAAGTCAATTTGTGCGAATTTGATTCGCCCTCACGCTCGGATCGTCGATGCTGATATGGTATCGGCGACTCTTGAACAAGGGAGGAACGCGGTGGCGTTCGTCATTCTCTCCGCAGGCGCGCTCACACGTCCGCGCACGCGGACCTTCAGCCTCCGAGGCTTTGCGTTGCTGATTGTTTTCCTGCTGGTTGCTGCGCTGGCGGGTGGATACTGGCTCGGACAGCGCATGCTTGAACCGCAGCCGGCGGTGGGGTTGTCCGAGGCGGTCACGGTTGCAGATGAAGTCGTGACTGTCGTTGCGCTCGAGCGAGCCCTGCCGGTTGGCGACTACAATCGCCACCTCATCGATCGATTCGGTGAGCTTGCCGGTCGGGTGATTCACCTCGAAGCAGAGGCGCTCGAGCTTGCGGCGCGTGTCGAGGCGATCACCGACTTCGAGGCCAGGATCAAACCCGAAGAAACCGCAGACGTCCCCCTGGGGCGCGCGGCGCGCACCCAACCCGGCTCTCCCTCCGGGGGTCCGCTGTTGCGACCTCGAGACGATGGTGGGCCAGCGCTTCTGGATGAAACTTCGCTGGTCGAGGATGTCGATGACGGAGCTGCCCTGAGCGAGGATTTCGTCAGGCTCGACGGCGCCATCATGCGCTTGTCGGAACTGCTTGCATCCATTGACCAGGCGGCGACCACGGTCAATCATGGGCATATGTCGTTTCCAGGTCGTACGCCGGTTCCGGGTGTTGAGATCAATTCCAGCTTCGGCAACCGCGTCGACCCGATCTCCCTGCGTCGTGCTTTTCATAGCGGGGTCGATTACGCGGCGCCCCGTGGCACACCGATCCACGCCAGCGCGGGCGGCCGGGTCATCTTCGCCGGCAACCGTCGCCACTACGGCCTGACGGTCGAGATCGGCCATGGCGCGGGCCTGGTGACGCGTTACGCCCATGCCTCGCGACTCCTCGTCAACAAAGGCGAGGTAGTGATGCCTGGGCAGGAGATTGCACGGATCGGGGCGACTGGACGGACTACGGGCCCGCATCTTCATTTCGAGATTCTGAAGGACGGCCACTTCGTGGATCCGACTATTTACCTCGCCCGTTTCTGATGCTGATCCATGCCATTTGGATATCGCGCGCGTAGTCGCGAGCTGACCGCCAACGATATCGTCCTGACCGCTGCTTCGAGTCGGCGGGGCGCTGCCTTGCTGTTCTGGGGGTTCGTGATTCTGCTTGCGGGTGCGGTCGCGGTGGGTGTGATCTATATCGAAGAGTTGATTCGCGCAGATGAGCGCGTCGACGCTCTGGTGCTCGAAAAGCGGGCGCTCGAGGCCGGTAGCCGCGAGCTCGAGGCTACACTGCGTGAGACCGAGGGCACGGTCGAGCGGCTGTTGCTCGATCTGGAAATCGCGGCGGTGACCCAGCTCGAGCTCGAGCGGCAGATCACGGTACTCAACGAGCAGCTCAAGCAGGTCAGGGAAGAGCTCGAATACGTCAAGCGAGCGGGAGACTGAGGCTACGTCAGTGGCCCAGCGACCGCATCATCCAAAGGAGTCATCGATGTTTGGCAAGAAGAACAAGCGAACGATCGAGGTAACCAAGCTTTCAAGCCTGATCGCAGACAATCTCCACATTGTCGGAGACGTTCTGTTTTCCGGCGGCCTCAGGGTGGACGGCAAGGTCGATGGCAACGTACTCGGCAAACGTGGCGAGAAAAGCCTCGTGGTGCTCAGCGAGAAAGCTTGCATCGTCGGTCGGGTCTGTGCTTACGATGCGGTCGTCAACGGCACGATTTCCGGAGATCTGGAGGTTGAGCACTTCCTGGAGCTGCAGCCTGGCGCCAAGGTGTCGGGCAACATTTCTTATCGGCAACTGCAAATGGAGTGTGGCGCGACCGTAGAAGGCAAGCTCGTGAAGGTCGACGATACTGCGGCAGAGAAAGCCAAGCGGGCGGCGCCTGCCTTGGCCCCCAAGGCACAGTCCGAGGCGCCACCAATGCCACCGGCAGCAGAGCGCGGACCCACTTCGTCGCTCAGTGATGCCGCGGTAAAGGTGGCCGAAGCCAAGCCCTGATCTGTTGGCGCCCACGAGGTCAATTGGCCGGCGCCAGATCCGGCTGGCCGACCGCCTCTTCTGCATGGCGGCGTACAAGTGCCACGCCACCCTCAAGAAAGACGATGTCGTAACCCTCCGCGGGAATGCGGTCACTGCGGGTAACCGCGAGGCCGCCCGGTTCCGGTGTGCCACTGGGGGTGACCGCTTCGCGGTAGACGCTGAAGCTGGGTACGCTGAAGCGCATCGAAACCACCGGTTCGTCCAGTTGCTTGGCGAGCAGTGCCGCCTGCTTGACAGGCTCCTGCAGCACTGCGCCGAACCAGGGCGTGACGACAAGTGCGAGTACGACAACCTGGATCGCACCGGCAAGTACGAGCTTGCGGTGCACTGCTGCCTTCCACATTGACATTGCGACCAGCCACAGTATCAGGCCGGCCACACTGACCAGGTAAAAGGGCATCGATGCACGCTCGGCGGCCAGCGCGAGATGCGCGCGGAAGAAAGCGTTGCCGGCGTCGGTGCCCGACAGCCACACGAAGATCAGCGGCAGCAGCGGAATCAAAGCCAGGACCAGCGTGGGTGCTACGAGGTGCACGACAGGGCGACGCAGGCTGGAACAGTGGGCCGCGATCAGCAGGAAAAGCGGTGTAGAGCCGTAGAGCACGTAATGCGGCAGCTTGGTGCCCGACAGCGAGAAGAAGCCGATCACGAAGGCGCTCCAGATCCACAGAAAGCGGTTGAGATCGCTGCCGAAATCGGGTTTTATCTTTCTCAGGGTGGCCAGCAGGGGGCCGGTCCACGGCAGCAGCAGCACCGGCACCATGAAGACATAGTAGAAAATGCTGCCTGCGTGACTGTGAATCGTGCCCGAGAAGCGCTCGACGTTGTGCTTGAGGATGAAACCTTCGATGAAGTCCCAGCCGTGCAGCATCAGGGCGACGGAGTACCAGGGAGCGACGACGCCGACGAGGATGACCCAGCCCACGGGGTCGAAAACCGCCCTGAACCACTGCTGCCAATGGCCTTTAGTGGCACAGTAGATGAAGGTCACCGCGCCCGGGATCAGGAGGGCGATCGGCCCCTTGGTCAGGATGCCGAGGCCTATCCACAGGAAGCTGCGCAGCAGCGGGGCCCGCCGGCCTGACTCGAGATGTCGCCAGGCGTCGAACATCGAGAGTGCGATAAGTAAGTTCAGCAGGCCATCGGCGGTCGCGGCACGACCGATGACGAAGGGGCCGAGCGCGGTGGCGGTGATTGCCATCGCGATCAGCGCATTGTCGTTGCCGAAACGCGGACGTGCGAAGTGCCAGATGACATAGCACCAAAGCGCGGCGGATATCGCCGAAGGCAGCCGGAAAGCCCATTCGCTCAAGCCGAAGATCAGATAGCCGATAGCCTGGAACCAGTAAATCAGGATGGGTTTGTCGAATCTCGGTTCGCCGTTCAGGTAGGTGAACAGGAACTCGCCGCGTTCGAACATTTCCTGCGTCGCACGAGAGAACGCGCCTTCGTCGATGTCGAACAGCGGCGCGGCGCCAAGCCTCAGGAAAAACGCGAGCAGGGGCAGGCACAGGATGAGTGCGACCAGTGGGGTGAAGCCGCGCCGGGAGGGTGAGATCTGGCCGCTCATGACTCGGTCTCATCCTTGCCCTCGGGCAGATACCAGCCCTCGTCCTTGCCCAGTTGCGCCTGTGGCAGGGCAAGATAGGCACGCGAGGTGCCCGACTCATAGTAGATGCGGGTAAGCAGTTCTGCGATTACGCCCGAGGTGACCATCTGCACACCGGCGATGACCAGGAAGAAACCGCCGAACAGCATTGGCCGGGTGCCGATGGACTCACCGAAGAACACCTTGAGACTGATCAGGTAGGTCAGGATCAGGCCGCCCAGCGCGCCGAGCGCGATGCCGATGCCGCCGAAGAAATGCCCTGGCCGGGTGCGGTAGCGCATGAAGAAATAGACGAACACCAGGTCGAGCACGACCCGGAAGGTGCGCGAGATACCGTACTTGGACTGCCCGAAAACCCTCGGATGATGGGTGACCACTTCCTGAGCGATCTTGTTGGGGGTCGTGACGGTTGCCAGCCAAGCCGGTATGAAGCGGTGCATCTCACCGTAGAGACGAACATTCTTTATCGCGCTGCCACGGAACACCTTGAGACTGCAGCCGTAGTCCTTGAGGTGTACGCCGGTGAGCCGGGCGATGAGCCGATTGGCGATTCGCGACGGAATTTTGCGCAACAGCAGACCGTCCTGACGGTTCTTGCGCCAGCCGGCGACCAGGTCCAGGTTCTCGTTGAGCAAGCGCTTGACCATGCGCGGAATGTCGATCGGATCGTTCTGCAGATCCCCATCCATGGTGACGATCACACTGCCGCGCGCAGCGTCCAGGCCGGCCTGCATGGCCGCGGTCTGCTTGAAGTTACGCACCAGTTCCACGACGCGGACATGCGGGCCGAAATGTTTGGCACAGCGCGCGAGCTCCACTGGTGTCGCATCCGAACTGCCGTCGTCCACCAGCACTACTTCCCAGGGGCAGGGGTAGCCGTCGAGCGCCAGGTGGATGCGCGCGAGCAGCGGTTCGACGTTCTCGGATTCGTTGTACATCGGCACTACGATCGAAAGCGTGTGCTCCGGCATGTTGTCTGGAATCTGCGGGTCGGCAGGCGGTAGCGGATGGGCGGTCATGAGTGGTTGCCGTCGTACATGGATTTGTCGGGGGGTCGTGCGCTTGTCCTGCCTGGCCAGAGCCAGGCGACCGCACCGGCACTGACCGCGCTGGCGATCACGATGAGATGCAGCACCAGTGCAGCCTTGAGCCCTTCGGTGAGTGCGATGCCATTGGGCAGCAGGGCCGCAGCGGCACCGGCCTCATAGGTGCCGAAGCCGGCGACGCCCTGTACCGGCTGTATTGCCGCCAGCTCGGCGCCAAGCACGCCGGCACCCGCCACCGCGAAGCCGCTGCCCAGAACCTGAGCGAGCAACCAAGCCTGCGCGCTCAGTTTCACGCTCCAGTTCGAAACCGTCCATAGCCAGCCCAAGCGGGCGTGCCGGGTCGATTCGGCGAAGGCCGTGCGCAGCTTGGCGAGCAGCAAGGCGAGTCGGCTGCGGGGCTCGTGAGCCGCCGGGCGTTTGGCCCAGCGCGGAAGATACCACGCACACAGCAGCAGTGCGGCGATTGCAAACAGCCGCAGGGAGACGGGGATGCCCGGCCAGATCAGCGCCGCAAGCCCCATGACGACGAAGGCATCCTGAAGTCGGAACCAAAACAGCGAAGCGAGTGCGCGCGACAGCGAGACCCCGAAGTGTCGTTGCAGCAGGATCGGAAATGCCGCCTCGCCACCGCGAAAAGGGACGATATTCACCATGGCATTGTGGATCAGCACGATGCGCAGACACGGCCAGTAACCATTGCGTCGCAGGGCGCCATCGACGCACTGATGTCGGAACTCACTGTGAACCCGCAACGCGCGAATGAAGTAACTCGCCAGCAGACCCGCAAAGCCCAGCGCCAGGGCAGGCAGCGACAGGGTGCGGGCAGCCTCCAGCAGCGCAGACCAGCCTTCCTGGGTTGCCAGCCAGGCGACAAGGGCCAGCGTCAAAACGACCGCGACGATGCGTCTCAAGCCGCGCTCCTCGGCGTCGGGCAGATCAGGGCATAGACGGCGCCGGCACAACCCGCCGTGGCCAGCAGATACTGCATCCAGAGCCCTTCCGGATAGCCGAGGTCGTCGAAGAAAAGCCACAGCGAGGATAGGCCAATGATCCCCGCCATGAAGCGTATGCCGTTGGGGCGAGTCCAGAAATGCCAGTGGCTGGACCACCACACTCCCAACGCACCGCACAGCCAGCCTCCGGCCGCACCGGCGAAAACGTCCAGCGGCCAGTGGGCTCCGACCGCGACGCGCGAGAATGCCGCGAGCGCAGCGACCGCGAGTGCAACCCAGGCGAGCCAGCGACGTCCCGGTGTCAGGCTGCACAAGGCGATCGCCGCACCGATACCGAACGCGGTGACCGAGTGTCCGGAGGGAAAGGCGTTGGCCTTGAGCAGCTTGCCGACGATCCAGATCTGATCCGGGTCCAGCACGGCTCCGGGGCGTGCCTCCTGGAACAGCTTTTTCAGGCCATGAGCGTAAACCGTGCCGGCAGGCAGCGCGAGCAAGGCTGAAGCCGCCCAGCGGGGTTGCCAGTGCAGTGCCACGGCCAGAACGGCGAAAGCGCCGCCGGTCGAGGCGACATTGGTGACACCGGCCCAGAACTCGGCGGGCAGGGCGCGTGAGGCCTCATTCCACGCAAGAAACAGCGAGGTGTTCGCGTCGCCGGCCACCACAAGCAGCGCGACCAGGGCAGGGACGACGGCAGGTAGCAGGAGCCAGGTCCAATCGGATTGAAGTCTCAGGGTTGGGGTGCTCGGCACGATGGCGGTTGTTTTATTTGGCTGACGGACAATGGTATCGCGCTTCGGTATCGGGCGGGCCGGGCGGCCAGTCAGTTATAATTCGCTGCTTGGATTTTCCCGCCGGCCCGCTGGCCCCGCCCGATCGATTTGCTACACATACGCACATGACCGACATCCTCAAGCTGCGCGGTGGCGCAGCCTTTTCCAGCGCCCGTCTCGACCGTCTTCGACAGCGCGCGAGCGCCGTGGCTCCGAAGCTGCGATCATTGGCGGCCTCGCACTGGTACTTCGTCGAAGTGACGAGTCCGCTCTCCGAGGCCGAGCGGCTGCGCCTTGGCGAGCTGCTCGGTGTGGAGCAGGGCGACGCGCAAGTTTCGTCCGACCTGTTGCTGATCGTGCCGCGTCTGGGCACGATCTCGCCCTGGTCATCCAAGGCCACCGACATCGCGCATCAGTGCGGTTTCGACAAGGTGCTGCGGATCGAGCGCGGCATCGCCTTTACGATGGACGGATCGCGGCTGAACGAAGGTACGCGTTCAGCCCTGCTGCCGTTGCTGCATGACCGCATGACCGAGTCGGTGCTGCAGAGCCTGGACGCAGCCGATGCGCTGTTCCATCACTACGAGCCGCAGCCGATGAGCTCGGTGAACATTCTTGCCAGCGGACGCGCCGCGCTCGAGGCAGCCAACGTCGAACTTGGCCTCGCGCTGTCGGATGACGAAATCGACTACCTGTTCGAGAACTTCGGGCGCATGCAGCGCAACCCGACCGATGTCGAACTGATGATGTTCGCGCAGGCCAACTCCGAGCACTGCCGTCACAAGATCTTCAACGCCGACTGGGTGATCG
>CAYTAY010000135.1:0-8860 GCA_964435845.1 uncultured Azoarcus sp.
ATCGACCGCCATGGCCTTGATCTTGCCCATGTTCCAGTTCATGAAGGTGTAGCCCGACTGGCGGAATTTGACCATGTCTTCGGCGGTGACCTGCGCGTAAGCGCCGGTGGTGACTGCGAGGGCCAGGGCGCCGAGTGTGATGCGGAAGAGATTTTTATGCATTGAAATTCCCATTGTAAGAGCCTCTTGTTGATGAGTGAGATAGAGCCGTATCGGCTGGTGAAAGACAACACCGTGCTGCTGAGGTTCATGCTCCCGCCATGACCGTTTCCCTCACCCCCAACCTCTCTCCCGCAAGCAGGAGAGAGGAGCTTCGTGAGTCGCCGCGGGTTCTTTCACGTTAAAGTGGACGCCCCGGGTGCCGTAATCACTACCAACGCGATAGTATGCAGCGGCGTTGCAAGGTTTTTTATGCGAATCGATCACTGCCCGTCAAGGCAAGTCGATGACGGAGACCTCAGGACAATAATATCAGCAAATGCTGAATCAACAGAGCGATGGCGTGATCCGGACCAACCAACCCCGCCGGATCAGTCGAGGGTTTGGCTCGCACCTCAATGAGCGCACCCGGATAACCGAGCTGCTGTTTAACGGAATGTAATACATGACCAAGAATATCGACCGCGCGGCCACTTTGTCGGGCAGCCGTCCTGCAACCCCGATCTGGGTGCGCCTCACTGCAGTCATCTGGCTGATGTTGATGCTGGCCTGGGGAGGCAAGATCGCTTGGGAGACCGGCGTGAATCGCGACATCGCGATCGCGCAGGCTACTGACTTCGCTTACAGCATCAACGAGATGACCATGGCGGGCCTGACCGGCATGATGATCACCGGCACTATTGGTCAGCGTGAGGTTTTTCTCGACCAGATCCAGGAGTTGTCCTCGGTGGGTGAGTTGCGTGTGCTGCGTGGTCAAGCCCTGAACCGGATCTACGGGCCGGGCTCGCCCGGTCAGCCGCAGCCTGATGCGATCGAGGCGGCAGTGCTGGCGAGCGCACAACAGTTCGTCATCGTGGACCGCGACCCGCGCTTCGGGGAGCATCTTCGAATCGTGATTCCGTCGCTAGCCTCCCCGAACTACCTCGGCAAGGACTGCATCGTCTGCCACCAGGCGGCAGAGGGCGAGGTGCTGGGGGCGGTGTCGATGCGTATCTCGCTGGACCGGGCCAATGACGCCGTGACGTCCTTGCGCAACAAGAGCATCCTCTTCGCGTTGTTCGTGTCGCTTCCATTGATCGGCTTCATCTACTATTTCATTCGCCGTTTTGTCTCGACGCCGCTCAACCAACTGTCGGGCAACCTCGCCGAGATCGCCCAGGGCGAGGGCGATCTGACCCGGCGTATTTCCGTGCAGCGCCAGGACGAGATCGGGCGCACCGCCTCCACCTTCAACGGCATGCTCGGTACGATCGCGGGACTGGTGCGCAACGTCGGCCAATCGGCGGCGGAGGTCACCCGCAGCGCCGCTTCCCTTGCAGACAGCGCGTCTAGCCTCGCGGACAGTTCGCATCGGCAAAATCAGCAGTCGATGAATGCAGCCGCGGCCGTAGAGGGGCTCAATGATAGTATTGCGCACATTGCCGGGAGCGCCGATGAGGTACGTGCCCGCTCGCGCGAGAGCCAAGCGCGCTCGAACCAAGGCAGGGAGAGTCTTGCGCACCTCATCGTCGAGGTCGAGGAGGTCGAGCGCGCGGTAAGACACATGGCGGAGTCGGTTCAGGCTTTCGTCGATTCCACGCACTCGATTACCGGCATGACCAGCGATGTGAGGGAGATTGCCGAGCAGACCAATCTGCTTGCGCTCAATGCCGCGATCGAAGCGGCAAGAGCCGGGGAGCAGGGGCGGGGCTTTGCGGTCGTCGCCGACGAGGTGCGCAAGCTGGCCGAGAAGTCAGCCCGTTCGGCGGGCGAAATCGATGCGGTGACGGCCGACATCATCAAGCGCTCGCACTCGGTCAGGTCATCCATCGAGTTGGGTTTGCAACACCTCGGTACCAGCCGTGATGCCGCGGCGACCGTGTCGGGCGTGCTCGAGGGCGCAAACGAGGCGGTGATCGAGGTCGGCGAGGGGTTGGATCGGATTGCCGCTGCCACCGATAGTCAGCGAAGCGCGAGTCAGAGCGCCACCGACAGCATCGAATCGATTGCCAGAATGGCGCGTGACAACGACCGCGCCATCGAGGAAACCGTCAACGCCGCGCGGGCACTCGAGGCGCTCGCGAGCCGGCTTCAAGAGTCGGTCGGCCGCTTCAAGGTTTGAGCCGGGAGGTCTCGAGGCAATGGGGCTTGGGCTATTTCGCCCAAGCCCCATTGCCATTGCGGTGTCAAGCGGGTGCGTTTACTCGATCCGTACCGGAATGAAGATGCGCGAGTTGCCGCGCTGGATCAGCAATGCGAAGCGATCGCCCGCGTTGGCAACCATGCGGCGGAATTCCGCGACGCTGGTCACCGGGCGGTTGTTGAGCGCCAGCACGACATCGCCCGGCCGCACCCCTGCGGTTGCTGCCGGTCCGGTGACCGATTCGACGAGGATGCCACCGGCAACACCCAGGCGGCTCGCCTCACCGCTGCCGAGCGCACGTGCGGTAATGCCGAGCCGGCTGCCAGCGTCCTCGCCCTGTCCCGGTGTGCTCGGTGCCTGCGCCACGACGTCCGGATGCATTTCATCCAGCGTGGCATTCACCTGGCGCTTGACCCCTTCACGCCACAGCTCGAGATCGATGCGCGTCCCGGGGCGTTTCTCGCCGATCATGCGCGGGAGATCCGCCGAGCTGGCGACCTTGACGCCATCGACCGACAGCACCACGTCACCCGGCTGCAAGCCGGCCTTGTCGGCGGCGCTGTCCGGCTCCACGCTGGAAACCAGCGCGCCGGTGGGCTCGGGCAGCCCGAAGGTCTGGGCGAGATCGTCATCGACCGGCTGGATGGTCACGCCAAGTTTGCCGCGCTGCACCCGACCAAACTCGAGCAACTGGTCCTTGACGTTGAGCGCGACGTCGATCGGGATCGAGAACGAAATGCCCATGAAGCCACCGGAGCGTGAGTAGATCTGGGCGTTGATGCCGATGACCTCTCCGGCGAGGTTGAACAGCGGACCGCCGGAGTTGCCTGGGTTGATCGCGACGTCGGTCTGGATGAAAGGCACGAAGTTCTCGGTCGGCAGGCGACGCGCCTTGGCCGAGATGATGCCGGCGGTCACCGTGTGGTCGAAGCCGAACGGTGCGCCCATGGCGACCACCCACTCACCGACGCGCGACTGCTCCGGGTCACCTGTCTTTACGGTGGGCAGGTCGGTAGCATCGATTCGCAGCAGCGCGATGTCGGTGCGTTCGTCGGTGCCTATGACCTCGGCCTTGAATTCGCGACCGTCGATGAGTCGCACATTGACCTCGGTGTCGGCACCGCGCTCGGCGACGACATGGGCGTTGGTCAGCACATAGCCATCGCTGCTGACGATGAAGCCCGAGCCGATGCCGCGCGAGCTGCGCGGCCCGCGCTCTGGACCGGGGATGTTGGGCACCGGTACGCCGAAGCGGCGGAGCAAGTCGAACATCGGATCCTCGATCGCCGGCCCGCTCTCGGATGCCGCCACCCGGCGTACCACGGTGATGTTGACGACGGCCTCACCGACCTCTTCGACCAAGTCGGCGAAATCGGGCAGGCCAAAGCGGTTGGGTTGAACCAGGGGTTGGGTCGATGCCTGGTCGGCAAAGGCCGACTGCGTCGGAAGGCCGACGCCCAGCGTCAGCGCTAACACAACGGCTGTAAAGAGTTTGTGCATGGTCTGGATAGCTCCGAATTGGGTTTTCACGGCGTATAGACGATCAAAGCCGCGCGGCGTTCCCCGGGAAGTCATGCAGTGGTTGGTGCCGTCGCTCTGGCACGGTGGCGAAGGTCGCTTCTGCGGGCTTGTTTTCGCGGCGACCGGTCACTTCCGACGGACAGCTAGAACGCGAACGATATGCTCGCGAACACCGATCGGTCGGCCAAGTTCGGTTTGCCACCGCGAGCCGCGGCCTGCAGAGGGTTGTTCGCGACCTCCTGGTGCCGGGACAGCAGATTGATGCCCGAGATGCGGAGTTCGCCAGTTTCCGACCCGAGTCGCAGTGGGCGCGAGAGGCTGAAGTCGAGCTGGGTAAAGCGGGGTACCACGCAGGCATATTCCGGTACGAATCCCACGCTCGCAGCGACCGACGAACGGGTCAAGATGCTAGCGCTGCTCTCCCAGACGCCCCAATGCTGTAGCCAAGTGAGGCTGGCTGTCCACCGCGCAACACTCTTCTCAGTCTGTCGCTCGCGGTGCGATACGCGGATGAGGCTGGTTGCGACGAGAAACCGGGCACCACCGTAAGACGGGGTGCGCAGTTCGTATTCGATGCCCGACAGGTTCAGCGGTGAAGCGGAGTTGCTCCACTGGCTTGCACCGAGTTGTGCCTGCACCAAGTCATAGAACGGGTGCGGGTTGTCGGTTGATACTTCGACGGGTGTCCGCTGGATCAAGCGCGAAATACGTTCCCGGAACACTCTGATGTCATGACTTCCTCCACCGTCCAGTTCACCGAGGAGACCGAGCTCGATGACATCTATCCTTTGTGCGCGAACGTCTGGATTGGGCACCTGACGGCGGTGAAGCACGCGACCATCGGGATCGAGAATGCGTGCATCGGTACGTTGCTCGAATACGGACGGTTGATGATATGCACGGGTATAGCCCAAACGCCAGGCATGCTTGGCATTTGTTTGCCGGATGAGGAACAAGCGAGGGGCGAGGTTCACTGGTTGATCGTCGAAGCGCTCCACCATCAAGCTGGAATTGAGCGTAAGCGTTTCGCTCAAAGGCAGTTCGAGCGTGCCGAAGAGCCTGACTGCGGAGCGCGTCTGTTTGTCGCGCTCATGGAAGAAGGCCTGCGACGCAATGCTGTCGCGACCGATCTCGCCGCCCCAGACCCATCGTGTTCCGTCTTCCCGGGCACCGTGCCGTTGCAGTTCGAAAGAGCTCCAGGTTCGCCGGTTGTCGGCATTCACGGGGATGCTCGGCGGAAGGGGCACGGGGGCACCGTCGCCGCTGGCAAGCCAGCGATCCCGTTGATTCTGCGCCCCATGCAGCAGTACGAAGTTCCATCCATGCGTGGAGGCGTCGCTTTGATGCCAGCCAATCCTGAAGATGCCGCTGTCGGTTCGCTCTCGGCGGATGCCGTTGCTGTTGAAGCGGGTATCCGGATATCCGAGCTGGCGGTGGCTGTGCTGATACCAGGCGTTCAGAGACAGCCGGCTGGAGATGTCGATGGGTTGATCGTAGCGAAGGTGCAGACTGCTGACTCGGCGACCGTCATGAAGGTCCCGAAAACCTTCGTCACTCAGTGATTGAGCGGTCAGTCTGAGGCCTCCACCGCCTTTGGGAGCGACGGAAGTGCTGGCGACCACATCCCGGACTCCGTTACCTCCGGCTGCCAGTTGGACGCTGGTTCCCGGGGTTTGACGCGGGTCTCGCGTCACGATGTTGATCAGGCCCAGAAAACCGCTCGATCCATAGGTCGAGTAGTCGGAACCACGCAGAACCTCTATGCGCTCGATATCGGCAAATGGAACCGGTTGAGGCATGGAATTGAGCAGCCTGTTGAACCCAGTGGGTGCTACAGCGGAACCATCGACCAGCAACTGAACTTGATTCGGGTAGTCCTTTCCGAGGCCGTGGTAGGTAATCCAGTATGAGTTACCGCGTTCCTGGCCGATCTGCATGCCGGGCACAAGACGGAGAAGACGGCTGAGCTCACGATAACCAGTAGCCTTTATCAGATCCTCGTCGATGACCGTGACCGATCCGGCGACATCATGCCTCACGGCCGGCAGGCGGGAGACCGACAGAACTACGGGCAGCGGCTCGAGAAAGCTGCCTTCCCCTCCATCCTGGATAGCATGCGAAGGCGATGCCAGAAGCACTGCCAGGGCGACAACTGACTTTCGGTTGGGTGTCGAAAGCTTCAATATTTTTTCTTCCGGTCCGGGGCCTTAGCGCTCGCGCGAAAGTATACCGGCAACGGCACGATGTCGCTTTTTTCGTATCGGTTGCGGGTTGTCAAAGCATGCGACTCGCCCTCCGTTCTTGCTAAGATGCATTCACCCCTCGAGTCGCTGACGTCCTTCGAGACGACACCCGCCATGACCCTGACCGACCTTCGTTATCTTGTAGCCCTCGCCCGCGAACGCCATTTCGGCCGTGCCGCGGAGAGGTGCCATGTGAGTCAGCCGACGCTGTCGGTCGCGATCAAGAAGGTCGAAGAGGAACTCGGCGTCCAGCTCTTTGAGCGAAGTGCCACCGAGGTCAAAATCACCGCAACTGGCCAGCGCATCGTGCGTCAGGCCGAGAAGGTGCTGCTCGAGGCTGCCCAGATCCCGGAAATTGCCGCTGCCGGAAAGGATCCGCTGGCCGGCCCGCTGCGTCTCGGCGTGATCTACACCATCGGCCCCTACCTGCTGCCACGCCTGATCCCCCTGGTTCATCAGCATGCACCAGGCATGCCGCTGGTGATCCAGGAGAACTACACCACGCGCCTGATCGAGTCGCTCAAGCGCGGTGAGCTCGATGTGGTGATTCTCTCCTTGCCCCTGGAGGAGTCCGGCATCGTCGCCCAGCCTGTGTATGACGAGCCTTTCCGGGTGCTGATGCCGGCCTCGCATCCATGGGTCGAGCTCGAGCGCATCGACACCGAGAAACTCGCCGAGGAGCAGTTATTGCTGCTGGGCGCAGGCAATTGCTTCCGCGATCAGGTGCTCGAGGTCTGCCCGCATTGCCGCAATGTCAGCGGCCTGCAGCGCACGCTCGAGGGGAGTTCCCTGGAGACCATCCGGCACATGGTCGCTACAGGCCTTGGTGTAACCGTGCTGCCCAGCGCCGCTGCGGACGAGCTTCCGGAGCAAAACCCCCTGGTTGCGGTGCGTCCGTTCGCCGAGCCGCAACCGATGCGCCGGGTGGCCCTGGCCTGGCGGGTCACTTATCCGCGCGGCGGCGCGATCGACGTGCTGCGCACGTCCATCCTCGAGAGCCGGCTCCCTGGGGTCATACCCGTCGGGCGGTCGTTGGCGCCCGAGTCGGTCTGAGCGAGCGTCCGATGCGCGCCAGTCACAGCCGGGCATGATCAACTCGTCGAGTCCGATCGTCATCGTTGGTGGCGGTCCCGCCGGCTACGCAGTACTGCGGGAATTGCGCCGGCGTGATGCGGCGGCAGAAATCGAGCTGCTCACGGCAGATGAGGGTTGCACCTATGACGATGCGTCATTTGCACCGGCCATTGCGGAAGGACGTCGTGCCGGGTCGCTTGTGATTGCGACTGCGCTGGAGATGGCGGAGCGTCATCGTGCGACGATCCGGCCCCATACCAAGGTGCTTTCCATCGATCCGGCCGCTCGCAGCGTCCGCGGGGTGAATGGCGAAATTGGCTACCACAGGCTGGTGGTGGCCACCGGCAGCGAGGTGTTGCGTCCGCCCCACATGGCTGGCAACGCGGCGGGTCTGACGCTGGCCGCTGGCAACCTCGACGAGTATCGCTACTTCCGGCACGAACTCGAGGGGCGTCGTCGGGTGGCCATCCTCGGGGGCACCGAGCAAGGCTGTGCGTACGCAGATGCGCTGTGCCGCGCGGGATACGAAGTGTCGATCTACGAAACCAGCGACCGTCTGTTCGATGGTTTGCTGCCGGCACTGAGCTCGGCGCGGTTTGCCCAGTCACTGGCGAACCGAGGGGTTCGCGTCGAGTTCGAGGATGGGATTGCGCGGGTCGATCAGGGCGATGAGGGTTTCGAGCTCAGAACGCTATCTGGCCGGACGGTGTCTGCCGAACTGGTGCTCCTGGCCGGGGCGCGGCGGGCCCGGGTTCGGCTCGCACGCGCGGCGGGCCTCGAAGTCGGGCGCGGCATCCGTGTGGATCGCTCGATGCGCACGTCCGAGCAAGAGATCTTCGCGTTGGGCGCCTGCGCAGAGTTTGCGGGGCGCACGCTTGGCCGTGCTGCCGACGTCGAAGAATGCGCGCGCATCGTGGCGGATCGCCTGTGCGGAGGGGAGGCGGTGTTCCGCGACCTGCCACGACCGCGTCGGATCAAGCTCGATGCCTGCCCGCTGCAGATTTGCGAACCGCCGCCGATTGCCGGCGAGTGGCTTGAAACCGCGGACGCCACGGGCGTCGAAGCTCTGTTCCATGATAGCTCCGGCAACCTGCGCGGCTATGTGCTGATCGGCGACCAAGCGGAGAGGCCCGCTCCCCTCTTGCAGGCGGGCTATCGCTGTTGATCGCGCGGCTGTCGGGTTACACCCAGTTCGACTGAACGTGCTTCATCGAGCCTCGTTGTTTCCGGCAGGCGGAGCCATCGGTTAGACCGTCCGGACCCACTCACCGCGCCTGATCCTCGCTGTGCATACTGACTCGATCCTCAAGAACTGGTACTTGAGAACTATTTTGCTTCGATGAAGGGATCGTCGTTCGTGCGCGCGAACGACGAGGTGATCCGCAAGCGCGAATGTACTGCCGCGTGGGCCGGCAGAGCGCGGTCACGCCTTTGTGACGGCGCCCGGCAGTTTCAGCGCCCGGCCAGTTCCCTCAGGCGCCCCGGGTCGCGCACGTGAAGCCGACGGCCGTGAACATGCAGCAACTCCGTATTGCGCATTCGACCCAAGGCTCGAGACAGGCTCTCCTGGCTCAGGTTGAGAAGGGATGCGATCGTTGTCTTCGTTGTCGGCAGCGTGACCTTGAACTCATGCTCGGTGTCGATCTTGTCGCTTTCCGCGAGTTCGAAGATGTACGCAGCGATCCTTGCGTCGGCGCTGTGGTGGGAGGTCGCGCCGATGGCATCGATCAGGTGCTGGATT
>CAYTAY010000136.1:0-8793 GCA_964435845.1 uncultured Azoarcus sp.
GCCCTTCGACAAGGCTCTCCTGAGCGCAGCCGAAGGGCTCAGGGCGAACGGATTTGATCAGTGTTTCCTTAGTGTCCGGCCATGGAGCTTGGATGGCCCGGGGATGGTTTGGTTTCTCTTCCGCCAAGGTTCGCAATGCCAACGCTTCTGCTCGTAGACGGTTCCAGCTATCTTTACCGCGCGTTTCACGCGCTACCCAACCTGCGCAATTCGGCGGGCGAGCCCACCGGGGCGATTCGGGGGGTGTTGTCGATGCTGCGCCGGTTGGAAACGGAATACACGGCAGAGTATCGCGCCTGTGTGTTCGATGCCAAGGGCAAAACCTTCCGCGACGACTGGTTTCCGGAGTACAAGGCCCACCGCCCGCCGATGCCGGACGACCTGCGGGCGCAGATCGAGCCCTTGCACGAAGCGGTCAAGGCCGAGGGCTGGCCGCTGCTGTCGGTGGAAGGCGTCGAGGCCGACGACGTCATCGGCACCCTGACCCGTCAGGCCCTGGAAGCCGGCTGGGAGGTGGTGATCTCGACCGGCGACAAGGACCTCACCCAGCTCGTGCGCCCTGGTGTGCGCTGGGTCAACACCATGAGCGAGGAAGTGCTTGACGAGGCAGGTGTGACCGAGAAGTTTGGCGTGCCGCCGGAGCGTGTCGTCGATTATCTGGCGCTCATCGGCGATACCGTGGATAACGTCCCCGGCGTCGAAAAATGCGGACCCAAGACCGCGCTGAAGTGGCTCGCTGAATACGGCACGCTGGACGACATTATCGCCAATGCCGACAAGATCGGGGGCAAGGTTGGGGAGAATCTGCGCCGGCAGCTGGATTTTCTGCCCGTGGGGCGCAAGCTGGTGACGGTTGTCACCGATGTCGAGCTGCCGGTGAGGCTGGATGGTCTCGCTGCGCGCGCGGACGACAAGGCCGCGCTGCGTACCCTCTACGAGCGTTTCGAGTTCCGCGGCTGGCTGCGCGATCTCGACGAGACCAAAATGGGGTCAGACTCCTTTTCCGCCACGCGAAAAAGGAGTCTGACCCCATTTTGTGACCCCATTTTGTACGAAACCATTCTCGACTGGCCGAGCTTCGAAGCCTGGCTGGCGAAGATCGAAGCGGCAGCGATCACCGCCTTCGACACTGAAACCACCAGCCTAGACCCCATGGTTGCCCGCCTGGTGGGCATGTCTTTCTCGGTCGAGCCGGGCAAGGCCGCCTATCTGCCGCTCGTGCATCGCGGGCCGGATACGCCGTCGCAACTGCCGCTGGACGAAGTGCTCGCCCGGCTCAAGCCGTGGCTGGCATCCGATGAGCACGCCAAGGTCGGTCAGAACCTCAAGTACGACGCCCATGTGCTTGCCAATCACGGCGTTCGCCTGGGGGGTATCGCCGCCGACACCTTGCTCGAATCCTACGTGCTGGAGAGCGACAAATCGCACGACATGGATTCGCTCGCCAGCCGTCACCTCGGACTCAAGACGATTGCTTACACCGAGGTCTGCGGCAAGGGCGCCAAGCAGATCGGTTTCGACGAGGTCGCCGTCGAACGGGCCACCGAATACGCCGCCGAGGACGCCGACATCACGCTGCGCCTGCACCACCTTTTCGACGGTCGCTTGCAGGCCGAACCGGCGCTGGCGGCGCTGTATCGCGACGTCGAGCTGCCGGTGCTCAGAGTGCTGTTCGACATGGAACGCACCGGCGTGCTCATCGACCCCTTCCTGCTCGCCAGCCACTCCGAGGAGCTCGGTCGGCGCCTGGTCGAGCTCGAGGGCAGGGCGCACGAACTGGCCGGTCAGCCCTTCAACCTCGGCTCGCCCAAGCAGCTGGGCGAAATCCTCTTCGACAAGCTCGGCCTGCCGCCGGTCAAGAAGACCGCCACCGGCAAACCCTCAACCGACGAGGAAGTGCTCACCCAGCTCGCGGACGACTACCCGCTGCCGAAGCTGCTGCTCGAGCACCGCAGCCTTGCCAAGCTCAAAAGCACCTACGCCGACAAGCTGCCGCGCATGGTGAACCCCAAGACCGGCCGGGTGCACACCAGCTTTTCGCAGGCGGTCGCAGTCACCGGCCGGCTCGCCAGCTCCGAGCCCAATCTGCAGAACATCCCGATCCGCAGCGAAGAGGGACGCCGCATCCGCGCCGCCTTCATCGCGCCCAAAGGCCATGTCATCGCCAGCGCTGACTACTCGCAGATCGAGCTGCGCATCATGGCGCATCTGTCGCAGGACGAACGCCTGCTCGAGGCCTTCGCCAAGGGAGAGGACGTGCACCGCGCCACCGCCAGCGAGGTCTTCGGCGTGCCACCGGACGAAGTAAGCAGCGAGCAGCGCCGCTACGCCAAGGTGATCAACTTCGGCCTGATCTACGGCATGAGCGCCCATGGTCTGGCCAAGAACCTCGGCATCGAGCGCGCCGCCGCCCAGGGCTGGATCGACCGCTATTTCGCCCGCTACCCCGGTGTGGCGCGCTACATGGAAGAGACCAAAGCCGCGGCGCGCGCCCAGGGCTATGTCGAAACCGTGTTCGGCCGTCGGCTCACCCTCCCGGACATCCGCGCCCAGCAAGTTGGCCGCCGCCAGGGTGCAGAACGCGCCGCGATCAACGCCCCAATGCAGGGCACCGCCGCCGACCTCATCAAGATCGCGATGATCGCCACCCACCGCTGGCTCGCGGAATCGGGCCTGAGCTCACGGCTGATCCTGCAGGTACACGACGAGCTCGTGCTCGAAGTGCCCGAGACCGAGCTCGACCAAATCCGCGCAACCCTGCCTCGCCTGATGGGAGAAGTGGCCGAACTGTCGGTGCCGTTGCTGGTCGAGGTGGGCGCCGGGGTGAACTGGGATGAGGCGCATTGAAGCGTGATTGCGATACCTTGAATGCTTGTATTCAGGAGATGTCATGGCAACGTCGATCCGACTCGCACCGGAAACAGAGCAACGGCTGGATCAGCTCGCAGCGCGAACTGGAAGAACCAAGGCGTTTTATCTCCGTCAGCTCATCGAAGAGGGGCTCGATGAGCTCGAAGATTGCTACTTCGCGACCGAGGTCCTCGAGCGAGTGCGCAGTGGGCGGGAGCGGACGCACAAGCTTGCCGACGTAGAGCGCGACATTGGCTTGGCAGATTGAGTTTGCCGAGTCTGCGGTACGGCAACTGTCCGGTTTAGACAAGGCGACGGCGCCATGGCGTAAGCCTCGCCATCGATCGACCCGTAGTGAACGTCTTCCGTCCAGCGGCAATATTCGGCGTAGATATGAGGTACGGCATCCCTCGAGGGCAAGCCCATCGTCATCTCCTGCTCATGAAATTTTATGATTGGAGTACAGTGCCAGCCCTGCCCATCAAGAGCGGATCCGGTCGCCAGCCCCCCGCCCGGCGAAGGTCAACTGGCCAGCATGCGCGCGTCGGTCTCTGTCAGCAATGCCGGCATGGACATGTCGATGCCCTGCACCTGAGCCAGTCCGGTGATTCCTGGGCGCGCCTCGAAAACGCCGTGGTGCATGCGCAGTTCGATCAGCTCGGTCTGATTGAACGGGCAGGGGCGCAGTCCGACCAAACTCATGTCGCCCTTGTGCACGTTCCACAGTTGAGGCAACTCGTCCAGCCTGGTTCGCCGCAGTAAACGTCCGACACCTGTCACGGCCGAGGGGTCGGCCAGATGGGTTGCCACTGCAACGGTGCCGGGTTTCATCGTGCGGTAAGTGGCGATTGCTCAGTGGTTGGCGGGCGGTTCGGTAAAGACCTCCGTCAGACTGCCAGCGTCGAGCACCGCTTCGGACCACGCGGTCAACTGCGCTTGCGTCGCGTCGTTCAAGCGCTGCTCAACCCAAGCGGGTAACGCGCCAAAACGACACGTCAGCAAACGGGCCAGCAACCTGAAAGGACGATGATCGCAACGGTGTGTGCCCCTCAGGCAGAGCCCGGATACCCGACCCGGGCCATGGCCCCTCGGTATAAGCGATCCTCAGCATTGCCAGCCCCTGTATAATTTGGCGTTTACCAACGAATTCCAGGCGCTTCTCAGCACAACATCAAAGCGCCGTGTTGAAGAGGTTTGCCCTTGTCCCTGACCGTTCTCGGCGTTTCTGGCGCGCTTTCCCACGACCCTTCAGCAGCGCTATACATCGACGGCAAACTGATCGCGGCCGCCGAGGAAGAGCGCTTTGTGCGCGACAAGCACGCCAAGCACCGGATGCCTTACGAGTCGGCCAGATTTTGTCTGGATTTTGCCGGTGTCAAACCCAAGGACGTCACCGCGGTGGCGATCCCCTTCGCGCCGATCAGCATCTTCGACAAGGCGCGCTGGCACTATGCCAAGCGCTATTGGTATGCGCCCGATCGCGCACTCGACGCGATCCTGATGGGCAACCGGCGCTTCCATCGCTACCGCAAGCGCATCGAGTGGTGCCTGCAGCAGCTTGGTTTCGACCTGAAGAGAACCGAGATCGTCCCGGTCGAACACCACCTCACCCATGCGTCCAGCGCCTACCACTGCTCCGGCTTCACCGAGAAGACCGCCATCCTTGGCATCGACGGCAAGGGGGAATACGCGACCACCTTCTTCGGCTATGGGGAAAACGGCAAGATCCACAAGATCAAGGAATTCTTCGACCCGGATTCGCTCGGCGGACTGTACGGCGCAATCACCGAGTACCTCGGCTTCGAGATGCTCGACGGCGAGTACAAGGTCATGGGCATGGCGCCTTATGGCGACCCGACCCGCTACGATTTCTCGCGCTTGGCAAAGTTCGAGAACGGCGAGCTTGTCATCAACACCGACTACGCCAACGTGATTGGCCTGCGCCGCTACAAGGAGAAGGGCAAGGGCTATTACTTCTCGCCCAAGCTGATCGACTGGCTAGGCCCCATGCGCCACGGCGACATCGCCGACGACCCCTACGTCCACTATGCGGCGAGCATGCAGAAGCTGTTCGAAGACCTCTCGCTGCAGATGATGGATTACTATCTCGGCGACATCCTGCGTGAGACCGGCAAGCTCGCCTTTGCCGGTGGCGGGGCGCTCAACGTCAAGCTCAACCAGAAGATCATCGCCCGACCGGAGGTGAAGGAACTGTTCGTGCAGCCTGCCTCGGGCGATTCCGGCACTGCGGTCGGAGCCGCCTCCTACGTGTCGGTGCAGCGCGGCGTGCAAGTCGAGAAGATGGAGCACGTCTATCTCGGCCCCGCCTACAGCAACGAAGACGTGATCGCCGCCTGTGCCCGGCATCCGGCCAAACCGCAGTGGGAGATCATCGCCGAGGGCGACGTGGAGATCCCGCGTCGCATCGCGCAAATCCTTGCCGACGGACACCCGGTCGCCTGGTTCCAGGGCCGCATGGAATTCGGCCCGCGTGCGTTGGGTGGGCGTTCGATTCTCGGCTGCCCCAGCGCCCCGGGCGTCGCCGACCGCATCAACGAGCAGATCAAGTTCCGCGAGCGCTGGCGCCCCTTCTGCCCCAGCATGCTCGACACGGTCGGTCCGCTGATGCTCCAGACCGATCACCCCGCGCCGTTCATGACCTTCACCTTCGAAGTCGCCGAAGGCTGGAAGGAACGCGTGCCCGAAGTCGTCCACGAAGACGGCACCGCCCGCGCCCAGGTGCTCAAACGCGAGTTCAACCCGCGCTACTACGACCTGATGAAGGAGCTCGAGCGCCTCACCGGGAATGGTGTGGTGCTCAACACCTCGCTCAACCGGCGTGGCGAGCCGATGATCTGCTCGCCTACCGATGCGCTGAACATGTTTTTCGGGTCGGACTTGCAGGTGTTGGTGATGGAGGATGTGGTCGTAGTGAAGGGTGCTCAGTGATACACGATCCTCGTTTTTTTTTGGCGTCGGCATGACGTACACGCGGTCGAACGTGGTGGTGCGGGCTGGGCCATTCTGGACGATTTTCCTGGGTAGCCTGCTCCTGTCAGTCGTAGCTGTTTGGGGCAAGATCACTCCAAACAATGACGGTATGCTATACGTCGAGGCCGCCCTGCTTTTTCAGGCTGGTGGCCTTGCGGCGGCCACACAGGTCTATGACTGGGTGTTCCTCTCCGTCCTCATCGGACTCCTGGCCAACTTCACCGGACTGGCAACCGAAACCGCCGCTTATCTCTTGTGTGCCTTCCTTCTGGCGTCGCTAGGGGTGGTGCTGGTAGGCGTGACGAGAGAGCTCTCGCCGCAAGCGGCCTGGGCGGCTGTGGTGGTGGTCCTTGTACTGCCCGCGCTCAACAACTACCGTGATTTCATTATCCGCGAGCACGGTTCCTGGCTGTTCAGCCTGTTCGCCATCTGGCTGATGATCCGCTGGGCAAGGCACAGGCGGTGGAGTCTTGCGGTGGGCTCGCAGCTGGCGTTGGTGATCGCCGCCCTGTTTCGCCCGGAGTCCTTGGCGTTTCTCGCAGTCCCGTTTCTCTGGCTGATCTGGCAGGTACGGAGCCGTGAAGAATTGCGGCAGCTCGCTCAGTTCGCGGTGCTGCCGGCGATTGGTGCAGGTGCGTTCATCGTCCTTATGGTCGCCACCGACTGGGTCATTGCGACGAAAATCTTGCGACAACTCAGCGCAATAGACCTTCCCGCCCAACTGCTAAAGTTCGAGCTTGCCAGCGAGCGTGTTTGGCCGCAACTCAGTGAGTATCTCGAGGGGCGAGACGCCGAGCGCGTGCTCTTTTTCGGGTTGCTCGCACTGATACCCATCAAGTTTGTCACCAACCTCGGCGTATTGGTCCTGCCGATGCTGCGCCCCACGCTGTGGCGAACGAGACTGCTCGAATGGCGTACCGCTGCACCGCTTGCCTGGGCGTTTGCACTTTATGCTGTGGTTCTCGCTGCCTTGGTGCTGGACGTTTTCTTCATGCAGCGGCGTTTCGTCGCCTTGCTGAACATTTTCGCTGTTCCGGTTCTGGCGGTTGCGCTTCACCGGCTTTGGCAGGATTGGCCGCGTTTCAGGTGGGTGGTCGTGACTATAGCTATTTTAGCTGCCCTTGCAAACGTGATTTCGACCACTCCCAAGCATCTTCGCTATCTTGATACGGCGACTTGGTTGTCGGTCCAACAGGTCGATCCGACGCAGGTCTACTTTGACGAACCGGCCATTGGGTATCTGGTCGGCGTTGGCCGGTCCAACAATGCGTCGCCTGGTTTTCGGGGTGCTCGCGTGTTGCTGGAAAAAGCGATCGCCGAGGACCAATTCGAGTTGTATGTTCTAACCGGTAAACCTGGTGATGACGAGCTGCTGACCTGGAGCGAGACGAATGGACTCACGCTTTTGGCACAGTTCAGTGATCAGCGCAGGGACCGGGTTTACGTCTTTCGCAAGCGCCTTGCCGAGTGACCTGGCAAATCAGCACTCACGTGCTCGAAGACGTTCGCCAGCTTCTCCAAGGCGCTCTCAATCGAATAACTCTGCAGCGCGATGTTCCGACCAGCCGCACCGTGCAGGGATCGTAACGCCGGATTTCGCGCGTAGCGCACGATGGCATCCGCCCACTCGTGCGCGCCAGCGGCGAGAAGGCCGTTTTTATCGTCCTGTACGATTTCGCCATTCATCCCGGCAGGCGATGCGACCACCGGCAACCCCGCGGCCATGTACAGGATTACCTTCAAGGCGCACTTTCCCCGCGTCCAGTCGTTGTCGCGCATCGGTGCGATGCCCACGTGCGCGCTTGCCAACTCACTGGCTTCCGTATCCGCAGACCATCGGATTGCAAGCGTAGGGATTCCGGCATCAGGCAAGTCGAAATCGGCAATGATCTTCAGCCGCAAGTGCGGCAGCACTTTGTAGGCCTCACGCAGGCCCGGAAGCGCGTCCAGCAGATACTTTCTCGTCGAGCTGCTCCCGATCCAGACCAAATCGAAGCTGTCAGCCGGCTGCTCGCACTCGATCTTGTAGCGTGTTACATCCACGCTGGTGGGCACGACAGTAACCATGTCGTTGAATTGGGTGGCGACCGAGGCAAGAAATGCGTTGCCTGCCGTGACGTGATCGCTCATGCGCACCATCTCACGAAAACGTCCCATCCGAGTGTTCGATGGCGATCCGTCGCTGTTGCAAAAAATGGCGTCGTCGAAATCAAAGATCAGGGTGCGAGCGCGGCGCCGCAACAGCCAACGAATCGGTTGAGGTAAAACCCGTCTGAGAACGACGACGATGTCGGCCTCGCCCGCGGACTTGAGTGCGACAAGATAGTTAGATAAGCCTCCGCTGATCTGAAGGTGTGCTGACTCGTAGCCGCGTCGCCTCAATCTGGCGAAGAATTGTGTCGCTCGGTAGCGTGTCGAGGCGGAGAACTCGCCCTTGGAGAGAAACAGTAGCTTCTTCAAAGTCTATCGTCCTGCTGAGCACGATGAGTGGCGTCCGTTGATACTGGAGATGCTCGAAACGATCTCACGTATCCCAGCTTGCAATAGCTGTGGGCCATGGGTTTATGCTTGGTGTGCTCTGGTATCCTGATGCCCTTTGCCTTCCTGATTGAGCCGCGACTGACTCATCAATGACCTCCACGACCAAGCTTGCAAAATACTACACTGCCGACAGGCCGGAGTTCGTGCATTTCGCCAAGAAGCAGGGGACGTTCTCACACGCAATCGATATCGGTTGTGCGGGCGGTCGTCTGGGTGGAGATCTGATCACGGCCGGCGTGCTTGCGCGATGTGATGGTATCGAGCCTAATCTGGACGCCGCTGTCTTGGCAAGGCAGACGTTGAATGAGGTTTGGAGCGGTTCGTTCGAAGCCAGCGCGTCTGTTGTTCCTTGGGGACGTTATGACCTGCTGATCATGGCAGATGTGCTTGAGCACTTGGTCGATCCGTGGT
>CAYTAY010000137.1:0-8696 GCA_964435845.1 uncultured Azoarcus sp.
AGCGGAAGGCATGGGCATCCTGCTCGTCGAGCACGATATGGATTTCGTCATGGGATTGGTCGATCGTGTCGTCGTGATGGAGTTCGGTGAGAAGATCTCCGAAGGTCTGCCGGAGGAGGTGCAGAAGGATCCCGCAGTGCTTCAGGCCTATCTGGGAGGCGTCGAATGAGCGAAACAGACACCCGCAGCACCCTGCTCGAGGTGCGAGATCTGAGTGTTTTCTACGGCAAGGTCGAAGCGCTTCACGGCGCCTCGATCCGGCTGGCCGAGGGATCCATCGTGACTGTCATCGGTCCGAACGGTGCCGGCAAGACGACGATGCTGTCAGCGATCATGGGTGTGCTGCCCTCTGTCGGCGAAATCCGCTTTCGCGGTGCAGTCGAGCACTCTCCAAAGGTCGAGGCAATGGTCGCGCGCGGCATGACTCTCGTGCCCGAGAAACGCGACCTGTTCGGTGAGATGAGCGTCGAGGACAACCTCGTGCTCGGTGCCTTCCAGCGTTACCGTGAAGGCAAGCGCGACCACGGCACGACGCTTGGAGAAGTTTACGAATTGTTCCCGCGTCTTCAGGAACGCCGAGCCCAGCTTGCCGGTACGCTGTCGGGTGGCGAACGCCAGATGCTTGCCGTCGGCCGCGCGCTGATGGCCAAGCCCCGGTTGTTGATGCTTGACGAACCGAGTCTCGGCCTCGCGCCACTGATCGTGCGCGAGATCTTCCGCATCATCAGCGAGTTGCGCAGCCGCGGTGTGTCGATCCTGCTGGTCGAGCAGAACGCCCGCGCCGCCCTGCAGGTCGCCGATTACGCCTATGTGCTGGAAACCGGCGAGGTCACGATCGAGGGGCCGGCATGCGAACTGGCGAATGACCCGCGTATCATCGAGGCCTACCTGGGGCTCGGTGGCAAGCATCAGGACGCGCTGGCCGGCTGAGCGAACCTGTTGACACGTCGCCGTCTCTAGGTTGGACCATATCAGGTGGGTGCGCAGCGCGCAGAAGGTGAGCCCAGGGTCTGATCTCATTCACGCTGAAGAACGTAATCAGGCCCTCAAGCTTATACTGTGTTTCGTCATCGGAGATGAGGCTGGAGTACGGACTCCGGTGACGCGTAGTTGCATCTGTGAATGTGCGCACTCCCGCGGGAAAAAGCGAAACTCTGGTTGATCCCCGCGCCCCGGTGGAATACCATGCCGTTGGTTTCGGATTCCTTGCGTTGAAAGCTGCGGAGCGTGAAGACATGGGGCGCGGCGCGGGGGTCCAGATTTGAAACTCGATTTGTCCCACACACACACCAATTGAGGAAAAGCATGAACAAAGGTGAATTTGTCGAAGCCTTGGCCGACCGTCTGGATGTTTCGCGCGCACAAGCCGATCGTTCCCTGTCCGCCGTTCTGGACATCATCGCCGAGCGCATGGCTGCCGGTGAGAAAGTCTCCTTTACCGGTTTCGGCTCTTTCGAGGTTTCCGAGCGCGCCGCCCGTACCGGCCGCAACCCGCAGACCGGCGCGACCATCGAGATCGCCGCAGCGCGCGTGCCGAAGTTCTCGGCAGGTGCTTCGCTGAAGAGCGCCGTCAACGACAAGTGATTGCCGGCCCCTTGGCGGGGTTGGCACGCGGGGCTGGCACGAAAGCCCGGTTCGCTGCGAGGCGACCGGGCTTTGTTTCGTCTGGATCGGCGATTTCTGCGTCAGCTGGGGTTCTTGCCAGCCCGGGTGGCATCGACCTCGATGGTCCGCAGGTGGGCGGCGAGCTTGTCGAGCACCCCATTGACGAAACGATGGCCGTCGGTGCCGCCATAGCTTTTGGCCAGTTCGATGGCTTCGTTGATGACGACCCGATAGGGGATCTCGATGTGGTGCTTGAGCTCGAAGGCGGCGAGCAGCAGGATTGCGCGCTCGACTGGCGACAGTTCATGCACTTCGCGATGGATGAACGGTGCGAATTCGGCCTGCAGATCATCCATCTGCCCGACCGCGCCACGCATCAGGCCGACGAAGAATTCACGATCTGCCTTGTCGAAGCCGGTCGCCAGTTCGATGTGCTCTTCGATGGCCGGTACCGTGTTGCCCGACAACAGCCACTGGTAAATGCCCTGCAGCGCGAACTCGCGAGCCCGGCGGCGTGCTGCCTTGCCGCTCATTTCAGGGCCTTCAGCAGATTCGCCATCTCGACCGCGGCCTGCGCGCAGTCGGTGCCCTTCTCGAGCATGCGCGCCAGTGCCTGATCGTCGTCTTCGGTGGTGAGCACGCCGTTGGCGATCGCAATGCCGGTGTCGAGGCCGACGCGATTGATGCCGCTGCCCATCTCGTTTGAAACCAGCTCGAAGTGGTAGGTTTCGCCACGGATCACGGCGCCGAGTGCGATCAGCGCGTCGAAGCGACCGCTGCGCGCCATGGCCTGCAGCGTGAGCGGAATCTCGAGCGCACCTGGAATGGTCGCCACCCAGATTTGGTCAGGCGCGACCTCCAGGCGCAGCAGCTCGTCCACACAGGCGGATAGCAGGCCCTCGCAGACGTCTTGATTGAAACGGCTCATGACGATGCCGACGCGCAGCCCGCAGCCATTCAAGTCGGGTTCGAGTTCGGTGATGCTGTCGAAACGTGCCATGTGTTTGGTTCCGTTGTGCGATTTTACTGGGGCGATCCGTTCCGCTCGATGAAGCCTGTGATTTCGAGGCCGAAGCCCGCCATGTTCGGAATCTTCTGGCGAGGCGCAAGCACCTGCATCTTGCCGACATTGAGGTCGCGCAAGATCTGTGCGCCCACACCGAACAGGCGCGGATCCCACCGTGCGCTGCGGGCGGTGGTGCCGCCGTTGATGCTTGCAAGCAAGTCCTTGCCGCTCTGGGGGCGGTACAGCAGCACCATCACGCCCCGTTCGGCTGTGGCGATGCGTTCCAGCGCGGTGCCGACCGAAAAGCTGTGGTTGGCGCAGGCGGGGTCCAGGAAGTCCACCACCGAGATGGGTTCGTGAACCCGGACCAGGGTTTCCGCATCCGGACGAATATCGCCGCGCGCCAGTGCGAAGTGCACGTCGCCAGACGTCTTGTCTTCGAAGGCGCACAGGCGGAAGCGGCCGTAAGGGGTGTCGACCTCCTTGTCGGCGACCCGCTCTACCAAGTGTTCGGTCGCCGCGCGGTATTCGATGAGGTCCCTGATCGCGCCGATCTTGAGTCCATGCTCTTTTGCGAAGAGGATGAGGTCCGGCAGGCGTGCCATGGTGCCGTCGTCTTTGAGAATCTCGCAGATCACCGCCGCCGGTTCGAGACCGGCAAGCATCGCGAGATCGCAACCCGCCTCGGTGTGGCCGGCGCGGATCAGCACGCCGCCGCGCTGCGCCATCAAGGGGAAGATGTGGCCCGGCTGGACGATGTCCTGCGGCTTGGCATGGCGCGTGACCGCGGCTTCGATTGTGCGTGAGCGGTCATGGGCCGAGATGCCGGTGGTCACGCCCTGGGCGGCCTCGATCGAGGTCGTGAACGCAGTGCCGTGGGATGAGCGGTTGTTGCGTACCATGAGCTGCAGGTCGAGCTGGCGGCAGCGCTCTTCGGTGAGGGTCAGGCAGATCAGGCCGCGCCCGTGTTTGGCCATGAAGTTGATTGCTTCCGGCGTCACGTGCTCGGCTGCGAGCACCAGGTCGCCCTCGTTCTCGCGGTCTTCCTCGTCGACCAGCACGACCATGCGACCGAGGCGGATCTCCTCGATGATTTCGGAAACCGGGGACAAGGCGCTCATGGCTGCGGCGCCTCCTCGCGCCAGGCGAGCATGCGTTCGACGTAGCGGGCGATGAGGTCGATCTCGAGATTGACCAGGCTGCCGGCTTCGAGCTGCTTGAGATTGGTCACCGCCAGGGTGTGCGGGATCAGGTTGATCGAGAAGTCGGTGCCTTCAACGCGATTGACGGTGAGGCTCACGCCGTTGACCGTGATCGAGCCCTTGCGCGCGATGTAGCCCGCGAGCGTGGCCGGAGCGCGGATCACGAGTTCGTGGCTCTCGCCGATCGGCTCGAAGCGCAATACCTCGCCGACCCCATCCACATGGCCGGTGACCAGATGGCCCCCAAGCCGGTCGGCGAGTCGCAGCGCCTTCTCGAGATTGACTTCGGCGCCGGTTTGGTCGAGGCCGGTGGTGCAGTTGAGGGTTTCGCGCGACACGTCGAAGCGCACCCGCGGGCCGTCGATCTCGATGACGGTGAGGCATATGCCGCTGTTGGCGATGCTGTCACCGATGACGACGTCCGAAAGGTCGAGTCCGCAGGTGTCGACAGTCAGGCGCACGCCGTCTTCGAGCGGCACAATAGCGATAATACGGCCGCAAGCGGCCACGATTCCGGAAAACATGGGGATCAGCGTTGGGAAAGAAGCCGAGATTGTAGGCGAAACCGGGACTTAACGCAGCACCGCGTCCAGCACCTCGCCGAACGGACCGGCGCGCATGAAGCCCACGACCCGCAGATTGTCGATCTCGCGCCCCTCTGCGTCGAAGAAGATGATGCCGGGCGGACCGAAAAGGCTGAAGCGCTGCAGCAGGGCCTTGTGTTCGTCGGTGTTGGCCGTGACGTCGGCTTTCAGTAGCAGCATGAGGTCCATGCGCTGCGCGACCTGGGCGTTGCTGAAGGTGAAGCGCTCCATCTCCTTGCAGGAGACGCACCAGTCGGCGTAGAAGTCGAGCATGACCGGTGCATTGGCGCTGGCAAGGCGCAACTCCAGTTCCTCGATCGAGTCGATGCGCTCGAAGCGCGGCTGGGCGGTCGGTGTCGCGGCGTCGGCGCGCAGCACCGCGAGCGGCTGCAAGGGGTCGCGCGAGCCGGCCAGCGTGCCGATGAGCATCGCCGCGCCGGCGAGCAGCATGACCACGCCGGCAGCTTTCCAGAAGCGAACCCAGTTCTTGGCGTTATTCGGCAGTGGGTCGAGCGCGTGCAGGAAGATGCCGGAGAAAATCAGCAGCGCCGCCCAGGCGAGCATGGTGAAGATCTCGGGCACGACCGGGGTCAGCAGCCAGACTGCCACCGCGAGCAGCATCACGCCGAAGGCCTTCTTGACGCCTTCCATCCACGGGCCGATCTTCGGCAGAACCGAACGCGTACCGACACCGACTGCGAGCAACGGCGCGCCCATGCCGAGGGCCATCACGAACAAGGCCATGCCACCCAGCACCGCATCGCCGGTCTGTGCGATGTAGAGCAATGCGCCGGCCAGCGGCGCCGCGACGCAGGGGCCGACGATGAGCGCCGACAGCACGCCCATGGTCGCCACCCCGCCCAGGCTCCCGCCCTTCTGGTGGGAAGCGGTGGAAGACAGTCGGCTCTGCAGGGCACTCGGCATCTGAAGCTCGTAGAAGCCGAACATCGACAGCGACAACAGCACGAAGACGAGCGCGAAGGCGCCGAGCACCCAGACGTTCTGGAGCGCGGCGGTGAGCATCGTGCCCGACATGCCCGCAGCCACCCCGGCCAGTGCGTAGGTGAAGGCCATGCCGAGCACGTAGGCCAGCGACAGCACGAGGGCGCGCATACGGCTGATGTGTTCGCCCTGGCCGACGATGATGCCGGACAGGATCGGGATCATCGGGAAGGTGCAGGGTGTGAATGCGAGCAACAAGCCGAAGCCGAAGAAGCTCGCGAGCACCAGCCCCACACCGGCATCGCGCAACAGGCTGGCGATGCGGCCGCTCTCGTCTCCCATCCGCGGCGCCGCGGTGCTCCCGGCGGAGGGCGCATTGCCGGTGGAGAGGGCTCTGTCGAACAGGCCGAGCCCACTGCCGGTGGGTGCTGCGCTGAGGTCCACGCGGACGATTTGCTCCATCGGCGGGTAGCAGATGCCACCGTCCCAGCAGCCCTGGCTCTTTGCCACTAGTTCGATCTCGGTGACACCTTCGGCAGCCGACACCGGCAGCAGGATGTTGACCTTGCCGCGATGAATCGTGGTCTCGCCGAAGAACTCGTCCTTGTACGGCTGCCCCGGCGGAAGTTCCGCGCGGCCGAGCGTCGCACGTTCGTCGGCGACCTCGAAGCCGAGCTTGTCATGGTAGAGGTAGTAGTTGCGCCGCACGTCGAACACGACTTCGATCGTGTCGGCGTTGAGCATGCGCGCCGAGACCGGGAAGGCGCGCTCCGGCTCGATCGGGTCGGCCGCGGCCGGCGCCGCGAACAGGAGCATCGCGACTAGCACAGTGAACAGTGAAAACAGTCGTTGCATCGGGGAGGTCGGGCTGAGCATGGATTGGGCGCGGGGGACGGTCACGCGATCATTGGTCGGGCTGACATTCGGCGGCGACCCAGGCGAGATAGCCGGGCAAACCGGACTCTACCGGGACCGCAATGATCTCGGGAAGTTCATAGGGGTGGGCGTTGCGGATCGCCTCCTGCAGCGCCGGCAGGCGCGTTCGAGTGGTCTTGATCAGCAGCGGCACTTCGTCGTCACTCACGACCTCGCCCTCCCAGCGGTACACCGAGCGGCACGGCGCCAGCTGATTGACGCAGGCCGCGAGTCGCGTACCGACGAGTTGCTCGGCCAGCGCCTGTGCACTGGCTTCGTCCGGAAGGTTGGTCAGCACGATCATCACGTCGCTCATGGCATTGCTCCTGTCGCGGGCGTCCAGCGAAGGTCAAGCCCCGATTGTCGCAGTCCGGACGCAGTAAACCAAATCGAGCGCATGTGGTCACACGGCGAATTTGTCCTCGAACCCCTTGAACTTGGAGGTTTCGACCGAGCGCGCTTCCAGCAGCGCGATCTGCCCCGCATCGCGCAGCGTCACCGAGAACAGGTTCTCCAGATCGAGCTTGTTCATCTGCTTCGTGGGGCGCTTCTCGGGTGGCACCACGACATTCCACGTCGCCTTCATCTCCGCGAGACCGAATTCGGGCGGTGTGGGCGGCTCGTGCTGCAGGAAGCGCGCCATGATGTCGATGTCGTGCTCGGTGAGTTCGCCCGAGGTGCCCCAGTTGGGCATGCCCTGCGGCGTGCCATAGTTGATGAATACCTTGAGGTAGTCGGTGCCCTTGGGCAGGGTGATGTCGGGAGTCAACGGCTTGCCGGTCGCACCCTTGCGCAACACGCCATGGCAGCCGGCGCAACGCTCGAAGCAAACCTGCTTGGCACGCTCGAACTCCTCGGACGTCAGCGGGGGAGCACCGGGCGTCAACGTCTGCGTGACGTCCCCGGGTGTGATCGGCACCGGCGCGCCCTTGTAGCGCAGATCTTCCTCCGGGGTGCCCGGGTGCACCGGTTTGGACTGTGCCAACGCCGACCCCGACAGCAGGGACATCGCGGTCAGGGCCGAAACCACCGCAACAGTTGCCTTCTTCCTCTTCATCATCACTTCGTCTTCTTGTTTGCAGCGAAAAAATCGGCGGAACCCGTGTCTATGCCTCTTCCGTGATGGCCGACAGGGCCGTGCCGGAGCGCTGTTCGCGGCGCACGCGGCGGTCGATCAGCGGCAGGCAGACCCGGTCGTTGTAGTAGATGACCTGGCAGTCGAGGCAGTAATGGCACTCGTTGGCGTTGATCTCGCCAGTCGGGCGGATCGCGCGCACCGAGCACCGGTTGGCACATACCTGGCATGGGCGGCCGCATTCCTTGCGACGACGCAGCCACCAGTCGAACAGCCGGAACCGCCCGGGAATCGCGAGCGCGGCACCGAGCGGGCACAGGTACTTGCAGAAGAACTTGCGGTTGAACAGCGAGATCACGATCAGCGCCAGCGCCCAGGCCACGAACGGCCATTCGCGCTGGAACCGCATCGAAATGGCGGTCTTGAAAGGCTCGACCTCGGCGTAGATCGCAGCCTGCGCCAGAGACTGCAGCGACATCCCGAAGAGCACGATCAGGATGATGTATTTCACCGCCAGCAGGCGTTCATGCACCGCGTCGCTGAACTCCCACTGGGGAATCCTGAGCTTGCGCGAGATCTGCAGCGTGATTTCCTGGATTGCGCCGAACGGGCACAGCCAGCCGCAATACACACCGCGCCCCCACAGCAAGAGCGTAACCGCGACAAAGGACCAAAGGATGAAGAGCAACGGGTCAATGAGAAAGGTGTCCCAGCTGAACCCGTGCATCGCCGCGTTGACGAAGGTCAGCACGTTGATTACGGACAGCTGTGCGAGCCCCCACCAGCCGATGAAGAACAGGGTGTAGATCTGGAATCCGTTGCGCACGTGGATGAGTGCGACGGGGTGGCGCGCCAGCCAGTCCTGGAACATCAGGATGAAGGACAATGCGGTCAGACCGACGAGCAGCACCCCGATCTCGAATACGCGCTCGTTCCACACCGCCACCCAGATCGGTTCTTCGCTGGATTCGGCCCAGCGGCCGAGCGCCGCGCCGGCAAGCGCTGCCGCACTGGGCGCCGGATCGATCCGCCGGGCTGCCGCCGGATCAGCAACTGGGGCCGATGGCCGCGCCTCGTTGGCTGCCAGCGGCGCATCCGTAGCACTCTCATGAATGCCGCGCGACTCCGCAACCTGCCGCACCGAGCGCATCACGGTGGCGTTTTGTACCATCACCGTGATGGTTGCGCCGCTGATGCCGTCGACCGCGAGGTGCCCGTCGCGTTCGGCCCCGATCACCACCCGGTCGAAGGCGGATTTTCCCGTGTACTGGGCGGCGAAGCGGTGAAGGCGCTCTTCGGTGATGCCGACCGCGAATTGTCGGTCGCGCTGCTCAAGAACGCCGCTGCTCCCATCACGGCGCTGGCCT
>CAYTAY010000138.1:0-4147 GCA_964435845.1 uncultured Azoarcus sp.
GTTCTGTCTCTTTGACGTCTGACCTCTAGCCGGAGCACCCATGGCGTATTCCTATACCGAAAAGAAACGTATCCGCAAAAGCTTTGCCAAGCGCAGTTCAGCGCGGGACGTCCCTTTCCTGCTCGCCACGCAGATCGACTCCTTTGTTTCCTTCCTGCAGGCTGATCTGCCTGCAGGGCAGCGGGCCAACGAGGGCCTGCAGGCCGCTTTCACGTCGATCTTCCCGATCGTCAGCCACAGCGGTAACGCACGTCTCGAGTTCGTCCAATATATGTTGGGCGAGCCTGCCTTCGACGTCAAGGAGTGTCAGCAGCGCGGCCTGACCTTTGCCGCTCCGCTGCGAGCCCGCGTGCGCCTGGTGATTCTCGATCGCGACGCGCCCAAGGAGACCATCAAGGAGGTCAAGGAGCAGGAGGTTTATATGGGCGAGATCCCGCTCATGACGACGACCGGCTCCTTCGTCATCAATGGCACCGAGCGTGTCATCGTGTCGCAGTTGCATCGTTCGCCGGGTGTGTTCTTCGATCACGACCGTGGCAAGACGCATTCCTCCGGCAAGCTGCTGTTTTCGGCACGAGTGATTCCTTACCGCGGCTCGTGGCTCGATTTCGAATTCGATCCGAAAGACTGCCTGTTCTTCCGTGTCGACCGGCGCCGGAAGATGCCGGTGACCGTGCTGTTGCGCGCAATCGGCATGAATGCCGAGGAGATACTCGAGGCTTTCCATGATTTCGACACCTTTCGTCTGCAGGGTGAGGAGATCGAGTTTGCGCTGGTGCCCGAGCGCCTGCGTGGGGAAGTCGCACGGTTCGACATCGCCGGACCGGACGGCAAGCTCATCGTCACACGCGAGAAGCGGATCACCGCCAAGCATATCCGCGAGCTGGACAAGGCCGGCATCGAGCGGATCACCGTGCCGGAGGACTTCCTCCTTGGGCGCGTGATCGCGCGTGATCTTGTCGATGGCGACACCGGCGAGATCGTCGCTCGTGCAAACGACGAGATCACCGAAGACCTGCTCGCCAAGCTGCGGGTTGCAGGCGTCAGCGAAGTGCCGACGCTCTACGTCAATGATCTCGATCGTGGTGGTTATATTTCCCAGACCCTGCGCATCGACGAAACCGCGGACCAGTGGGCTGCCCGGGTTGCGATCTACCGGATGATGCGTCCGGGTGAGCCGCCTACCGAAGATGCGGTCGAGGCGCTGTTCCAGGGGTTGTTCTATTCCGAAGAGCGCTACGACCTGTCGGGTGTGGGGCGCATGAAGTTCAACCGCCGGGCCTTCCCCGAGGTCATCGACGATCGCTCACCGGGCTGGCTGCAGCGCTTCTACGAGCGCGTCGGTTCCCGCACCGAGGAAGGTGCCGGCACCCTGTCGAACGAAGACATCCTCGCGGTGATCAGCATTCTGGTCGAACTGCGCAACGGCCGCGGCGAGATTGACGACATCGATCACCTCGGCAACCGTCGTGTGCGATCGGTCGGCGAACTCGCCGAGAACCAGTTCCGTGCCGGTCTGGTACGTGTCGAGCGTGCGGTCAAGGAGCGTCTGAGCCAGGCCGAATCCGACAACCTGATGCCGCATGATCTGATCAATGCCAAGCCCATCTCGGCCGCGATCAAGGAGTTCTTCGGTTCGTCGCAGCTGTCGCAGTTCATGGACCAGACCAACCCGCTGTCGGAGATCACCCACAAGCGCCGTGTCTCGGCCCTCGGGCCGGGTGGTCTGACGCGCGAGCGTGCTGGCTTTGAGGTGCGCGACGTACACCCGACCCACTACGGCCGCGTGTGTCCGATCGAAACGCCGGAAGGACCCAACATCGGCCTGATCAACTCGCTCGCGGTGTATGCCCGCACCAACCACTACGGCTTCCTCGAGACCCCGTATAGCCGTGTGGTCGACGGCAAGGTGAGCGACCAGGTCGATTACCTCTCCGCGATCGAAGAGGGCCGCTTCGTCATCGCGCAGGCGAATGCCGAAGTCGACGCCGAGGGGCGTCTGGAAGGTGATCTGGTGTCCTGCCGTTTCCAGGGTGAGTTCACGCTTTCGTCGATCGACCAGATCCAGTACATGGACGTTGCGCCGGGCCAGATCGTGTCGGTTGCCGCCTCGCTGATTCCCTTCCTGGAGCACGACGACGCGAACCGCGCGCTGATGGGTGCCAACATGCAGCGGCAGGCCGTGCCGTGCCTGCGTCCGGAAAAACCGCTTGTCGGTACCGGGATCGAGCGCACGGTGGCGGTCGACTCGGGCACGGCTGTGCAGGCTCTACGCGGTGGGGTTGTAGACTACGTCGATGCAAACCGTATCGTTGTGCGGGTACACGATGACGAAACGCTCGCGGGCGAGGTTGGTGTCGATATCTACAATCTGATCAAGTACACCCGGTCAAACCAGAACACCAATATCAACCAGCGCCCCATCGTCAAGGTGGGAGACATCATCGCCAAGGGCGACGTGATCGCTGACGGCGCGTCGACCGATCTCGGCGAACTGGCGGTCGGGCAGAACATGCTCGTCGCGTTCATGCCCTGGAACGGCTACAACTTCGAGGATTCGATCCTGATCTCGGAGCGCGTGGTGGCCGACGACCGTTTCACCTCGATCCACATCGAAGAGCTGACCGTCGTCGCCCGCGACACCAAGCTCGGGCCGGAGGAGATCACGCGAGACATCGCTTCTCTGGGCGAGGCACAGATGTCCCGCCTTGACGAGTCGGGCATCGTCTACATCGGCGCTGAGGTCGAGGCTGGCGACGTGCTCGTCGGCAAGGTCACGCCCAAGGGCGAAACCCAGCTGACACCGGAAGAGAAGCTGCTGCGCGCGATTTTCGGCGAGAAGGCCTCCGACGTGAAAGACACCTCGCTGCGTGTGCCCTCGGGCATGAACGGCACCGTCATCGACGTGCAGGTCTTCACCCGCGAGGGCATCGAGCGTGACAGGCGTGCCCAGTCGATCATCGACGACATGCTGCGCAGCTTCAAGACCGACCTCGCCGACCAGATGCGTATCGTCGAGCGCGACGCATTCGACCGTATCCGCCGCCTGATCACCGGGCAAAAAGTCAACGGTGGGCCACGCAAGCTGGCGAAGGGCAGTGCAGTCACCGAAGCCTATCTCGACTCGCTCGAACCGTATCACTGGTTCGATATACGCATGGCTGACGAGGAGCTCGCGGCACAGCTCGAAGCGATCCGTGAAGGCCTCGAGAAGACCCGCAAGGACTTCGAACTGGCCTTCGAGGTGAAGAAAAAGAAGCTCACCCAGGGCGATGAATTGCCTCCGGGTGTGCAGAAGATGGTCAAGGTCCACCTCGCGGTCAAGCGCCGTCTGCAGCCAGGCGACAAGATGGCCGGACGTCACGGCAACAAGGGCGTGGTTTCGCGCATCGTGCCGGTCGAGGACATGCCCTACATGGAAGATGGAACCCCGGTCGATATCGCACTCAACCCGCTTGGCGTGCCGTCGCGGATGAACATCGGCCAGATCCTCGAGACCCACCTGGGGCGCGCAGCGAAGGCGCTTGGTCAGCGTATCGACGAGATGTTGAGGCGCAATGCGGCGGCTTCCGAGGTGCGTGAGTTCATGGATGCGCTGTACAACCGCGAAGGCAAGCCGGAGGAGCTCGGCGCCCTCAACGATACCGAGATCCTGGAGCTTGCCCATAACCTCAAGAAGGGCGTGCCCTTTGCGACGCCGGTGTTCGATGGTGCCAACGAGTCCGAGATCGAGGCGATGTTCCGCCTCGCCGGGCTTGATCCCAGCGGTCAGGTCACTTTGTTTGACGGCCGTACCGGTGACGCCTTCGATCGCAAGGTTACCGTCGGTTACAAGCATGTTCTGAAGCTGCACCACCTCGTCGATGACAAGATGCACGCCCGCTCCACCGGCCCGTACTCGCTCGTCACTCAGCAGCCGCTGGGCGGCAAAGCCCAGTTCGGCGGCCAGCGTTTCGGTGAGATGGAGGTCTGGGCGCTCGAGGCCTATGGCGCTGCATACACGCTGCAGGAAATGCTCACCGTCAAGTCCGACGATGTCACCGGTCGTACCAAGGTCTACGAGAACATTGTCAAGGGCGAGCACAGGATCGACGCCGGCATGCCGGAATCCTTCAACGTGTTGGTGAAGGAAATCCGCTCGCTCGCG
>CAYTAY010000138.1:4157-8573 GCA_964435845.1 uncultured Azoarcus sp.
ACGAAACATGAAAAGCCTGCTCGCTGACCTGTTCAAGCAAACCCTGCCGAACGAAGAAGAGTTCGATGCGATCACGATCGGCCTCGCGTCGCCGGACAAAATCCGCTCCTGGTCCTACGGCGAAGTCAAGAAGCCCGAAACCATCAACTACCGCACCTTCAAGCCCGAGCGCGATGGCCTTTTCTGCGCCAAGATCTTTGGCCCGGTCAAGGATTACGAATGTTTGTGCGGCAAGTACAAGCGCTTGAAGCACCGCGGTGTGATCTGCGAAAAGTGCGGTGTCGAAGTCACCCTGTCCAAGGTCCGCCGTGAGCGCATGGGCCACATCGAACTGGCAAGCCCGGTCGCCCATATCTGGTTCCTGAAGAGTCTGCCCAGCCGGCTTGGCATGGTGCTCGACATGACCTTGCGCGACATCGAGCGCGCACTGTATTTCGAAGCCTTCGTCGTCGTCGAGCCTGGCCTGACCCCGCTGACCCGTGGTCAGCTGCTCACCGAGGACGACTATCTCGCCAAGGTCGAGGAGTACGGCGACGATTTCGATGCCCTGATGGGTGCCGAGGGTATCCGCGCCCTGCTGCGCTCGCTCGACCTCAACCTCGAGGTCGAGAAACTGCGGGGCGAGCTCGAGACCACCGGCTCCGAAGCCAAGGTCAAGAAGTTCTCCAAGCGCCTGAAGATACTCGAGGCCTTCCAGACTTCGGGCATCAAGCCCGAGTGGATGGTCCTCGAGGTGTTGCCGGTCCTGCCGCCGGACCTGCGTCCGCTGGTGCCGCTGGACGGCGGTCGTTTCGCGACCTCCGACCTCAACGACCTCTACCGTCGGGTGATCAACCGTAATAACCGCCTCAAGCGTCTGTTGGAGCTCAAGGCACCCGAGATCATCGTGCGCAACGAAAAGCGCATGCTGCAGGAGGCCGTCGACTCCCTGCTCGACAACGGTCGCCGTGGCAAGGCCATGACCGGGGCCAACAAGCGCCCCCTCAAGTCGCTGGCCGACATGATCAAGGGCAAGGGCGGCCGCTTCCGTCAAAACCTGCTCGGCAAGCGGGTGGACTACTCGGGCCGTTCGGTGATCGTGGTCGGCCCGACCCTCAAGCTGCACCAGTGCGGCCTGCCCAAGCTGATGGCGCTGGAACTCTTCAAGCCATTCATCTTCAACAAGCTCGAATTGCGTGGCCTGGCCACGACGATCAAGCAGGCCAAGAAGATGGTGGAAAACCAGGAGCCGGTGGTGTGGGACATCCTCGAAGAGGTGATCCGTGAACACCCGGTGATGCTCAACCGGGCACCGACGCTGCACCGTCTCGGCATCCAGGCGTTCGAGCCGGTACTCATCGAAGGCAAGGCGATCCAGCTCCATCCCCTGGTTTGCGTCGCGTTCAACGCCGACTTCGACGGTGACCAGATGGCGGTCCACGTACCGCTGTCGCTCGAGGCCCAGATGGAAGCGCGCACCCTGATGCTCGCCTCCAACAATGTACTTTCGCCCGCCAACGGTGAGCCGATCATCGTCCCGTCCCAGGACATCGTTCTCGGGCTGTACTACGCGACCCGCGAGGCCGTCAATGCGCCTGGTGAGGGCATGCGCTTTGCCGACGTCGCTGAAGTTCGGCGCGCCTACGAATCCGGTTACGCCTCGTTGCATGCGCGCATCTCGGTGCGTATCGAAACCATTGAGCTTGGTCCGGAAGGCGAGCGTATCCATCGACTGGAGCGCTGCGACACCACCATCGGTCGTGCGATCCTGTCCGAGATCCTCCCAGCTGGCCTGCCGTTCTCGACGATCAACAAGCCGCTGAAGAAAAAGGAGATCTCCAAGCTCATCAACGCCAGCTTCCGTCGCTGCGGTCTGAAGGAGACTGTGGTCTTCGCCGACAAACTGATGCAATTCGGCTTCCGCCTCGCGACCAGGGCAGGGATCTCGATCTCGGTCAAGGATATGCTGGTGCCCAACGAAAAGGGCACGCTGATCGGTGCCGCCGAAGCCGAGGTCAAGGAGATCGCCGAGCAATACACCTCGGGCCTCGTGACCGACGGCGAGCGCTACAACAAGGTGGTCGACATCTGGGGTCGTGCGGGTGACCAGATCGCCAAGGCGATGATGGATCAGCTCGGCCAGGAAGACGTGGTCGACCGCGAGGGCAATACGGTCAAGCAGGAATCGTTCAACTCGATTTACATGATGGCCGACTCGGGCGCACGCGGTTCCGCCGCTCAGATTCGCCAGCTCGCCGGTATGCGTGGTCTGATGGCCAAGCCGGACGGCTCGATCATCGAGACTCCGATCACCACCAATTTCCGGGAAGGTCTCAACGTTCTCCAGTACTTCATCTCGACCCACGGTGCCCGTAAGGGTCTCGCCGATACCGCACTGAAGACCGCGAACTCGGGATACCTGACCCGCCGTCTGGTCGACGTAACCCAAGATCTGGTGGTCACCGAAGACGATTGCGGGACCCGCGAGGGTTTCGCGATGAAGGCGCTGATCGAGGGCGGCGAGGTCGTAGAGCCCCTGCGCGAGCGCATTCTGGGTCGTGTGTGCGCCGAGGATGTAGTCAATCCGGAGAATCAGGAAACCGTCATCGACGCTGGTACCCTGCTCGACGAAGACATGGTCGACATGATCGACAGCCTCGGTATCGACGAGGTCAAGGTTCGTACCGCGCTGACCTGCGAAACCCGCTTCGGTATCTGCGTGAAGTGCTATGGACGCGATCTGGGGCGTGGCAGCCTGGTAAATGTCGGTGAAGCGGTCGGTGTCATCGCCGCCCAGTCGATCGGCGAGCCTGGCACCCAGCTCACAATGCGTACCTTCCACGTTGGTGGTGCGGCATCGCGGGCGGCTGCAGCCAGCGGTGTCGAAGCCAAGTCCGCTGGTACCATCCGCTTCGCCGGGAACATGCGTTACGTGACCAACGCCAAGGGCGACAAGGTGATCATCGCGCGCTCTGCCGAACTCGTCGTCGCTGATGAGCTGGGACGCGAACGCGAGCGTCACAAGCTCCCATATGGCGCGGTATTGTTCGTTGATGACGGCAGTCAGATCAAGGCCGGTATGCAGCTGGCTACCTGGGATCCGCACACGCGTCCGATCATCACCGAATACGCCGGTACCGTTGCGTTCGAAAACGTCGAGGAAGGTGTGACCGTCGCCAAGCAGATCGACGAGGTCACCGGCTTGTCGACCCTGGTCGTCATCGACGTCAAGCGCCGCTCGAGCACTGGCACTGGCGCCAAGGGGGCTCGCCCGCAGGTCAAACTGCTCGATGAAACCGGCGAGGAGGTGCGTATCGCGGGTACCGAGCATGCGGTCGCGATCACGTTCCAAGTCGGCTCGCTGATCACCGTCAAGGATGGCCAACAAGTCAGTGTCGGCGATGTGTTGGCGCGGATTCCGCAGGAGTCGGCCAAAACCCGCGATATTACGGGTGGTCTGCCACGCGTCGCGGAACTGTTTGAGGCACGTGCTCCCAAGGACGCAGGCGTTCTCGCGGAATACACTGGCACGGTTTCGTTCGGTAAGGAAACCAAGGGCAAACAGCGCCTGGTGATCACCGAGCCCGACGGCAACGCGCATGATTTCCTGATCCCCAAGGACAAGCATCTGCTGGTGCACGATGGACAGGTGGTCAACAAGGGCGAGCCTGTCGTGGATGGCCCTGCCGACCCGCACGACATTCTCCGTTTGCAGGGTATCGCCGCGCTTGCACGCTACATCATCGACGAGGTCCAGGACGTCTACCGTCTGCAGGGTGTGAAGATCAACGACAAGCACATCGAGGTCATCGTTCGCCAGATGCTGCGTCGTGTCGTCATTAGCGAGCCGGGCGACACTCGCTTTATCCGCGAGGAGCAGGTTGAGCGTTCGGACGTTCTGAAAGAAAACGAGCGCATGGAGCGCGAAGGCAAGTTGCCGTGCGACTACGAGAATGTGCTTCTCGGGATTACCAAGGCTTCGCTGTCGACCGACTCCTTCATCTCGGCAGCTTCGTTCCAGGAAACCACTCGGGTTCTTACCGAAGCGGCGATCATGGGTAAGCGCGACGAACTCCGTGGTCTCAAGGAGAACGTTATCGTGGGTCGCCTCATCCCGGCCGGTACCGGCATGGCCTATCATCGCAACCGTCGCAGCCAGAATGCCGGCGAAGACATGGGTGGTGAGCATGCGTGGGCCAGCATCGCAGGTGCCGGCGCGGGATCGGATGCCGAGCAAGATGTGCAGGCAGGTTGACGTTCGCGATAGAGACGGAGTAAAATCCGGCCTCTTTACGCGGGCTGACCAATCGTAGTCAGTGTCGTGGCCGACAAGGCCTGAAAAAAAACCGCCGAGGCAGCTCTATAGCGAGCTGTCCCGGGTTCTTTGGGATTTCTCTAGCTATGCCAACTATCAATCAGCTGGTCCGCAAGCCGCGG
>CAYTAY010000139.1:0-8505 GCA_964435845.1 uncultured Azoarcus sp.
TGGACACCTTTGTCGAGTCGTCCTGGTATTTCCTGCGCTACGCCTGCGCCGACAACCACACCGCGATGGTCGATGAGCGGGTCAATTACTGGGCGCCGGTCGACCAGTACATCGGCGGCATCGAGCACGCCATCCTGCATCTGCTCTATTCGCGTTTCTTCACGCGGGCAATGCGCGACTGCGGCCTGGTCCAGGCCAGCGAGCCCTTCACCAAGCTGCTCACCCAGGGCATGGTGGTCGCCGAGACCTATTACCGCGACAGCGAAGGTGGCCGCAAGCAATGGATCAACCCGGCCGACGTCGAGGTCGACCGTGACGAAAAGGGCCGCATCATCGCCGCTCGGCTCAAGGCCGACGGCCAGGCGGTCACCATCGGCGGCATCGAGAAGATGGCCAAGTCGAAGAACAACGGTGTCGACCCGCAGGCGCTGGTGGACCAATATGGTGCTGATACCGCGCGCTTCTTCATCATCTTCGCCGCGCCACCCGACCAGCAACTCGAGTGGTCGGATTCGGGTGTCGAGGGTGCCTCGCGCTTCCTGCGCCGGGTGTGGAGCTTCGGCCACGCCTACCACAGCGAGATGCTGCCTCTGGTCGCCACCAGCGCAATCAAGGTCGATGGCCTGCCGCCGGCGCTCGCCGACGTGCGCCGCGAAATCCACCTGCATCTCAAGCAGGCAAACTACGACTTCGGCAAGCACCAGTTCAACACGGTCGCCTCGGCGGCGATGAAGATCCTGAATGCCCTGGAGCGCGCCCCACAGGACGAGGCTGCTGCGCACGCGGTGCTTGCGTGCGAAGGCTTCGCCATCCTGGTCCGCCTGCTGGCGCCGATCACCCCCCACATCGCCCAAGCCTTGTGGCAGGACTGCGGCCTCGGCGACGATATCCTCGACGCGCCCTGGCCCGAGCCGCTGGAAGCCGCGCTGAAGCAGGACGAGATCGAACTGGTGATGCAGATCAACGGCAAGCTGCGCGGGAGCATCAAGGTTGCGGCCGATGCGTCGAAGTCGGACATCGAGGCGGCTGCGCTTGCTTCCGAGGCTGCGGCCAAATTCGCCGAGGGCAAGCCGCCGCGCAAGGTCATCGTCGTGCCGGGTCGTCTCGTCAACATCGTGGTCTGAAACCCCGGCGACTCAGGGAGAAGCCAATGTCACGCCGCAGCTTCATCACCTCGCTCCTCGCCCTCCAGGCCACCGCTGTGCTGTCTGGTTGCGGTTTTCGCCTGCGGGGCGCGCAGCAACTGCCCTTCGACAGTCTTTACGTTGGTGCGGATCTCACCACCCCATTCGGTGCCGCATTGCGCCAGCAGATCGCAGCCGGCGCCGACACCCGCGTCGTCGCCGATGCCGGCGAAGCCGATGCCCGGCTGGAAATCCTGCGCAACAACCGTTCGCGCGACATCCTCTCGCTGACCGGCGCTGGCCGGGTGCGCGAATACCAGCTCACACAGACCGTGGTCTTCCGCGTCATCGACCGTGGCGGCAACGAGTTGCTGCCGCCTTCCTCAATCACGGTCAGACGGGAATACAACTTCGACGACGAGCAGATCATCGCGCGCGAACAGGAGGAGGCACTGCTGATCCGCGACATGGAAGAGGATATCGTCCAGCAGATGCTCCGGCGCATGGCCGCGATCCGCTCGTGAGCCTGCGGGCGGATCAACTCCACGCCCATCTCCAGAAGGGCATCGCGCCGCTCTACGTCTTGCACGGCAACGAGCCCCTGCTGGTGCTCGAGGCAGCCGACGCGATTCGCGCCGCCGCCCGCGCTCAGGGCTTCACCGAGCGCGAAACCTTTGTCGTTGGCCAGGGTTTTCGATGGAATGAGTTCAGCGCCGTGGCGGGCAACCTGTCGCTGTTCGGCGACCGCAAGCTCATCGACCTGCGCATTCCGACCGGCAAACCCGGGAGCGACGGCGGCGACGCACTGCAACGCTACGTCGTCGCGCTCGACACCGCGACCGTCACGCTGATCACGCTGCCGGAGATTGACTGGGCTACCCGCAAGACCGCCTGGTTCAAGGCACTGGCCGAGGCGGGCATCACCCTCGAACTGAACGCACCCGAGCGCGAACAGTTGCCCCAGTGGATTGCAGAGCGGCTCTCCCGCCAGAACCAGCGCACGCCGGCCGAGGCCTTGCGTTTCATCGCCGAGCATGTCGAAGGCAACCTGCTCGCCGCGCACCAGGAAATCCTCAAGCTCGGCCTGCTCCACCCCGAGGGCGAGCTCACCCTGGCCGACGTCGAACAGGCAGTGCTCAACGTCGCCCGCTACGACATCGACAAGCTTCGCCAGGCGATTCTCGAGGGCGACCCGGCGCGCTGCATCCGCCTGCTCGAAGGCCTGGAGGGCGAAGGCACCGCCCCACCCCTCATCCTGTGGGCGCTGACCAACGAGATCCGCACCCTCGCCGCGCTGCGTACTGGCCTGGACGCCGGCCAAGCGCTCGCACAATTGATGCGCGCCGAGCGCATCTTCGACGACCGCCGCAAACAGGCGATTCAACGCGCCCTGCCCCGCCTCGCGCTGCCCGCGCTGCGCGCCGCCTTGCTGCACGCTGCGAAAATCGACCGCTTGATCAAAGGGCTGGGCGAAGGCCGGGTGTGGGACGAGTTCCAGTTGCTGGCGCTGCGGGTGGCGCGGCGCTAGAATTGAAGGCTACCCAGCCACCACCGACCCCCCCGATGGACATCCAGACCTACATGCAGCAACTCGGCCATCAGGCCCGCGCGGCCTCGCGCCTGATGGCGGCAGCCTCGACCGAGACCAAGAACAACGCCCTGCTTGCCATCGCCCGCCTGATCCGCGAGCGCAGTGACGTCCTGCTATCGGCCAATCGCGCCGATCTCGAGCAGGCCCGTGCTGATGGGCTCGAAGCCGCGCTGGTCGACCGGCTCACGCTGAACGAGAAAGGCGTTGCCGTGATGGCCGAGGGGCTCGAGCAGATCGCCGCGCTACCCGATCCGGTGGGCGAGATCACCAACGTCAAGCGTCGTCCCTCCGGTATCCAGGTCGGTCACATGCGCGTGCCGCTGGGCGTCATCGGCATCATCTACGAGGCCCGCCCCAACGTCACCGCCGACGCCGCCGCGTTGTGTCTGAAATCCGGTAACGCCGCGATCCTGCGTGGCGGCAAAGAGGCCCTGCACTGCAACCAGGCGATCGCCGCCTGCGTGCGCGACGGCCTGCTCGAAGCGGGGCTGCCCGAGGCAGCGGTGCAGGTCATCGACACAACCGACAGGGCCGCAGTCGGCCATCTGATCACCATGGACGGCTTTGTCGATGTCATCGTGCCGCGCGGCGGCAAGGGGCTGATCGAGCGTATCGCGCGCGAAGCGCGGGTACCGGTGATCAAACACCTGGACGGCAACTGCCATGTCTATGTCGACGGCGAGGCCGACCCGGCCAAGGTCGTGCCCATCGTCGAAAACGCCAAGACCCAGCGCTACGGCACCTGCAACACCGCGGAGTCCCTGCTGCTGGACGCCTCGGTCGCCGCGCGCTACCTGCCCGAAATCGGCCGCATGTTCGCCGCGAAGGACGTGGAGATGCGCACCTGCGACAAGGCCGGCGCCATCCTCGGTGATGCCGCGATCGACGGCGCGACCATCGTCGCCGCCGGCGAGGACGACTGGCACGAAGAGTATCTCGCCCCGATCATCGCGATCCGGGTAGTGGATGGTCTGGACGAGGCGATCGCACATATCAACAACTACAGCTCCGGCCACACCGAGGCCATCATCACCGAGAACTACACCCGAGCGATGCGCTTCCTGCGCGAGATCGATTCCGCGTCGGTGATGATCAACGCCTCGACCCGCTTCGCCGACGGCTTCGAATACGGCCTCGGCGCCGAGATCGGCATCTCCACCGACAAGATCCACGCACGCGGTCCGGTCGGCCTCGAGGGTCTCACCAGCCAGAAATGGATCGTCTTCGGCAACGGCGAGATTCGCCGCTGAAACAGGCGAAACCCCATTCGGGCGAGCGCTCGGCGCCAGCGCTGCCGCCGGACGTGCTGGCCGAGCTCGACGCCTTCGGCGACGCGCTGTGGCTCGAAGACGGCCTGTCGAAGAACACCCTCGTCGGCTACCGCAGTGATCTGGCGCTGTTCGCCGGCTGGCTGGCGAATCGCCGCCAGCGGCTGCAGGACGCCACGCGGGGTGATCTCGCGGCTTATCTCGCGGAGTTCGCCCGCCGCTCCCGGCCTGCGAGCCAACGCCGGCTGATGTCGGCTTGGCGCCGCTATTATCGGCGCCTGCTCGAAGCTGGTCGTATCCGCGAAGATCCGACCATTCTCCTCGACCCGCCGGCGCGTGGCGAGCGCTTTCCCAAGACCCTCACGGAAGCCCAGGTCGAAGCCCTGCTCGACGCCCCCAACACCGAGACTCCGGGCGGTTTGCGCGACCGCGCCATGCTCGAGGTGCTCTACGCCACCGGCCTGCGGGTGTCCGAGCTCGTCGGTCTGGCCGTGTTCTCGATGAGCCTGAACGAGGGTCTGATGCGAGTGCTCGGCAAGGGCGACAAGGAGCGCTTGGTGCCGCTCGGCGAAGATGCACGCGAATGGCTGGAACGCTACCTGACGGATGCCAGATCCACACTGCTCGGCGGCAAGCGTTCGGAGCAGGTTTTCGTCACCCGCCTGGGCAGCGGCATGAGCCGACAGATGTTCTGGCGCCTCATCAAACGCTACGGGGTGCAGGCTGGCATCGCCGCCGGCAGTCTGTCGCCGCACACCCTGCGCCATGCGTTTGCCACGCACCTCATCAACCACGGGGCCGACCTGCGCGTCGTGCAGATGCTGCTCGGTCATGCCGACATCTCCACCACCCAAGTCTATACTCATGTTGCCCGCGAGCGCCTCAAGGCGCTTCACCGCCAACACCATCCGCGTGCTTGAATTTAATCCTGGAAACCGCAGTTGATCGCTCTCAACAATCTTGAATGCCTCACGAGAACTTGGGATGCTCACATGCGACGACGATCACCCGACGGGTGATTTCGCTACGTGCCCGATTGCACGCCAGGCGCACACTCGAACACGTCCAACTGCGGTTTCCAGGATCATGACCAAACCCCCAACCAACGCCCCCGAGACCCCGGCGACCCGCTTGCTGAAGCAGCTACGTGTGCCGTTTTCCACGCATCTCTATGAATACGAGGCGCATGGGGGCACCACGGTCTCGGCACGCGAGCTCAACCTGCCGAAGCATGCGATCGTCAAGACGCTGGTGATGCAGGACGAAAGCGCCAATCCGCTCATCGTGTTGATGCACGGAGACAGGACCGTGTCGACCAAGGAGTTCGCCAGACAGGCCGGCTGCAAGCGCATCGAAACCTGTAAGCCGGAGGTTGCAAACCGTCATTCCGGTTATCTCGTCGGTGGCACATCACCATTCGCTACACGCAAGCGAATGCCGGTGTTCATGGAAAAAACCATTCTCGATTTGCCGCTGATATACATCAATGGCGGGCGCCGGGGCTTTCTCGTCGGGATTCACCCGCACGACATCCTGCGTGTGCTGGAGCCGCAGCTGATAAGTGCTGCACTCGAATGACGGCAATTCAAAGCCGCGCGATCACCAAAGACGGGCGTTATATAACCTTCGAAGCATAGAAAATCGGTAGAAATGTTTATTTCCTTTTCCTTGGATGGCAGAATGCGCTCACCGAGACAGCAATCCTGCTGGATCGATTAAGAAGACACCTTCCAATTCACTGTCCAGGAGACAAAATGGATCTGGGCTCGATGAGCAACACGGAATTACGCCGCCTTCAGACCCGCATCGGAGCTGAATTACAAAGACGCAACGAATCCGCCAAAAAGAACGCGCTGAAGAGAATGAAAAAAATCGCTGAAGAAGAAGGCATCTCCTTCGACGACGTCATCAGCGAAATCACTGGCAGCGCCCCCGCGAAGTCCCAGCGCCGCGGGCGCAAGGCTGCCACAGCGCGCGGCACCAAGGGCAGCCCCACCAAGGGGAGCAAGGTACCGCCCAAGTATTTCCACCCGGAAGACCCGACGATCGGCTGGTCCGGTCGGGGGCGCAAGCCTCTTTGGGTCATCGACTGGCTGGCGCAAAACAAACCCATCGAGGCACTCGAGAAAAAAGCAGCGTAAATGAACAACGAGCATTGCGGGACACGCCGCCGCACGGTGCGTTCCGCTACGCTCAACGCACCCTATACCCGGATATCAGACCCGGGCAGCGTTCGCCCATCGCGGCCGCGCTGGATGAAAACGCCGACGCGACAAATGTCGCGCATTACCGAAATCTTGGCGATCCTCAGCTTGACCCATGGCGCACCGAAGTCGTCGAAAAGCATATTCACGACGAATTCACCCAGGGTTTCGATAAGATTGAAATGTCTTTCTGCCAGCTCGGCACGAATACGCTCGACGACTTTTGCATAATCGATGGTGTCATCGATATTGTCGCGCTCTGCTGCAGCATCGGGCACGCCGAAAGTGAGATTGAGCTCGACCACCTGAGGTGCGGCCTTCTCGCGCGGGTAGATCCCGATCCACGCCTTGACCCGCAACTCCTCGATGAAAATGAAATCCATGGGTTTTCCGTCAGTTAGAATGCGTCCCGATTCTACCGCTCCAACCCGCATCTGCGTGCCACCGCAAGTGCCTCGCCGGAACGTTTCACGATGAGCCTCGTCCTGCTCCTTGCCGCCGCCTACGTCGCTGGCTCGGTCCCCTTCGCCATCATCGCCAGCCGCTTGTTCGGCCTCGAGGATCCGCGCAAGTACGGCTCCGGCAACCCCGGGGCCACCAATGTGCTGCGCAGCGGCAACAAGGCCGCGGCCATCGTCACGCTCATTGGTGACTGCGCCAAGGGCTGGGTCGTGGTCCTCGCCACCGCGGCAGTCGGCTTCGGACCGGGTGAAGCCGCACTGGCCGGCCTGTTCGCCCTGCTTGGTCATATCTTCAGCTTCTTTCTGCGTTTCAAGGGCGGCAAGGGCGTCGCGACCGCACTCGGCGTGCTCGGCGGCATCGACCCCTGGATCGCACTGATCGCCCTGCTGACCTGGCTCGGCGTCGCCTTCACTACGCGCTACTCATCGGCCGCAGCGCTGTGCGCCGCTGCGGCCGCGCCGATCGCGACCCTGGTCCTGATTGCGGAAGGCGGCGTATTCGGCGCCGTACTCGCCATGTCAGGCATTCTGGTGTGGCGCCACAGGGACAACATTTCACGCCTCAAGAACGGCACCGAACCGCGCATCGGCGGCAAGAAGTAAGGGCGCCCCGGTTCGCGGCTTACGCCGCTCCTACCGATGATGGTCGCGCAGCGGGTGCCGCAGTGACCACTGCCTGTGGGAGCGCCGTAAGGCGCGAAGGCGGCTTTCGCCAACCACCACAGCCCATTGCCTCGGCACCACCCGCTTCGCGCCTTACGCCGTTCCTGCAAGTTCAACTGGCGGCCGGAGATCGGCCAAGGGCCAGCGTGGGCACACGCTCACTGCGCCTCCGGGCGAGCCGCCCGCGCCGCGCTCGAAGCGCAGCGCGGCGGCGAAGGCAATCATTGCCCCATTGTCGGTGCACAGTTCAGGTTCCGGGTAGAACACCCGCCAGCCCTTGCGCCTGACCGCCCGGTCGAGTTGGGCGCGCAGGCGCCGGTTCGCACCGACTCCGCCGGCCACTACGAGCTGACTCAAGCCACTCGCCTCGAGCGCCGCCAGCGATTTGGCCACCAGCACGTCCACCACCGCTTCCTGAAAATCCACCGCCAGATCGGGCGCATCGAGCGCTCGCCAATTCGCGCCATTGACGACGTTCAGCACCGCAGTCTTCAAACCGCTGAAGCTGAAATCGAGATCACCGGAGCGCAGCATCGGACGTGGCAACTTGAAACGCCCGGCCATGCCCTCACCGGCCAGCGCGGCCAGCTGTGGGCCGCCGGGGTAACCGAGGCCCATGAGCTTGGCGGTCTTGTCGAAGGCCTCGCCAGCTGCATCATCGAGCGTCTCGCCAAGCAGCACGTACTCGCCGACGCCGCTGACCGACATCAGCTGAGTATGGCCACCCGACACCAGCAGTGCCACGAAGGGAAAGGTCGGCGGGTCCACCGACAACAGGGGCGACAGCAGATGCCCTTCCAAGTGATGGATGGGCAGCACCGGCACCTCCAGCGCCATACCCAGCGACTCGGCGAAAGCGGCGCCCACAAGCAGCGCGCCGGCAAGCCCGGGGCCTGCGGTATAACCGATGGCGTCGATCCGATCGAGCCGGCAGTTTGCAGCATTCACGGTCTGGCGCACCAGCGCAGGCAGCAGCCGGATGTGATCCCGCGAGGCGAGCTCGGGCACCACGCCGCCGTAAGCAGCATGAAGATCGATCTGTGAATGGACGGTGTGTGCAAGCAAGCCCGCCTCGGTGTCGTACACCGCCACACCGGTCTCGTCACACGAAGTCTCGATTCCCAATACCCGCTTGCCCACCGCGCACCCGTCAAATGAAAGTCCAGGGCAAAATGTTAAACGCCTTCGGGCGTG
>CAYTAY010000140.1:0-8498 GCA_964435845.1 uncultured Azoarcus sp.
CGGCATGCAGACGGTGCGCCAGCTCGAGTTCGCCATGTTCGACCTGCGCCTGCATAGCGAGATCGACGCCAGCAGCGGACCGGTTCCAGCCGAACGAGTGCTCGCCCTGATCGACGAAGTCCGCCGCGAAGTCGCGGTGATCACCCCGCCTGCCTGGCATCGATTCCCGCACAGCTTCTCGCACATCTTCGCCGGCGGTTACGCCGCTGGCTACTACAGCTACAAGTGGGCGGAGGTGCTGTCGGCGGACGCCTTCGAGGCCTTCGAGGAGGCCGGTGCAGGCAAGGGCTCCTTGCTCGACCCGATCACTGGCGAGCGCTTCTGGCGCGAGATTCTCGCCGTCGGCGGCAGTCGCCCGGCCATCGAATCGTTCAAGGCGTTTCGGGGCCGCGAACCCCGGGTCGACGCACTGCTCCGTCACAACGGCATGGTCGAGGCATGAGCCCTTGCCGACTCCTGCTTGCTTGCCTGCTGCTCGCGCTGTGCGCTCAAGCCAGCGCGCAGGGCATTTACCGCTGGACCGACGATCAAGGGCGAACGGTGTTCTCGGACCGGCCACCGCCCACGGCTGAGAGCGCGGAGCGGGTGCGGGTATTTGCCGGACGCCCCGATCAAGTGCCCGCGTACCGCATCCGGATGGTGGCCCAAGGTTTTCCCGTCGTGCTGTATACCAGCAGCGACTGCGCAGCACCATGCGATATGGCCCGCGAACTGTTGCTGGCGCGGGACATTCCTTTCACGGAGCGAATGATCGCCACTGAAGATGACGTCCGAGCGTTTCGCGAACTGTTCGATGGCGTCGACATTGTCCCGGCTGCAACCGTCGGCCCTCGCAAGCTGATGGGCTTCGAGCCCGCCGCCTGGAATGGACTGCTGGATAGGGCGGGTTACCCCTGAGGCCCAGGGTACGAACGCGGAAAATTCCGTATGATAGGGCCACCGCAACAACACGCCTCCCTGGCACCAAGCGCGCGGAGACCACAACACGGTCTTCGTGGGTCGCGACATGCGATCGAGGCGAAATCGAGAATCGATGAAGATCGTCACCTGGAACGTCAACTCCCTCAAGGTCCGCTTGCCTCATGTACTCGACTGGCTGGAGACCAACCGCCCGGATGCCCTGTGCCTGCAGGAGCTCAAGCTCGAGGACAAGTTTTTCCCGGTCGCCGAACTGGAGGCGGCGGGCTACAAATCGGTGTTCAACGGCCAGAAGACGTACAACGGCGTTGCGATCCTCAGCCCTCACGCCTTGGACGAGGTCTCGCGGGACATCCCGGGTTTCGATGATGAGCAAAAACGCGTCATTGGGGCCACGATTGGCGACGTCAGGATCATCTGCGGTTATTTTCCCAACGGCCAGTCTGTCGGCTCGGAAAAATTCGCCTACAAGATGCGCTGGCTCGCAGCCTTGACCGCGTGGGTCCGCGAGGAAATGACACGTCACGGCAAGCTGGTCCTCACCGGTGACTTCAACGTCGCGCCGGAGGCGCGCGACGCCCACCCCGACTGGAAGGATGAAATCCATGTCTCGGAACCCGAGCGCGATGCCTTCCGCGCCCTGCTGGGGCTGGGTCTTGAGGATGTGTTCCGGCGCTTCGACCAGGACGAGGCGAGTTACTCGTGGTGGGACTACCGCATGGGGGCGTTTCGCCGAAACTTCGGGCTGCGTATCGATCATGTGCTGGCGAGCAGGGCGCTGGCCGAACGCTGCAGGTCGTGCATTATCGACAAAGGGCCACGCAAGCTGGAGCGACCATCCGATCATGCTCCAGTCGTCGCCGAGTTCGACGCCTGAAACACATGGACTCCACTGTCCTGACTTCGCACTACCCGGCCCTCGCAAACCTCCCGGAATCTGCGAAGACTTGCCTCGCGGCTTCAGCCCTCCAGGCTAACTTGCCCGCCGGAACGCTTGTCTTCGACGAGCGCCAGGCGTGCAAGGGGTTTCCGTTCGTACTCGAGGGCAGCATCCGGGTCGTCAAGGCCTCGCCCAGTGGCAGGGAGTTGCCGCTGTACCGGGTCAATGCCGGCGAAACCTGCATTATCTCGACCTCGTGCCTGCTCGGCAGCGAAGCCTACAATGCCCGCGGCGTCGCGGTGAGCGACTGCCGTGTGCTGCTCCTCCCGACGGCGGTGTTCGAATCCCTGCTCGCCGAGCCGGTGTTCCGCACATTCGTATTCCAGCTGTTCGCGGAACGCATTGCCGACCTGATGCACCTCATCGACGAGGTCGCCTTCAAACGGCTCGATCAAAGGCTCGCCGGGATCCTGCTCGGCAAGGGCGCATGCCTCCGGACAACGCATCAGCAACTCGCCGATGAACTCGGCAGCGGGCGTGAGATCGTGAGCCGATTGCTCAAGGGCCTCTCGGAGCAAGGGCTGGTCCGGCTGAGCCGTGAGCAGATCGAGATTCTCGACCCCGCCGGCCTGCGCATCCTGGCAAGCGCAGACCGACGCTGAGCCGCGGTCGCTCCAGACAAGCGCGTGGCAGGTCGCCTCTGTATCCAAGGTCACAGACCGACCCAGCGCGGCGTGCTGAAATGCTCGGGCAGCTTTGTCCACTTCCGCAAAGGAGAACACCATGACCAAGAACGTCGGCTCTATCGACAAGATCGCCCGCATCGTCGCAGGCCTCGTCCTGATCGCACTCGCCATTCTCGGCATCGGCACCCCGTGGACCTGGATCGGCATCGTACCGCTGGCTACCGGGCTGATGGGTTGGTGCCCGGCCTACACCCTGATCGGCGCAAACACCTGCCCAACCAAGAAGGACTGATTCACTACGTCTGACTCCCGGCGCTGACGTGATTGGCGATTCGCACGAAGTCCCCTACTGTCAGTCGTTCGCCGCGCAATCCCGGGTCGATTCCAAGCGCGAGAAAATCAGGCTCGCTCATGAACTCGCGCAGGGTGTTGCGCAGGGTCTTGCGGCGCTGGCCGAATGCCGCTGCAACCACGCGCTCCAGCAGGAGCTCGTCGGTCGCGTCTCGCGCTTCCGGCGGCAAGGGCAGCAGGCGCACGATGCTCGACATGACCTTGGGTGCCGGCGTAAACGCGCCAGGTGGCACGTCGAACAACCTGCCGACCCTGAAACGATACTGGAGCATCACCGACAATCGCCCATAATCCGCGGTTGCCGGCTCGGCCACGATTCGCATTACGACCTCCTTCTGCAGCATGAAGATCATGTCCCGGATGCGGTCGGCGAACCCAGCCAGATGAAACAGCAGCGGCGTGGAAATGTTGTAGGGCAGGTTGCCGACCACGCGCAGCGGCGCAGCCAGGGCAGCAAAATCGAATTTGAGCGCGTCGCCCTCATGGAGGGTCAGCTGCTGCCGGCTGAAACGGGTCCCGAGACGGGCGATGAGGTCCCGGTCGATCTCGACCACATGCAGGTGTCCAAGGCGCGCCAGCAGGGGCTCGGTCATCGCGCCCAGTCCGGGGCCGATCTCGACCATGTTGTCATCCGGCGCCGGGCGGATCGCGTCGACGATACGGCGGACGGTATTCGGGTCGGTCAGGAAATTCTGGCCAAACCGCTTTCGCGCGCGATGCTCCATCAACATGCGCCTCCGAGGGTCTTGTCCGCCATCGTAATCGCGAGTTCCAAAGCGGCGTGCAGGCTGCCGGAGTCGGCCGTGCCGGTGCCGGCCAAGTCCAACGCCGTGCCGTGATCCACCGACGTACGAACGATTGGCAAGCCAAGGGTCACGTTCACGCCGCCGCCAAAACTCGCGTGCTTGAGCACCGGCAGCCCTTGATCGTGATACATCGCCAGCACAGCGTCAGCACCAGCCAGCTTGTCGGGCACGAACAAGGTATCAGCCGGCAACGGTCCAACGAGGTGTAGCCCCTCAGCCCGCATGGCGTCGAGAACCGGCGCGATGACATCGATCTCCTCGCGCCCCATGTGCCCGCCTTCGCCGGCGTGTGGGTTGAGTCCGGCGACCAGGATGCGCGGCGAGACGATGCCAAAGCGCTGCACGAGATCCCTGTGGAGTATTGCTATCGTCTCCCGAAGCAGCTCGGCGGTAATCGCAGAGGGCACCGCGGACAGCGGCAGGTGAGTCGTCGCCAGCGCGACCCGCATGCCACCGCCCACCAGCATCATCACGACCCGCGGGGTTGCGGTCCGCTCGGCCAGATACTCGGTATGCCCGCTGAAGGGAATACCGGCATCGTTGATGACACCCTTGTGTACCGGTGCGGTGACCATCGCCGCAAACCTCCCCGCCACACAACCGTCAATGGCCGCGTCCAGCATTGCAAGCACGTAGCCTGCATTCGCCGAATCCAGGCGGGAGGCGCGGGAGACACAAGCCAGCGGCACATGCAGGACTTCCAGTACACCCTCGCGCGGCGACGCCTGCGGTTCAAACTCGACGACTGAGACCTGCTCGCCAATGGCTTCCGCCCGCCCGCGAATCAAGGACAGATCGCCGATCACCACCAGCCGTGCCGGCCACCGACGACCGGCCAGGCCGACACAGAGCTCGGGCCCGACCCCCGCTGGCTCCCCGCTGGTAACCGCGATCAGCGGGCAACGAGACACCATTCAGAAATCCGTTTCGAGACGGTATTCGACAAAGGTCGAATCCCTCAGCTCACGCAGCCACGCATCGTAGGCTTCGTCAGCCTTGCGCTCGCGCAACGCATTGCGGGTGGTCGCCCGCATGCGCTCGTCCGACACGTCCTGCACTCTGCGCTCCACGACTTCGATCAGATGCCAGCCGAAGGGCGAACGGATCGGCTGCGAGATCTCGCCTGGGGAGAGCGCGTCCATCGCGCGTTCGAACTCGGGCACCGTGTCACCCGGGTAAATCCAGCCCAGGTCACCACCCCGCGCGGCAGACAGATCATCGGAGTGAATTCGCGCCAGTTCCTCTAAACGCTCCCCGCCCTGGATCATGCGCTCGCGCAAACCGAGTAGCCGAGCCTCGGCTTCGGCATCCGACAACACCTCAGTAGTGCGGATCAGGATGTGGCGCGCCCTGGTCTGTTCCATCTCGTCCACACCGCCAGCCAGTTCGCCGCCACGCACGGCCACGAACTTGACGATGTGCAGTCCAGCGGGACTGCGCAGCACCGGTGACACTTCACCCGGTCGCAACGTGCGCACTGCCTCGGCAAACAGCCCGGGGAGCCGGTCGCGACTGCGCCAGCCAAGCCCGCCTCCCTGCGTAGAGTCCGGCGCATCCGAATAGGCCGCAGCCAGTTGGGCAAAATCCTCGCCCGCCGCATGGCGTGCAAGCACCTCGTCGGCACGTGCCATATAGCGCGCGAGATCAGCCTGGGACGGCGCCTCGGGCATCCGGATCAACACATGGGCGACGAACAACTCCTCGCCGGAGAAGGCGTCGGGATTGTTGGTGATGAAATTGTCGATCTCGGCCTCGGTCACCACGATCTGGCTTTCGACTTCACGTTCGCGCAGTCGCGTGATCGTCAGTTCGGTGCGAATCTCCTCGCGGAAACGCGTCCACGAGATACCGTCCTCGGCGAGCACCGCGCGCAATTCGTCCTCGGTGAGGTCGTTGTTGCGGGCGATCGAGGCAATCGCCCGATCAACCGTGGCCTCATCCAGGCGCAGACCGGTTTCAGCCGCAAGCTGGAGCTGGGCGCGCTCGATGATCATGCGCTCGAGCACTTGCTCCTCCAGCACCTCGAGTGGCGGCGCCTCGATTCCACGCTGTTGCAGTTGCCGTATCGCAGCCTGAACACGCTCGCGCAATTCCAGCGCGGTAACGACCTCGTTGTTGACCACCGCGACCACGCGATCGACTGGCACGGCACGCTGCGCCAGTGCCTGGGCGGGAAGCAGCAGGCATGCAGCGGTAGCGGCGAGAAGGGCGGTGAGCTTGATGTGGGACTGAATGCGCATGTTTTCGATTGCCTGGATAGCCGATGAGCGGGGTCAGTCGGCGCCGAAATAGCGGTCCGACATGGGTTCGTTGATCTTGCCATAGCCCGGCACGCTGCGTGTCAACAGATTGACCGGGCTCGGACCGAGACCGCCCAGCCCGGTCAGCTCGAGCTGAAAGAACAAGGCGTTGGTGACCCGATCCGGGTCGGTGGCGAAGCGGTGCGCCGCAGTACGGAACACCCAGCAGCCGCAGGTGCTCAGATATTCCACCCCAGCGATCGCCTCGGTAACGCGCTTGTCCTTGAGCGAGCGGGTGATGCGGCCGACGCCATACCAGCGATTGCCCAACGGCCACTGGGCGGAGAAGTCGACATCTTCCAGACCTGCGCGGTTCGGACGGTTATCGATTAGGGGAGTTGAATATCTGTAACTGAGATTCAGCACCCGCCCGGGCTCGGGGTTATAACGCAGAGCAAAATTGAAACGCTGCGTTTCGCGCTCGAATGGATCATAGCGCCAGAGCGAATCCAGGGACACCGTTTGGGTCAATCTGCCACTCACCAGTGTCAGAATATCGGTTCGACGGCGATTGCGCTTGGCTTCGTCCAGGGTAACTTGCTGGTCGTTTAAGTAAAAACGTTGAGCAAGCGTCGCTCGCAGACGTTCAGCGCCTGATCGCGGTTCGACTACACGCGTCGTCAGCGCTGCCGTCAACTCGTTAGCATCACCGATACGATCAACACCCGTGTAACGGTTTTCGGCAAAAAGCTGAGCGAAACCGAAATCGTAGCGACCGGTATCGAATCGCGGTAGGTCTTGCTGTTCTCTATAGGGAACGCGGAGGTAAAAGAGTCTTGGCTCAAGCGTCTGTCGATACGCCTGACCAAAGACGGTTGTGTCACGCTCTAAATACAACCCGCCGTCGACCGAGAATATCGGCACTGTTCGTCTGACGGAACTACGATCGCCAACACGAGCGGTCCGACTCAGATCGTAACGCGTGTAATGGACACCTATTTTTGGGGTCAAGAAATACGCTGGACCACGCACCGGTAGCGACAATTGAGGATAGATGTATGCCCGTGTTCCCTCCGCTCGGCTCGGGTCTGGGTGCTTGAAGTCGACGTACTCACCTTCGAAGGTTAACGCCAAGCCTGCGGGAAAATCCGCACGATAAGCGGACAAGGTGAGTTGCGGCAGGCGCCGGTATGGCCCCAAGCCGTCAAGGGTCTGGTAGCTTTGGAACCGTCCCCTCGCGGTCCACCAGTCTCCCTGATAGGTCAATCGGCCCTCACGCAGCAGATTGACCCGCGACGCCACCGCGACCCTTGAACTCAAGTCCTCGAAGTACTCGTTGTCCGACACCCAGTTGTAGTCAAGGTTGGCGCGCAAACGGCTCGTGATTCGGTGATCGTGCTGAATCCCCCCCAGGGAGCGCGACTCTCCGGTCACACGGTCTTTCGGCAACCACTCCCCGCGGATCTCGCCGCTGTAATTCTGCGACAGGTAGCGATACTCGCCACCGAGCTGCAGACCGCGCCGCCCCATCAGGCGCGGCGTGATGGTCGCATCGTAGTTGGGCGCGATATTCCAGTAGTAAGGCACCGAGACATCGAAACCGGTCTTGTTCGACACGCCGATGGTCGGCACCAGAAAGCCCGACTGGCGCTGCTCGGCCAGCGGAAACGACATCCGCGGCCACCACAGGATAGGCGTGTCCTTGAACACCAACGTTGCTCCGCGCGCCGTGCCAATCTCGCGGTCATAGTCGAGCTCGAGATCCGCTGCGCGGATGAACCAGTCGGGATCATCCGGTTCACAGGTGGTCCAGGTGGCATTGACCATCCGGTACTGGTTCTCGCCCTCGAAATACACGACGTCCGCGCCACCGGTACCGACGATGGTGCGCTGCGGCTCGCCCGGCCTTGCCCGCGACTGCCGCGTGAACAAATAGCGCGGTTGGTCGAGTTCCCCGACCCACTCATGAACGATGAGGCGCGCCCAATCCCCGGCCAACCAGTCGTCGTCCTGACTGAGGCGGACATTCCCGTCGGCGGTCGCTTCGTCGGTTAGCTCGTTGTAGACCACCCGATCCGCAGTCAGCACCAGCGAATCGCGCACCAGCTCGGCATCGCCCTCGGCGACCAGCTCCAACGCACGTACCCCGACGATGCGCAAAGCGCTGACTCGCGTGGCCCCGCTTTCCAGCGGGGCGCCTGCTGCCTGCGAACGCGAAACAGGTGCCTCGCTCACACGCGCTCGACCACCCGCGACATCGCCCGCTTCGACGCCTTCCGAGCGCGGCGCAGTCGCGTGCTCGGCGGCGCCAGTCGCGGTTTCAGCGCCGTCAGGCGCCGTTGTCGCACCATCTTGCAGCGGCTCAGGCTCAGGCTCAGGCCGTGAAGGCGCGGAGCGAGTCTCAACCGAAACTTCGCTCGCATGCTCGACCGCAGGCGCCTGTGGCACCGCTCTGGGGGCCGGACTGCGAATCAGCTCGGGCGACACCGAGAGCGGCGTCATCCCGCCGGCAAAGGAGACCCCGCTCAACACAAGCAACCACGGTATCAGTGCCAACCGTGTATTCAATCGCTTTGCACGCAAGCCCCGTCCCTCGCTCGGTTCGAAAACAGTCTCG
>CAYTAY010000141.1:0-8496 GCA_964435845.1 uncultured Azoarcus sp.
CCGAGAGGATGTCGTCCTGGGACAGGTGGTCCACCAGATGTGCGACGACGATCGGGTAGAGTGCGAAAGCCATGCCGCCGAATACGAACGCCACGCCGAGCAGCACCATCGGCTGTGCGCTGAACAAGGCCATGCACACCGCCGCGATGCCAGCGCCGCCGGCAGCCACAGCGAGCGCCAGGCGGCGGTCACCCCGGTCGGAAAAACGTCCCAAGGGCCACTGCAGAACAGCGCCGCCAATGATGGTGACGGTCATGAAGGTTGCGATGGCGCCCGCGTCCATTTCCAGCCGGGCCCCGTAGACCGGCGCGAGCGACCAGAAAGTGCCCATGCTCAGACCCGAGGCGAGCGCGCCGAGCAGCGCCGCCGGAGCCGCATGCCAGATTTTCGACAGAGTCAGTCTGGGGACGTCAGTAATCAGGGGCTGGGGCAGTCGGGTCGAGGCGACCGGCAGCACGGACAGGCAAACCATCATCGCGGCGATCGAGAACAAGATGAACCCTGCGGGTGACGCAAAATGCAGGAACTGCTGCGCACCGGCGATGGCGACCATATTCACTACCATGTAGAACGCGAACACCTGCCCCCGTCGCTCCGGCTGGGCCTGGGTGTTGAGCCAGCTCTCGATGACGGTATAGAAGCCGACCAGCGCAATGCCGATGGTGAGTCTCAGCAACAACCACACCCAGGGCGAGACGATGATCGAGTGCAGAAGCATGATCGCCGCGATCCCAGCGGCAAAGAAGTTGAACGCGCGGATGTGTCCGATTCGCCTGATGAATGGTGGCGCGATCCAGGTGCCGAGAACGAAGCCGACGAAGTAGGCCGAACCCATCAGGCCGAGCATCTGGTCGGAGTAGCCTTCGAGGCTGCCGCGCAAAGCGATCAGGGTGCTGAGCAGGCCGTTGCCGACGAGAAGCAGGGCAGTGGCCAGCATCAGCGACCTGATCGGGCGGATATGGAGAAGCATGGTAGATTGCGCCTTGGGTGCCCGTTTTGAGCGGATTTCGCCGATAATCAAAAGCTGTTCAAGTCACGGTCGACAGTCTGTGCCAGCCTGGTGTTCCGGAAGATTGTGATCCGGGTCCGGCGGCAAGCCTTCGATTCTAGTTAGCCCAGAGAGAATTGACTACCAACGCGCCCAAACTCCGCTCGTTTCCTGACCGCCTGCGCCAGATCGCGTTTTTCGAGCTGGGCGGGCTGGCCCTGATCACGCCGCCGTTTGCGTGGGCGAGTGGGGTGCCGCTCGCCGAGTCCATCGGCCTGTTGGCCTTGCTTGCCTTGATCGCAGCGATCTGGAACGGAAGCTACAACACCTGTTTCGACTGGATCGACGGCAGGATCAGCGGCAGGACCGCAGATCGGCGACCGGTGAAGCTCCGCGTGGTGCATGCGATCGGTTTCGAGACCGGGCTGTTGATCTTGTCGCTTCCGGTGATCATCTGGTGGACCGGGATGGGTTTCGTCGAGGCGCTGATCGCCGATCTCGCGTTGGCGCTCGCCTATACCTGCTACGCATTCGGATTCAACATGGCCTACGACCGTACGTTCCCGATCGCGCCGGGCCAGGAGATCGCCAAGCGCGCGCCGGCAACCTCGGCAGCGGGCGGCATGCCTGAACGTGCCTGAGGTCTCGTTCGACGCCGACGTCGATCTCACCCACCTCACTACCTTTGGGCTGCCGGCGCGTGCCGCACACCTGGTGACGGTTCGTTCCGCCGAGGCCTTGCGAGCACTGGTCGTTGGCGGAAGGCTGCGCGAGATAGGACCGGTGCTGGTCCTTGGTGGCGGCAGCAACCTCGTGATGACGCGCGACTGGCCGGGTTGCGTGCTGCGTATCGATATCCGGGGCAGGGAGCACCTCGGTTTCGTCGATGGTGTCCATCTGCTGCGGGCAGGCGGTGGCGAAAATTGGCACGTGTTCGTGCGCTGGACACTGTCGATGGGCTGGCCCGGCCTTGAGAACCTGTCCCTGATTCCTGGCACCGTCGGAGCGGCGCCGATACAAAACATCGGCGCCTATGGGGTTGAACTGGCCGATCGCATCGACGGTCTCGAGGCGGTGTCGCTCGACGACGGCCGGGTTCGTTTTTTTGCCGCCGAGGCGTGCGAGTTTGGCTACCGGGACAGCGTATTCAAGCGGCACGAGGCTGGGCGCTGGGTCATCGTATCGGTGAGATTCCGTTTGCCCGAAGCCTGGATGCCGGTGACGACTTATGCCGAGTTGTCGCGGGAGTTGCTCGCCAGGGGTATTTCGAAGCCAACCCCACTCGAGGTGTCCGATGCGGTGATCGGTATTCGCCAGCGCAAACTGCCCGATCCTGCAAGCCTGGGCAATGCGGGCAGCTTCTTCAAGAATCCGGTGGTCGACGAGGCCACGCTGCAACGCTTGTTGCACGAGTATGAAGCCATGCCACATCACGTTTTGCCAGGTGGTGGCGCGAAACTTGCCGCCGGCTGGCTGATCGACCGCTGCGGCTGGAAGGGGCGGAACCTCGGCCCGGCGGGTTGTTACGAGCGCCAGGCGCTGGTGCTGGTCAATCGTGGCGGGGCCAGCGGCGAGGACGTCATGCGTTTGGCGAGCGCAATCCAGCGCGATGTGCAGGCGCGCTTCGGTATCGCGCTGGAGCCCGAGCCGCGGGTCGTCTGAGCCTCATCGACCTGCCATCAGGCAGGCGGCGATACCGGTTGCGATTGCATCGGCCATTCTTGCCTGCCGTGCGGGATCGCGCAGCAGCAACTCTTCGTCACGATGCTTGATCACACCCGCTTCGAAGAGCAGGGCGGGTTGAACTGCGCGATACAGTACGATCAGGTTGTCGAAGTAGTGCACCGCGTGCAGCGGGTCGGCGTATTCGCGGCGGCGGGCGTTCTTTTCGGTCGGCTCGAAACCCATGCGCTGCATCCTGGCACCAATGGCCGAGCCGCATAGCAGGCTGCGTTCGACATCCGGATTTCGCCGCGATACGAACATCGAATGACCTTGCCAACGGTCGGAGAAGGTCTGGCGCTGGCCCTGCCACCACCATGTCTGCAGTTCCCACTCGCTGACCGAGTCATGGTGGATGGAGATGAAAAAGTCTGCGTCCGGCACGCTCGCCGGTCGCGCCTCGAGCGATTCGATCAGGCCGTCGTGGTTGACCAGGATCGTGCGCAGACCGAGGCGCTGCAGCGCGTTCGTGAGCTTGTGCGCCAGATCGAGATTGAACTCGAGCTCGGCCCGACCGCGGGCGCTGATTGCACCCGGGGCCGACATCGTGTGACCGACATCGACCGCGACAAGGGGTGGCAGCTCCTGCCCGGCGTGCGACGAGGGCGTCAGCATGAGGAGGACTGCACAGCAGGTGGCGCGGAGTTGCGAAAGCATGCGCACATTTTGCGCGAAGCCTGATCTGGCGCAAAACCGTCAGACGCTGCTCCGTGTACTCTTGCACGCCTTGCGATGCCATCCCTGTGACATCATTTCACAATCGGGATATCACCTGAGGCCGTCAATATGTTTCGTGTTCCAGTCAGACTTCTGCTCGCGGCGGTGCTGTGGCTCCCGGGCGTGGTGTTCGCAGAACGTGCCGCTGAACTGATCGGCCAGGCGCTAGCCGACCCTGATCAACGCGAGACGCTTGCGAACGAGGGTGCGAAGGCTTCGTTCTTCTGCGCCAATTGCCACGGTGAGGATGGCAATAGCACGATCCCCGAGGTGCCGAATCTGGCCGGGCAACACCCGGCCTATATTCACAAGCAGATCTCCGCCTTCCTGCAAGGGGTGCGCAAGGATCCGTTCATGGAAGGGCTCATGCGTGTGCTGAGCGAGCGGGAAAAGGCATCGATAGCGATCTATTACGCGGTCTCGACGGTCCGCCCGGCCCTGGCCCAGCCTGGTCCTCGCGCTGGCGAGGGCGCGCGTTTCTATGTCGAGTTCTGCGCACGCTGCCATGGCGACCATGCGCATGGTGGCGCCGAATACCCCAGGCTGGCTGGCCAGCAACAGGAGTACTTGCGCATCAACCTGAAGCGCTACCTGACGATGTCGGGGGAGCGCATCTACCCTCCGATGACCGGGGCGGTGCGTCAGCTTGGCGAGCGCAACTTCGAGGCTGTGATCGACTATCTGAGCAGTCTTGACTGAGCGCGTCTCAACGTGCCGGCAGTATGGCCCTGAGAAAGCGCGACCACGCGGTTTCGGGACCTGCGACCGGTTGCGTCGGTGGCACCTGCTGGGTATCGGCGTGCGCTCGCCGATGTTCGCTGCTCATGTAGGCGTCCAGGTCGCTGCGGCTCATCATGTCCATGTCCCAGTGGCTGGTGTGCCTCAACTTCACCTCGTCCTGAAAGATTCTCAATTTTCTTGTTGCTCGGTCTGCCATGCGTCTCTCCGGTGGCTGGGGGCCTGCCATTGACGTTTTCTTGCACGAGCCGTTCCGTGACGACCCTGGGCCGGCTGCTATGCTGCAATGAAGGTGCGGGACGTTTCGCCCGCTTGGCGCGGCCGCTCGGCGCAGTGGTTGCATGTCAGGCTCAGAGCCAGGGAGTGACTCATGTCTGGAATCCGTAAGATCGCCCAAGCAGGCGTCGTGCTGTGCGCAGGTGTGTTGCTCGCGGCGCTCGCTTTTGCGCAGCCGAGTCCGCAGCCTCAGGACTGTGTCTGTTCGCCGGGGATCAATATCGGCACTGATGCACAACCGCGGACGATACGCCACTGCCAGTGCGGCTTTCTGAGTTGCGCGGTGGTGGTCGAGTCCGGGCAACTGCAATGCGCGCGGTGAGGCTGCAGCGAGCTCATTGGCCGATTTACAAATTGTCAGACAACTCAATGAGCTGCTGTTCCGGTCTCACCCTTTCTGCAGCCTTTGTTTCGAAAGCATTGCAAATTCAAGCGCTTAATAGTAGCCCCAGATGGGGTTTACCTTGATTGCGACGCACCGCGCGCGATTGTTAGTGTGCGCATGGCCGCACTAGGATTGCGCTGCTGTTCATACACACTGAAGGAGACTCGTCATGAAAAAACTGCTTGGAACATTCTTGGCCGCGTCCGCGATCACCGTCGCCGCGCCGGTTGCTGCCGACTTCGATCGCGTGCGCTGGCAAGTGCCGATGGCATTCGCGTCATCGCTGACGGCGCTGGGTGACACCATGCCAAAAGTTTCCGAAATGCTGGCTGCCACCAGTGGCGGAAAGGTCAACCTGCAGGTCTTCGAGCCGGGTGCACTGATCCCCGCGTTGGGGATTTTCGAGAACGTGAGCACTGGTAACGTTCCGGCCGGTTATTCCTGGATGGGTTACGAGTGGGGCCAGGTTCCGGTTGCCGCGATGTTCGGCGCCACGCCCTTCGGTCTCGAGTCAGCCGAATTCGTCGCGTGGATGCATTTTCATGGTGGCGATGCATTGCTCAAGGAAGCCTTCGCGCCTCACAACGTCTATCCGATCCTGTGCGGCACCATCAGCCCCGAGGCTGCCGGTTGGTTCCGCAAGCCGATTACGTCGGTCGATCAGTTCCGTGGCATGAAGTTTCGTGCAGCCGGTGTCGGCGGCGAGATCATGGCCGAGTTCGGCAAGTCGGTGACCATGCTCCCCGGCGGCGAACTCTACCAGGCGCTGGAAACCGGCGTGCTCGACGGGACCGAGTTCTCACTGCCGACAGTCGATGAACAACTCGGCTTCTTCCAGGTCGCCAAGTACTATGCGCTGCCTGGCTGGCATCAGCCTTCGACGAACCAGTACCTGTACATCAACATGACTGAGTGGAACAAGCTCAACGACCAGACAAAGGCGCTGATCGAGAACACCTGCATGGCCGCCAACATGTACGCGCTGGCGCGCGCCGAGGCGCTTCAGGGTGCCGCGCTGAAGCGCTTCCAGGAGCAGGGTGTGACGCTGATCCAGTACGATGATGACATTCTCAATGCGTTCAAGGAGGCCACCGACCGTGTCATGGAGCGTCGCTCCGCTGGCGATCCGATGTGGGCCAAGGTCTACGGTTCCATGAAGGAGTTCCAGGCTGAGCACGCGGTGTGGAAGAAATTCGGCTACCTGCCGCGCGATTTCGGCATGGAATAAGCGGTAGCGACAGCCCGGTCACCCGGAACCCCCTTACGCTGGAGCCTTGAGCGAAAATGGCCGAGATCAAGATCGACCTCGACAAGGTGGACGATGCCGTCACGCACACGTCGTCCGCGGTGCAGTATCCGCGCACGCTGCCGTCCGACATCCTCGAGGGTGTCGTCGACTTCGTTGGCAAGCTCTTCACGTGGATCTGGGTGCCACTGATGCTGTTGGTGGTCGGCAACGTCATCCTTCGTTACGCGGCCGGCACCAACATCATCGCGCTCGAGGAGTTGCAGTGGCACCTCTTCGCAGCGGGTTTCATGATCGGGTTGTCGTACTGTTATCTGCATGATGGCCATGTGAGGGTGGATGTGCTCGCAGAGCACTTCCGCCCGCGCACCAGGGCAGCGATAGAGGTTTTTTTCACGCTCGCCTTCTTTCTGCCTTTTTGCTATTTCATCCTCCAGTATGCGTGGCCTTTCGTCGAGCGGTCCTACCGCATCAATGAGATCTCGGCTGCACCGGGCGGCTTGCCCATGCGCTGGATCATCAAGTCCTTCATCATCTCCGCTTTTGTCTTGCTCGCCATGGCCGGCGTGGCGCGACTGATTCGTGCATTTGCCTTGCTGACCGGCTTTCCGCGGCCGCGTGGCAACTGAAGCGGCGTAAGCTTTCCGTAGCGTAAAGACCGCAGTCGCGGTAACGGGGACCTCACCAGGATAGGAGCCGGTTCGTGTTCGAGGCAAACGAGATTCTTGTCATGGCGATGCTGCTCATCTTCACCGGCTATCCGGTAGCCTGGCTGCTCGCCGGTATTTCGGTGATGTTCAGCGTCGGCGCCATCCTGTTGTCACAGTACTTCGACGTCGATACTTATTTCCTGACCGATTGGCGCATCTTCGGCATCATGGTCCAGCGCATCTTTGCCCAGATGTCCAACTGGGTGCTCGTCGCCTTGCCAATGTTCATCTTCATGGGGCTGATGCTGGAGCGCTCCGGTATCGCCGAGCGGCTGATGCTGAGTTTCATCAAGCTTTTCGGACGTTTCCGCGGTGGGCTTGGGGTGGCGGTGATCACCATCGGCATCCTGCTCGCAGCCTCCACCGGCATCGTCGGTGCTTCGGTGGTGCTGCTCGCGATGCTGTCCATCCCGGTGATGCTCGAGCAGCGCTACTCGCCAGCCTTTGCCAGTGGCGTCGTGGCTTCGGCCGGTACGTTGGGCATCCTGATTCCGCCGAGCATCATGCTCATCATCATGGCCGACCAGTTGTCGTTGTCGGTAGGCAACTTGTTCATGGGCGCGCTCATTCCGGGGGTCATGCTCGGGTTGCTCTACATTGCCTACGTGGTCATTGCCGCGATCGTGTATCCGAAACTGGCCCAGCCGCCAAAGGATTTGCCGCCGATCACACTCAAATTGATCGGTGAGGTATTGCTTGCCGTGATTCCGCCACTAGGTTTGATTCTGGCGGTACTCGGTTCGATCTTCTTTGGCATTGCCACGCCGACCGAGGCCGCCGGTGTCGGCGCGCTCGGTGCGACCATTCTCGCTGCGATGAACAGGAAGCTCTCCTTCACGGTGATCAAGGAGGTGTGCGAGAAGACGACACTGACTACCGCTTTCGTGTTCGGCATCTTCCTTGGTGCGACCGCCTTTGCCGTGGTGCTGCGCTCGCTCGGCGGGGACGAGTTCATCGGCGGCCTGCTCAAGGGTATTCCGTTGCCACCGGAAGGGATCGTCATCGTCATCCTGCTGATCGCCTTCATTTCCGGCTTCTTCCTCGACTGGCTCGAGATCAGCCTGATCCTCTTGCCGTTGGTCGGTCCGGTGGTCTCGGCGCTCGGTTTCGATCTGGTCTGGTTCGTGGTGTTGTTCGCGGTGGCCTTGCAGACGTCCTTCCTGACGCCGCCAGTGGGGTTTTCGCTCTTCTACCTGAAGGGAGTCGTGCCTCCGCAGATCAAGACCAAGCACATCTACATGGGCGTGATCCCTTTCATCATGCTTCAGTTGCTTGCGGTGGCAATGGTCTTCACCTGGGAGGATCTGGTTTTGTGGTTGCCCAAGATGATGTACGGCTGAGCACTTTGACAAACTCATGAGAGCCGAAGGGCCGGCTGCAACGCAGTCCGGCCCTTCGAGCTTCGACCCGGTCGAAGTGCTTTCAGCCGGCCTTGCGATCGGCCCGAATCATTGCGCCGCCGCGCTCGGCGATCATGATGGTCGGCGAGCTGGTGTTGCCCGAGGTGATGGTCGGCATGATCGAGGCGTCGACCACCCTCAGGCCCTGCAAGCCGCGTACCCTGAGGCGGCTGTCGACCACCGCGGCGTCGTCCTCGGCGCACCCCATCTTGCAGGTGCCTACCGGATGGAAGATGGTCGTGCCGATGTTGCCCGCGGCCTCGGCGAGTTGCTCGTCGGTGTCGTAGGTCGGCCCAGGCAGGTGCTCGCTTGGC
>CAYTAY010000142.1:0-8376 GCA_964435845.1 uncultured Azoarcus sp.
GATGTTGGCGTTGATCTTCACCAGGAAGTTGCGGCCGATGATCATCGGCTCGGTTTCCGGGTGGTTGATGTTGGCCGGGACGATGGCGCGGCCGCGGGCGATTTCGTCGCGCACGAACTGCGGAGTGATCTCGGCGGGGACGCTGGCGCCGAAGCTCTGGCCCGGGTGCTGGCGGGAGAGCACGGCAGCCATCTTCTGGCCGGTGGGGCCGGCCTGCTTCAGCGACTCGACGTACTCGGTGCGGCGCAGGTTTTCGCGGATGGCGATGTATTCCATCTCGGGGGTGATGATGCCGCGGCGGGCGTAATGCATCTGGGTGACGTTCGCACCGCTCTTGGCGCGGCGGGGCTTGCGGTGCAGGCCGGGGAAGCGCAGTTCGTCCAGTTTGTTGTCGGCGGCGCGCAGGCGGCCGAACTCTGAGCTGAGGTCGTCAAGCAGTTCGGTGTCGCCTCGCTCGGCTATCCAGGCCTGGCGCAGCGCGGGCAGACCGCTACGGATGTCGATCGTTGCCGACGGGTCGGAGTAGGGGCCCGAACAGTCGTATACGAACACCGGCGGGTTGGGCTCGGCGCCGAAGGAGGCCGGCGTGTCGCTCTGCGAGATTTCACGCATTGGCACCTGGATGTCCGGGCGTGAGCCCTGCACATGGGTCTTGCGGGAGTTTGGCAGCGGGGCGATGGCGGCTTCGTCGACATGGGCTTCGGCGGCGATGAATTTTTCGTTGGCGTTCATGGTGTCTTCCGGTGAAGTGGGGGTAGGGCGGGCATGAGTTATGCGGCAGAGAAACGTGAGCTGTGAAGGCATGGTTCCTTCCCCTTCATGGGGGAGCTCAGGAGGGGGATGGGCTGAGCACTAGCGCTTGGGCGAGGGCTGGACCCACAGTGCATGAAAGTGATGAACTGGCCCGTGGCCGCTGCCGACCTGCAGCATGCCGGAGGCGGCGATGGCGCGCAGCAGATAGTCGCGGGCGTCGCGCACCGCCGCCTCGACCGGGTTCAGGCCGCTTTGCTGCGGCAGCAGGGCGGCGATGGCGGAAGACAGGGTGCAGCCGGTGCCGTGGGTGTTCCGGGTGTCGATGCGATGGGCGGGCAGTTCGATCATGCGGTCGCCGTCGAACAGCAGGTCCACCAGCTCGTCTCCAGGCAGGTGGCCACCCTTGAGCAGCACCCAGCGCTCGCTGGAGGTCGGCAGTAATTCGCGCAGGCGCTCGGCCGCCTGGTACATCTCGCGCACGGTTTCGGGGCTGCGCGCCCCCAGAAGTACGCCGGCTTCCGGCAGGTTGGGCGTGACCATGAAGCTCACCGGCAGCAAGGCCTCGCGCAGCATGTGCACCGCGGACTTCGCCAGCAGATGGTCGCCGCTCTTGGCGACCATGACCGGGTCGCACACCACGCGCGACGCCTCGAAACGGGTGAGCCGGTCTGCCACGGTGCGCACGATGTCGGCGGTGCCGAGCATGCCGATCTTGATCGCGTCGATGCGCACGTCGGCGAACAAGGTGTCGATCTGTTGCTGCAGGAATTCGACCGGTGGCGTGTGCACGCCGCTGACCGCCCGGGTGTTCTGCGCGGTCAGCGCGGCGATCACGCCGCAGCCGTAGGCGCCGAGCGCCGAGAACGCCTTGAGATCCGCAAGAATGCCCGCGCCGCCGGACGGGTCGACGCCGGCGATGCTCAGGACATTGGGTATGGATGCTGTCATGTACGCCACTCCGCAGGATCGCGTCGGCACGAGCCGGGAGGACGAAAAGGCGACGGTTGCGGCTCTGTTGCCGCTGGGCCGAAGACATTGCGTTTCCCTACGCCGGTGCGAGCCGGATCAGGTTCCAAGGGTATTTCTCAGCCTGCACCGAGTGGTGCGGGCACCCCCAACGAAAACACAAGCCTACTCTGGTATGTGCACCCCGGCAAGCGCGTCGGAGCGTTGCCAGCGTCAGCTGCCCCAGCCGGCGAGCGCTGCGACACCGAGCGCCGCGAACAGGGCGGCGGCGATGCCATGCACGAGTTTCACCGGTATCCGGTGTGCGATGCGATCGCCCGCCATAACAGCCGGTACGTTGGCGATCATCATCCCCAGTGTGGTGCCGACGACCACGGCGATGAAGGCCTCGTACTGCGCGGCCAGCGCCACGGTCGCGACCTGGGTCTTGTCGCCCATCTCGGCGAGGAAGAAGGCGATCACCGTCGTGCCGAAGATGCCTAGGCGCGGTGTTGCGAGCTCGCCCTCGTCGAGCTTGTCCGGGATCATCACCCATACGGCCATGGCGAGGAAGGACAGGCCGAGAATCCAGCGCATGGTGACAGGCTCCAGCCACTGCGTCAGCCAGGTGCCGAGGGCGGCGGCGAAGGCGTGGTTGGCCACGGTGGCCGCCAGGATGCCGAGCACGATGGGCGTCGTTCGCCGGAAGCGGGCGGCGAGCATGAAGGCGAGGAGCTGGGTCTTGTCGCCGATTTCGGCGAGGGCGACCAGACCGGTCGAGATCAGGAAGGCTTCCAGGGAGATGGGCATGTCGCACCCCAGGGCCGATGGATGACCGATGACCGCCACCACACCCGGCCCGCGCTCGGTGTGTCGGCGGTCAATGGTCTTGCCAGGCGCGAACACTGGACATGCCATTTCCGGGACCGGAAAAGTGTGTTGACATGTCCCCCGGCTGTGGCCGGGCGGCTACTCCCCAATGACGCCGCAGACTATACCGGCCCGCGCTGCAAATCGCAACTGGCCCGCGAGCGCGGTGGATGCGGGGTAAAGATCAGGGTTCCCCGGCCGTTAAACCTGGAAACCCCGGGTGACCGTCGTCGAAGCTGGTATCCCAGGCTCTGTAAGATATTCAAGGCCATGGCGAGCGATCAACTGAGGTTTCTGGGTTAAACAGACCATGCGACTTTTTCGGGAGCGATTCGACATGCGTGTCGGACGAACAGGACTTTCTCTGTGCGCGGTGGTTCTGGGGGTGTCGGGCGCGGCTTACGCCCAGGAGGGGTGGGAGACCGTGATGCAGGATCGTGAGCGCGAGGTGCAGATCGACCGCGGCAGCGTGATGCGTTCGGATCGCGGCACCCGGGTGGCGTGGGCACGAGTGGTGTTGTCACCCTCGGAGGCGGCTATCGCCGGACATGCGGTGGTGCAGGCGCTCAACCGCTACGATTGCGTCAATCGCAGCATCACGACCTTGCGACGCCGTTATCTCGATGCGCGCAACATCATCGTCCGCGAGGAGTCGGTGGGCGAGCCGAGGGCGGTCACGGTGGCCGCCAACAGCGTGGACGAACGCCTGTGGCGCGAAGTCTGCCAGCCCGGCGGCATGGCCGAGCTCGAGCGTATCGCCGAGGAGGCAACACGCATCATTGCCGAGATGGGGGGTGATGGGGTGGCGCGGGGTGCGCCCGAGCGCCGGGTGCCGGTCGAGCAGCCTGCCGAGCGGGCGCCGGTGGTCGATGCGGTGTCGGTGCCAGCCGGCGCGCAAGCGGCGCGCCCCTCCGAGGCACGGACGGTGCCAGTGACGCCGCCTGCCACCGAAGCCGCCGAGGCCGTGGCTCCGTCTTCGGCACGGCCCCGAGCGCCGGCGGGCATCGTCGATCCTCGCGACTGGAGCTATTCCGGCGAGAGCGGGCCAGCCAACTGGGGGCAGATGCATCCCGAGTGGGCGCTATGTGGAAGCGGTAGCCGTCAGGCACCGATCGATCTGCATGAAGGCATCCGGCTGGATCTCGAGCCGGTGGGTTTCGACTACCGGGAAACCCGCTTCCGCGTCAGCGACAGCGGGCGCGCACTGGAAGTGCATGTCGGCGACGGCCTGACGGTGACGATTCGCGGGCAGCGCTTCGCTCTCAGGCACATGAGTTTCCACACACCGTCCGAGATCAGGGTGGATGGGTGGATCTCACCGTTGGCAGTGCATTTTCACCATCACGACCAGGAGGGAATGCAGGCAATCGTGGCGGTATCCTTCCAGGGCGGTGGCGCGCCGCATCCGGTGCTGCAGCAGATACTCAATGCCATGCCAATCGACCGCGGTGCCTGGCATATGCCGCAGACGACTATCGTTCCAGACGCGCTGGTGCCCGATGATCCGGCCTATTTTCTTTTTCTCGGTTCGCTCAGTACGCCACCCTGCACCGAGGGAGTGACCTGGGTCGCGATGAAGACCCCGGTGGTGGTGTCAGACGAGCAAATCGACATTCTGCGCCGCCTGCACCCGGACAACGCACGTCCGGTTCAGGCACTCAACAACCGTCTGGTGCTGGAGTCACGCTGAGCGCAATCAGCTGCAGCCAGGCCGGAATCGTCAGACTGGCCGAACACACGCCGAACCCCGTGGCAGGCCCACTGGGCTGGCCATCGGCTGCGCCAGTAACGCGATCGCGCAGAGTATGCGTGTCCCGCCCGATGGTAGTGGGCATGTCAAACACGGCGGCAGGGAGAAACAGCGTGCCAGACGTGATCTCCGGTGGCGTCGATACGTCGGAACCGTTCGGTTTGGCGACGCCCATCTGACCGGTTGGGCTGCGACTGGGGGCATGTTTCTGGAGGCCGCTCTTTGACCCGGTGCGATAGAATACGAGCCTGGCGGCCGGCGATTCGCCCGTACAATAAATCAGAATGTGCTAATATTTCCTCAGGAAACGTCACGATGAACTTCGAACAAGCCCGCTTCAACATGGTCGAGCAGCAAGTCCGTACCTGGGAGGTTCTGGACCAGGACGTACTTGATTTGCTCATGACTGTGCGTCGAGAGGAGTTCGTGCCGGCAGCTTATCGCAACCTCGCGTTTGCCGAGGTCGAGATCCCCATCGGTTGCGGGCAGGTGATGTTCAAGCCGGTGATCGAGGGCAAGATTCTCCAGGCCCTGCGCGTCGGCCGCTCCGACTCGGTGCTCGAGATCGGCGCCGGCTCGGGTTACTTCGCGGCCCTGCTTGCAGCGCGTGCCGACTGGGTACGCAGTCTCGAGATCGAGCCGGAGCTGGCCAGGCTTGCCAACGACAATCTCGAGCGCTACGGTGTCGGGAACGTCTCGGTGCTCGAGGGCGACGGTGCCGGGGGGCTGCCGGACTCCGGGCCCTTCGATGTCGTCGTGGTGTCTGCCGGGGTGCCCACGCTGCCGCGTGCTTTGCTGGAGCAGCTCAAGCCGGGCGGTCGGCTGTTCGCCTTTGTCGGCGAGGCGCCGGTGATGAAGGCGCGGCTGGTGACCTGCGTCGAGCCGGGTCAGTACGCCACCGAGGACATATTCGAGTCGCTTGTGCCGATGCTCAGAAATGTGTCGGCGGGCGACACCTTCAGATTCTGAGTGGTCCGTCAGCCATGAGACAGATCCCCGCCAGAGAACTTGCCGAATGGTTGTCGGACGACAGCCGCACTGACCCGGTGCTGCTTGATGTGCGCGAACCCTGGGAGTTTCAGCTTTGTCACATCGAGGGATCGAAGCTCATACCAATGGGCGTCGTGCTGGCCAGGCTCGATGAAATCGAGCGTGACCGCGAGGTCGTCGTGATCTGTCACCACGGTGGTCGCAGCGCACAGGTGGGGATCTTCCTCGAGCGCCAGGGCTTCTCCAGCGTGATCAATCTGTCGGGCGGGGTCGCCGGCTGGGCGGCCAGCGTCGATCCCGCCATGCCAAAGTACTGAGTCAATCCGGCTCGTAACGGAGTTTCAGATGAAACGCTTTCTTACTGCGGTGATCATTGCGGCGTTTCCGGTTTTTTCGGGGGCGGCGGATCTGCTCGAGGTCTATCGCCAGGCAGCGGCCAACGACACACGATTTGCCGCCGCACGCGCGGAATTCGACGCCGGGCGTGAAAGGGCCGTGCAAGGCCGTGCCGGCCTGTTGCCGAATATCGGCGCCAGCGGCAGCATCACCCGCAATCGTGTGGATCCGAGCGGCGTGCCGACAAGCAGCTTCACCGGTAACGCATGGGGTGTGCAGCTCACCCAGCCGCTATTGCGCATGCAAAACCGGATCGCCGCCGAGCAGGGTGAGCTGCAGACCGAACTCGCCGAGGTGCAGTTCGAACTGGCGCGTCAGGATCTGGTCCTGCGCGTCTCGGATGCCTACTTCAACGTGCTGAAGGCCCAGGAAGCGCTCGAGGCGGTCACGCAACTGCAAACGGCGGCTGCCGAGCAGCTGGAGATCGCCAGGGCCAGCTTCGAAGTCGGTACCGTGACCATCACCGATGTGCATGAGGCCCAGTCGCGCTTTGATCTTGCCTCTGCGCAGGTCATCGCGACACAGAACGATTTGGACGTGCGACGCGATGTGCTGGCCCAGCTCATCGGTAACGAGCCCGGTGACCTCGCCCGACTGCGGCCCGAGGTCGAGCTGTCCCGCCCGACTCCGGACAATGCAGCCGACTGGGTGTCGGCCGCTGAACTCACCGGCTTCGGTGTGCAGATCCAGCGCCTGGCGCGTGAGCTCGCGAATCGCGAGGCATCTCGTGCCAGCGCCGGCCATCTGCCGACGGTCGATCTCGTCGCAAGCCAGAGCTGGTCGCATCGTCAGGGACGGGAAGATGCGCCGCGGACCTCGGCGACGGCGGTCGGTGTCCAGCTCAATGTGCCGCTTTATGCCGGCGGCGCGATTTCGTCGCGTGAACGTGAAGCCGCGGCGTTGCTGACCAAGGCCGATTTCGATCTCGAAGGGGCCCGCCGCGATGCCGCCCAGTCCGCAAGACAGGCCTACCTCGGCGTGACCAGCGGCTTGGCCCGGATTCGGGCCCTCGAAGCGGCCGAGGTCTCTTCCCTTTCGGCGCTGGAGGCGACCCGTCTGGGCTTCGAAGTCGGCGTGCGGATCAACATCGACGTGCTCAACGCCCAGTCCCAGCTTGCCGACACCCGCCGCGAGCTGGCTGGAGCGCGCTATGACACCTTGCTTGCCCAGCTCCGGCTCAAGGCGGCAGCCGGCACACTCGAAGAAGCGGATCTCGAAGTGATCAACAGCTTGCTTGGCTACTGATCCCGCTCAAAGCAGGCGTTCGACGATTTCCAGGGTCCGTTGCGTCGCACCGCGGTGAGCGGCGCTGAAAGCGAGCCCGGCTTTTCCCATGCCGGCCCGCCGTAGCGGGTCGGCTACGATTTCGAGAGCGCCGTCCATCGCGGCCTCGACCGTATCGAAACGCGAGGCCGCGCCTGCGGCCACCGCTTGCTCGGCAACCAGGTCGAAGTTGAAGGTGTGGGGTCCGATCAGCACCGGCGTGCCGATCGCGCAGGCCTCGATGAGGTTCTGGCCGCCGAAGGGCAGCCAGCTGCCGCCGATCAGCGCGACCTCCGCCAGGTGGTAGTAGGCGAACATTTCCCCCATGGAGTCCCCCACCCACACCCGGGTCGATGCCTCGACCGGGCGGTTGTCGCTGCGCCGCTGCATTGCCAGGCCACGGCGACTCACCAAGCCGGCGACCTCGTCGAAGCGCTGCGGGTGACGGGGTACCAGTAGCAGCAAGGCGTCGGCCGGCGCGCGGGCGGCAAAGGTATCGAGAATCAGCGCCTCTTCGCCGTCGCGGGTGCTCGCAGCCAGGACGACGGGCCTTGCGCCGACCCGCTCGCGCAGCATGACAGCCAGGGACTCGGCGCTTGCGGGTGGTGTGATGTCGAACTTGATGTTGCCGGTGATCGCAACCTGACGTGCGCCAAGCGACGACAATCGGCTGGCATCCTCCTGGGTCTGGGCGCCGATGGCGTCCAGCGCGCCGAGGGTAAGGGCGGTGAGCGTTGGCCAGCGGGCATAGCGCTGCGCCGATCGTGCTGAGAGACGGGCGTTGGCGAGCAGTACCGGGACGCTGGCGGCGCGACACGCCAGCAACAGGTTCGGCCACAGTTCGGTTTCCATGATGATGCCCAGGCGCGGCCGGAAGTGTTTCAGGAAGCGTCGCGAGAACAGGCCGATATCGTAGGGAAGATAGACCGAGCGCACTCGTGGGGCGTTGCCGAAGAGGGCGGCCGCGGTCTCGCGTCCGGTTGGCGTCATGTGGGTGAGCAACACCTCGTGGTCCGGAAGCCGGTCGAGGATTGCGCGCACCAGGGGTTCGGCGGCGCGTGTCTCGCCGACCGACACCGCATGGATCCAGACGACGGCCGCGGTTGGTGTTGCGCGGTAGAGGGCGAAGCGCTCGCCGACATGCTGCAGGTAGGCGGGTTGTCGGCGGGCGCGCCAGGCCAGGCGCAGCAGCACCGCCGGCAGGGCAGCGTAGCAGAGCAGGGAGTAGGGCAGGCGCAGCAGGGACATGCGGATCGGGGTGGAGAGCACGGGCCTGAAGTATAAACGTGGTGTCGCACGGCCATGGCAGCGGACGGGGGGTTCGGGGCGTATGACATAATCGGAGCCTTCAGAACATTGCTGAGCCCGAACTGGTCATGAAGATACTCGTCACCGGTGCTGCCGGATTC
>CAYTAY010000143.1:0-8298 GCA_964435845.1 uncultured Azoarcus sp.
ACACCCGCGAACAGACCCGTGTCACGACGCGATTGCCGACCGGGCCGGAGGCCCGACTGCTGGATCAGTCCAGGGGCCAGCCGCTGCTGGTTGCCGAAAGCGTCAACGTCGATCCGGGTGGCATTCCGATCGAGTACGTCGTCGCGCGCTTTGCGGGGCAACGTGTTCAGTTCGTGTTCTCTTTCTGAACGAATTCTGCGCTGCAACAAGCGTGCAACCTGGCGCATCTAACATGTACTTCGCGAACCGACTGCTGCGGAGGGCGAAATGGTCGTTAAGAGCAAGATCGTGATGGCGCTTGGAGAGAGTGGCATTGCGATGCCGGCGCTGGTCAATGCGGCATTAGCGGCGAATGATCGGCTCAAGTACCGATTCACGTTGCTGCAGGCGGCTCGGGCGCATGCTCTGCATCCTGATCAAAGTCACGCGAATCTTCGCGGCGAGCGCCTCGCCTGCGGTATCGAGACCGCCGAGTTCGACTCCGTCGTTGCTGGAGCGGGCCTGGAGAACGGTGGCTACCGCATTCCGCAGTCCACAGCATTGCTGGGGGGTATCTGCGAGGATATGCAGGCGATGCTCGCACCCTTCGAGGACGCAGCAGGGCTTTCCCCGGGCCTGAGGGACGAAACCCTGCATGCGCGACTGAATGCGTTGCTGGCGCGACTCGAAATGCCATCTCACGAGGTCATCGATGACCCGTGGATCGCCCTGATAACGTCTGGCAAGCGTGAAGCGGGCGACAGTCTGCACTTGCTCGTGATGGATGCTCACAAGGCGCTCAACCGTCTTCAGATCGAGCTCGCTGCCGAGGATGTAGACGGCGCTGCGGTGTATGGCATCGACGAGAGTGATCGCGCGGCCATCAAGGCTTTCATGGCGGGTGTGAGGCGGACTGCTGCGCTCAAGTTCGATCATCCCGGTCTCGGCACCACCGCGACCCGATCTGGTGAAAAGCTCGTCATACAAAACGATATCGGCACCACGGATGCCCATGTTCTCGTGGTCCACGTGATCGGATACCGCGTAAGCGTTACCTATACTGATGTCCATCTACAGCGTCTGCTCTTTTTTCAGGGCATGTTCAAGGGCTGGAAGGTCGCCTGGGAGGACGCCCGGTCACGTGCAGACCAGAGCATGGAAGATGGGGTCTATCACCTCTCGGTTGGCTCGCATGAGGGCCGGGATCACGAAGCTTGCCTTCGCTTTCTGGAGTATCTCGGATCCAGGCTGGTTTACCTGATCGACTGGAACAAGGCGCGCAAGCAGCTCAGACTCTTCGTTCCCAAGGGCGATGCGCGGGAGTTGCTCGCGTGGGCGGCCGATAACGATTTCGGCCACATGGCTTTCTTGCGCTGCGGCGGGCAGCAGATGCTGTTCGAACTGCTCGAACTGGTTGGTCGTGGCGCCTTCCGCTATGGGGAAGCTTTGCACCAGATCGTCGGTATCGAGCGCGCCCGCAGTTTTCTGCAGTTCGCCCTACGCACCTGCAGTGCGGCGATGCTGACCGGTCGGCAGGTCGATCTGGTTCGCGATGAGTTGCGGGCGGAGCTGATCGGCTACTTTCGTAGCGCGGAGCAAGGGCTCTTCGATCTGCTGGCCGAACACGCATACATCACCGTCGAAATCGCTGCTTGTCTGCGCGACGGCTGGCTCGAGACCGGTGATGCCGGCTTTCATGCGGCAATGCGTGCACGGGCGGCTCGAGCCAAGGCGTGGGAGCGACAGGCCGACGAGATCGTAATTCGAATACGGGATGCCGCATCCCGTGCCCAGGCCGAGGGTATTCCACTCGAGTTGGCGCGTATGGCCGACGATGTGCCCGACAAACTTGAGGAGGCGGCCTTTCACTGTTCATTGCTCCCGGCCGGGCGTCCTGCCCACAAGGCGATGAGTACCATCGCCACGCTGCAGGGACTGACCCTGTCGGCCACGCAGGAGTATGTCAAGGCTTTGCTCGCCGCGAGGGGCCTCAAGCAGGGCGGGGCGCGCGAGGACATGCAGGACTTCTTCGAGTCGGTGCATCGTGTCATGGACCTCGAGCGACTCGCGGACGATGCCTTGCGGCAGGTCAGGCGCGACTTGCTGGGCGACGCGATCGACGCTCGGGAGCTCTATGTCCTTGATGCCATTGCGGCGAACCTGGAGCGCGCGACCGACGCACTGATGCACAACGTACAGTGGCTCAGAGACAGGATGCTCGCCCAGAGCGTCGCATGAAGCAGAGGTAAGTGATGATGACTGAGATTGACTACAGGGAGCAGGTCTTTCACATCGCGGTTGGCGATGGTGCAACGTCGGCTGATCGCGACATGCTCGGATTCAAGGCCTGGAATCTCTCGCGCATGGCGCGTGTAGGGCTGAATATACCTCCGGCGTTCGTACTCGGCACGAGCTGGTGTCGCCGCTGGCGAGAGGGCAGGGAGGTCAGTCTCGATTCGATACTCCCGCTTCACGTGCGTTGGCTGGAGCAACGAACCGGGCGGCGCTTTGGCGCCACACGTCGTCCCCTGATGGTTTCCGTACGTTCGGGCGCACCGGTGTCGATGCCTGGCATGATGGACACACTCCTCGATATCGGTCTGTGCGATGCGAGTCTGGACGGTTTTCTGCGTGCGACCGGCAACCCGCGACTGGTATGGGACGCCTACCGGCGCCTGGTACGTTCTTTTGGCGAGGTCGTGACTCGACTTCCCGCGGAGCCTTTCGATGCACTGGAGGCCGACAGGGTGAAACGCCATGGCATGCAGCGCACCGGTGATCTCGACTATGCGGCGCTTCGCGAGCTGACGCGCGAGAGTCTGCAGCTTTACCGGCGCCTGTCAGGAGAGGATTTTCCTCAGGATCCGCGTGAACAATTGTTTCGCTCGATCATCGCGGTGTTCGAGTCATGGGACAGCGAACGGGCGGTGACTTACCGACGATTGAACGAGATCGATGACGGCCTGGGCACGGCAGTGACCGTTCAGGCCATGGTGTTCGGCAACGGGGGGGGGACTTCGGGCTCGGGCGTGGGTTTCACCCGGGACCCTGGGGACGGGTTCCGCGGTCTGTATGTCGATTTTCAGTTCAATGCGCAGGGCGAGGATGTCGTTTCTGGGCGACACGCCGTGGGCGGCGGGCTGGATGCGCTTGCACGGCGGATGCCTGCCACAGTACGAGAGCTGGAGACGATCGCCGAGATGCTCGAATCCGAGTTCGGCGATATGCAGGAGTTCGAATTCACCATTGAGAACGGAACGCTTTATCTCCTGCAGACGCGCAGTGGAAAGCGTACGCCCTGGGCGTCGCTCGTGATTGCTGTGGAAATGATGGAGGAGGGACTCCTGACACCCGAAGCGATGCGTGACCGGCTTGCCGGCCTCGATCTGGAGCGGATATCGCGAAGGCGCACCCTGTCTGCATCCGGCGCCCCACCGCTGGCGAGTGGAGTCGGGACCGGACCAGGTGTCGCGGCTGGGTGCATCGCGGCATCGGCAGACGGTGTGCGCCGCTTGGCGAAGGAAGGTTTGCCGGTGATTCTGGTGCGCGACGACATCGCCACCGATGACATCGATGCGATATCGTTCGCCGAGGGCGTACTGTCAAGATTCGGTGGCAGAACATCGCATGCGGCGGTGGTGGCCCGTCAGATGGATAAAGTCTGCATCGTCGGTTGTCAGGGGCTCGAATGCGACCAGGAAAACAGCCTCATCAGGCTCGGGGGGCACACCCTCCGCGAGGGCGATTACCTTACGCTCGATGGTGCGAGCGGGACGATTTTTGCCGGCGAAGTGAGCAGCGAACTCGAGTATCCGACCGCCTGGCTCGACCGTTTGCGGGCATTTGCAGCGGCTGCTTGAAGCCTCGCGCGGGGAAGACAAGCCTTTTTTTACCGCCTTCGCGGGCGGTGTGCAACGTAGGGCCTGTTCTCATCCGCCAAGGCGGATGAGAACAGGCCCTGGTGCGAAGTTCAGGCCGCGCGGCTTGTCTTGGTCGATCGGCGACGATCATTCGTGCCGGCGAGGCTGGCCTCCATCGAACGGGCGATCTCAACGCTTGCATCGGCCAGTTGATCGGCTGAGGTCTCGGCGGCATCCACCACGCAATCGATGCGGCCCAGAGTGGGCTCGACGCCGCGAGGAGACCAGTGCTGGATCTGGTCGATCATGCGGTGTGCGGTCTTGCTCATCACGTGCAGTTGCGCCTCGAAGCTCCGCACCAGTTCGGCATAGTGCTCGGTGACCAAGTGCGTCGAAGCCTTGAATGAGTCTGCGAAGACCTCGGGAACTGGACGCGGGGTTTCCCCCTCGACCATGGCGAGACTCCAGTCGTAAGGGTAAAAGGTGTGTTCGCGGGAAATTCGGAACAACAGCGCCGCCGATTTGTGCATGGTTTGCAGGCTGGAGCGATAGGCGCCATTCAGGTTGTCGAGGCTGTCCCAGTGATGCTCGATCATCATCTGTCGTGAAAACATGTCGGACTCCGGTGATTGTCGGTACTCACACTATGCCCGCCCCTGATTTCAGCATCGGGACAGTTTCGTGACATCGAATCCGGGCAGCAACAGCGCCCCGGCCTCAGGTTAGTATTCAAATCCATCCTTGCTCGTGCGGTGGAGCATCTGTCGGCTGCGGACGTATCCTCCCGCCCGGTTACGCGGATCGATCTTAAGCTCGCGGCAGGCGTGCCCAAGGCGCGTCGCGAGCTGATTGCCACCGAGGTGGTGATGGGTTGGAGCGGGCGGACGGCTACACCGGAATTCTTCTTCGGTTCGCTGCTCGAGAGCATGCTGAGCGACCGCGATTATTCCCTGGTGATCAGCCGTCCCTGCGAACCGTTGAGCGCCTGCCGTCGCATCTTGCTGGCTATTCCGCCGGATGCCGGGCTCGAGCCGGGTTTTCCGAACGCCATCACCCTGGTCAAGCGTATCGCCCGTCAGCTCGACGCCGAACTCCTGCTGATCGGTGAGTCGCGCCGCGCGCGCGTGATGTGCGCGAGCGGGTTGACGCGTTGAAGCCTGCGTGTGAGCTCAACAGCCTGGGGATCTCCCGCGGGACCAATCTCGTGCGAGCGGTCAATGACAAGCAGCAGGAAGGCGACATGCTGGTGCTGTACGGGTCGCGCCCCCGCAGCCCTGCGTGGCGAACTGCCATGGGGCGCTTGCCTTCCCGGCTGGCCGGTATCTTCCCCAACGTCAACCTGCTCTTGGTGTTCCCGGCCAAGCCCAAGCAGGCTCAGCCCGACACCGTGATCTTCGGCCCGCCGCCCACGGTGACCTTCGACCCGCCCGACGCGAGGCCGTGACGCAGTCGTGTAAGGCTGCCCCTACTGCGTGAGGTTGAGCTTGTCGACGCCGTCGACCCCATCGAACAGGAAGACGCCGCTTGGAACATGCGCTTTGCACGGGGCAACGCGACGCCCCTCGTAATTCAGTCGCAGTGATTCGATGCCGTGCCGGGCTGGTTCATAGTGCAGGGTTACCACGCCCTGGTAGCTGTACTGGAAGTCGCCCTCGAAGCGCCCGACCAGTCGGAGGGCTCCGTCGGCGTCGCTGCAGTTCGCCTCGACTGTGCGGCGCAACCAGTCTCCACGCCATACGACCTGCTCGCAGGCGCTTAGATCCACCACCGGGTTGAGCAACGGAGCGTCGGCATCCGGCACGACACAGAAATGGTAGTCGGGCGCCCGCTCGGGTGTGCTGACGATTTGGGTATTGAGCAGCCAGAGCCCAGGCATCCGGAGGGGCACCACTGCCGGCTCCGCAGAGGTGGCCAGAGTGGGCGCGAGCAACGCGGCCGCGGCGGCAATGACCAAGGTGTGTTCTCGTACGCGCTGGCGGATCGCGTGGCGTACGAGAACAGGCACTAAGAACTGGCGCATGATGACTCTTCGAGTGGGTTTGATGGACCGAGGCCATATTGCATCATCGAATCCCCGCAGCTGTGATTGATGCGCGTCAATATCAGCCGGGTCCGGTCAGATCAGAGTGCATCAAGCGGGATCTTCAGGTAGCCCACGCCGTTGTCTTCAGGCTGCGGCAGTCGTCCCGCTCGCACGTTGACCTGAATCGAGGGCAGGATCAGGGTCGGCATGTCCAGCGTCTTGTCGCGCTCGGTGCGCATCCGGACGAACTCGGCCTCGGTCACCCCGTCATGCACATGGATGTTGTTCGCACGCTCCTCGGCCACGGTGGTGACCCACTGCGCCTCGCGACCATCCGGCATGTAGTCGTGACACAGGTGAAGACGTGTCTCGAGGGGCAGGGAAAGCAGCTTGCGGATCGAGCGGTAAAGCGTCGCCGCGTCTCCCCCCGGGAAGTCACAGCGCGCGGTGCCGTAATCCGGCATGAACAGTGTGTCGCCGACGAAGGCATCGCGGCCGACGACGTAGCTCAGGCAGGCGGGTGTGTGGCCCGGCGTGTGCATCACCTCGACCGCGAGCTCGCCAATCCGGAAGCGTTCGCCATCTTCGAACAAACGATCGAACGCCGCACCCTCGGTTTCGATGTCCGGATCGTTGAAGACCTTGCGGAAGACTTTCTGGACGTCCCGGATGTGTGCGCCGATTGCGATCCGGCCGCCGAGCGCCTGCTTGAGATAGGGTGCAGCGGAAAGATGATCGGCATGCGCATGGGTTTCGAGTTGCCAGTCGACAGTCAGATCGGCTTCGCGCACGTAACCGATCACTGCGTCAGCGCTGTCGCGACTGGTGCGCCCGGATTTGGGGTCGTAGTCGAGCACGCTGTCGATGACCGCGGCTCGACTTGTCACAGGGTCGGACACCACATGGGTGACGGTGAAGGTGGCGGGGTCGAAGAACGAGCGAATCTGAGCTTCCGGCATCGGCAAATCCATGAGGATGGCGCACAAAGGGACTGTGGCGGTGGGCGCGAGGTTCCCCGGGAGGGTAGCTCAGTCGCCAGCAGTCGGGCTCCAGTAGGCCTGGGAAATGCACTCGTTTGACAGCAGCGCCTCTATGAAGCGGTCGAGCTCCTCGGAGTCGACCGCGGTCGAGATCAGCGCCGCGGAGATCTCGATGTCGGGTTCGCCGACCGGGTAGCTTGCGGCCTCGAGCGTATCCTCGAGCAATTCGAGCGCTTCTTTTTGCTGATCGCGCGGTGCGATGACCTTGACCGAGTAGGTCACCTCGGTTTCCTCGGTGTCGATTGGCTGCCGGTTGATTGCGTTGACCATGGGTCGCAGCAATGTGTTGGCGGCGAGCACGAACGCCGCGCCCAGCACCGCTTCGACCATGAGGTCCGCGCCGGCCGCAGCACCAACGGCCGCCGAACCCCACAGGGTTGCCGCGGTGTTGATGCCGCGCACGCTGCCTTCCTCCCGCATGATCACGCCAGCCCCGAGAAAGCCGACCCCGGACACCACGTAGGCCACCACGTGCAGGGCGCCGGGGGTGTCGCCGTATATGCCATGCATGCGCACCGCGATATCCACGAACAAAGCCGCGCCAACTGCAACAAGCACGTTGGTGCGCAAGCCAGCGGTGCGTTGCCGGTACTGGCGTTCGAAGCCGATCAGGCCGCCGAGTATGAAGGCGGCAGCCAGACTCAATAGGGTGTTCGCCAAAGCCAGCGGCTCAAAGTTGGCAATTGCAGTCATCCGTTCTTCACATCCATTCGTTCTGGTGGCGATCACCACATTCCTCAGACTGGTCGCCACGATCCGCGACAGGCAAGTTATGGTTACATGAACAGGTCAGATTCCGTTGCCTACGCTCCGCCCGGCGCGGGGAGTCCAAGGATGGCGGTGGCGATGCCGAAGTAGATCAGCACGCCGCAGGCATCTGCGATCGAGGTAATCAGCGGCGCACTCGCGGTGGCCGGATCGAACTTGAAACGGCTGAGCAGGAAGGGCAGGGACATGCCGATGATGCTGCCGACGATCACGACGATCTGCATGGTGAGCACGACCACGAGCGCGATCTCCGGTCCGCCACGCCAGACGCCGAGGATGGACACTGCAAGCCCCATGGTCGCACCGAGTAGACCGGCCACCATGAGTTCGCGCAGCAGCATGCTGGACCAGTCCTTGAGGCGAACGTCTCCGGTGGCCAGTGCCCGAACCATCAGCGTGGCCGACTGCGAACCGGCGTTGCCGCCGCTGTCCACCAGCAGTGGCAGGAAGAAGACCAGGGCGATGTAGGCCTCGATCGTTTCCTCGAAGTAGGCGATGCCTGCTCCCGAAAAGATGTTGCCGAATACCAGTAGCACCAGCCAGTAAACCCGCTTCTTGTAGAGAAGGCTGACGGTGGCGTCCTTGATGCTGCCGGCGAGCTCGCCCACCGCGCCGACCTTGCGGAAGT
>CAYTAY010000144.1:0-8215 GCA_964435845.1 uncultured Azoarcus sp.
GCCGAGTGTCTTTCCCCGGGCCCTGTAACTGTAGACAAATTCTTCAAAATCTTCGTTCCAAGCGATGCAGTAGCCAATAAAGTAGAGGAAATCGTTGATGACCTTGGGCTGGAGCTTGATGTAGTGGTCAATTCTGGAATGTTTGTCTGATGCTCTATACCAAACTCAACCCGGAGAAGGCTCTGATCTGGCGCATCGTCCACCGCGACAATTTGCCGTGGATTCTGGATAATGGCCTCCACTGCGGCAACAGTGCGGTGAAGGCACCGGGCTGGGTGAATATCGGCAACCCGGAACTGATCGACAAGCGCGCCAATCATCCGGTACCGCTGCCACCGGGTGGTTTGCTGAATGACTATGTGCCGTTTTACTTCACGCCGTTTTCACCGATGCTGCGCAACATCCACACCGGCTGGGGTGGTATTCAGAAACGGCCGAATGAGGAAATCGTGATTCTGGTGTCCAGCCTGCACCACATCGCCAGGTTGGGCTTGCCGTTTCTGTTCACCGATTGCCACGCCTATTACCAATGGGCGTATTTTTACGCTGACCTGACCGATCTCGACAAAATTGATTGGCCGCTATTGCAATCTCGGAACTTCAAGCGGGACCCGGAAGACCCGGCAAAATTCGAGCGCTACCAGGCCGAAGCGCTGATCCATCAGCACTTGCCGGTCAGCGGACTTCTCGGCATCGTGTGCTACACGGAAACATTGAAACAACGCATTGAACAGGAGATTCAGGCCCGCAATCTGAACCTGCCGGTTTATGCCCGAACAGGGTGGTACTTCTGATGATTACATTCACTCAAGGTAATTTGCTGGAGGCTCGCGCCGAGGCGCTGGTCAACACGGTCAACACCGTCGGGGTGATGGGCAAGGGTATCGCGTTGATGTTCAAGGAACGGTTTGAAGAGAACTTCCGCCGTTACGCAGCCGCGTGCAAGGCCAAGGAAGTGCAGACCGGCAAGATGTTCGTCACGCCGGTGCACGAACTCGATGGCCCGCGCTGGATCGTCAACTTCCCCACCAAGCAGCACTGGCGTGCGCCGTCGCGCATGGAATGGGTGGTCGATGGCCTGCAAGACTTGCGGCGCTTCCTGATCGAGCAACAGGTCAAGTCCATCGCCATCCCGCCACTTGGTGCGGGCAATGGTGGCCTGGAATGGGCCGAGGTGCGCGAACAGATTGAGCGGGCGCTGGGCGATCTGGACATCGACATCCTGGTGTTCGAGCCCACCAAGCAGTACCAGAACGTGGCCAAACGCGCTGGTATTGAGAAGCTGACTCCCGCCCGTGCGCTGATTGCCGAACTGGTGCGCCGCTACTGGGTGCTGGGCATGGAATGCAGCCTGCTGGAGATCCAGAAGCTGGCGTGGTTTCTGGAACGTGAAATCGAGAAGCTCGGCTTGAAACCCCTAGACCTTCGCTTTGAGGCCAACAAGTACGGCCCCTACGCGGATCGCCTGCGTCACTTGTTAGAAGGACTGGACGGCAGCTACCTGCACTCCGACAAGCGGATCAGCGACGCCGATCCGCTGGACGTGATCTGGTTCGACGATGAGCGCAAGACCTTCGTGCAGACTTATCTCCATAGCGAGACCAAGGCCTACACGCAAGCGCTGGAGTCCACTGCCGCATTGATCGATGGCTTTGAATCGCCCTTCGGCATGGAGCTGCTGGCCACTGTGGATTGGCTGCTGGCCCGCGAAGGCGTTGCGCCCACCGTGCCCGCCTTGCGTGAGGGATTGCGCCACTGGCGCGGTGGCCCGGATGCCGCTACCCGCAAGGATCGCCTGTTTGATGACCGGGCACTGGGCATTGCCTTGGAGCGCCTGACGCAGCCCGCCACCGCGCTGGCTTGAGGGGGCGGCGTGAGCGAATACACGGAGGTCGAACGCCCCTTCTTGCAACAACTGGCTGAGCTGGGCTGGACGGTGATCGACCAGGGCACGGGCGTACCCCAGGATGCGACCCCCAGCCTGCGCGCCAACTTCCGCCAATGGTTGTTGCCGGAGGTGTTCGACCGTGCCGTGCGTGTCATCAACCGCACCGACGATGGGCGTGAATGGTTGACCGACCGCCAGTTGGAAGACTTGCGCAGCCAATTGCTGCGCCACCCGAACCGCACCTTGCTGGAGGCCAATGGGGCCGTGCAGGCGATGCTGTTCAAGGCGCAGACCGACAGCAACGAGCTGACCGGCGAGGCTGACCCGGTAGTACGGCTGATCGACTTCCACAACCCGGCGAATAACCAGTTCCACGCCATCAATCAGTTCCGCATCGACACGCCGGGCTGCGTGAAGGCGTTCATCATCCCGGACATCGTGCTGTTCGTGAACGGCATCCCGCTGGTGGTGGTGGAGTGCAAGAAGGGTTCGGAAACCTGCGCCAACCCGATGCAGGAAGCCTATGTACAACTGCAGCGCTACATGCGCCGCCGCAAGGAGACAGAAGCCTCTGGCCTGAAGGAAGGCGAGCCCCGACTGTTTTACAGCAGCCTTATGCTGGTGCGCAGCTGTGGCCTGGAAGCCGACTACGGCACCATCACCTCGGGCGAAGAGCATTTCTATGCTTGGAAGACGCTCCACCCTACCGACGATTCTGCGCTCGAAGGCCTGAATGCCCAGCAGCAGTTGATTGCCGGAATGTTGAACAAGGCCAACTTGCTGCAGATCCTGCGCACCAGTTCTGTGTTCATGGACACGGACGGTGGCCCACGGGTAAAGGTGGTGTGCCGCTACCAGCAATTCCGTGCTGCCAGCAAGATTGTCGAGCGCCTGCGCACCGGCGAAACTGCCGCCGAGCGCAGCGGCGTGGTGTGGCATACGCAAGGCTCGGGCAAATCACTGACCATGGTGTTTTTGGCGCGAATGCTGCGTGCCAGCCGCGACTTGTCCGATTACAAGATCGTGCTGGTCAATGACCGGCAAGACCTGGAAGAACAACTGGGCGATACCGCCACACTGATTGGCGGGCGGGTGAACGTGATCGAAACTCGGGCAGGCTTGCGCCAGCATCTGTCGACCGACAGCTCGGACATCAGCATGGTGATGATCCACAAGTTCCAAGAGCACAAGCAGACGCTGACCAACACCGTGGCGGAAGCGCTGGGTACTTACCTGGCCATGCCTGCGGGCAAGACTTTCGGCGTGGTCAATACCTCGGACCGCATCATCCTGATGATCGACGAGGCGCACCGCACGCAAAGCTCGGACCTGGGCGACAACCTGTTCGAGGCCTTCCCCAACGCCACGCGCATTGCCTTCACCGGCACGCCACTGATCACGGAGCGCCACGGCGAGAAGAAGACCCACAAGCGCTTTGGCGAGTACATCGACACCTATCGACTGATGGACGCGGTGAACGACGGTGCCACGCTACAAATCCTCTACGAAGGAAAAACCGCCGACAGCGCGCTGAACGAAAAACATGCTTTCGACGAAGCATTTGAAGACCTGTTTCGCGAGCGCAGCGAAGAAGAACTGCTGGCAATCAAGAAAAAGTATGGCGCGACCGGCGACATTCTGGAAGCGGAAAACCGCATCAACGCCATTGCGCGTGACATGGTGGCGCACTACGTCGACAACATCCTGCCCAACGGCTTCAAGGCACAGGTGGTGTGCCATTCAAAACTGGCGTGCATCCGTTATCAGAACGGCATCAAGTCCGCATTGGCCGAGCGCTTGGCCCACGAGGAGGCCAAGGCCTCGCCGGATAGCGATCTGATCCAGCGCTTGCGCTTTCTCAAGACCGCTGTGGTGGTGTCATCGGACGGCACCAATGAGGCGGCTTACATCACCCAGGCGCGCAAGGAAGCCCAGCGCATGAACGCGGTGGAGAACTTCTGCCGCAGTTTCGATTTTGAAGATCCGGACAAGGAATATACCGGCATTGCCTTCTTGATCGTGTGCGACATGCTGCTCACGGGCTTTGATGCACCCATCGAGCAGGTCATGTACATCGACAAGAAGTTGCGCGAGCACACCCTGCTGCAAGCCATCGCCCGCACCAACCGCGTGAAGAAGGGTAAGCAACGCGGTTACATCGTCGACTACATCGGCCTGGCCAACCACCTGACCGATGCCTTGACCCTTTACGCGGCCAGCGACGAGCTGCAGGAACTGCACGACGGGATGAAGAACATCGCGTCGGAGTTGCCAGTGCTGGAAGAGCGTTACCAGCGGCTGCTTCAACATTTCACGGCGCTCGGCATCAAACAGATCAAAGCCTTCGTTAATGGCGAGTTGCCTAATCTGGATGCTGAGGCTGCCGTAGTGCACGAAGCGGTGAAGGCGCTCAAGGACGACAAGAAACGCGCAGACTTTGAGGTCTACCTCAAGAAATTCTTGATGAGCCTGGACATCATCCTGCCCAACGCATCTGCGCAGCCCTACCGCGTCCCCGCGAAGCGCTTCGGCTACATCCTGCAGGTGACCAAGGAGCGTTACAAGGACACTAGCCTGGACCTCGGCAGCGCTGGCGAAAAGGTGAAGGCACTGATCAACGAGCACCTGATCAGTCTGGGCATCAACCCCAAGGTGCCACCGGTCGAGCTGCTGGCAGAGGACTTCCTCGACAAACTGGCCGCGCACGCGGGTCAGAACAACGAGGCCAAGGCCAGCGAGATGGAGCACGCCATCCGCAAGCACTGCACGGTTCACCACGATGAAGATCCGGCCTTCTACAAGAGCCTGTCGGAAAAAGTCGATGCTCTGATCGAGAAACACCACGACGAATGGGATCTGCTTGCCGAAAAATTGGCCGAGCTGCGCAAGGAAGCCATTTCGGGCCGTCAGCGGGGTGAGGGCGGCATGAGCAAGGAGGCGACGACCTTCTACGAGTACATCGTGCAGCTTGGCTTCGCGAGTGGTTCTGTCAATGATGCTGACAAGCCTGCATTCAAGGCATTGATGGAGACCACCGTGGAAATACTGCAAGAAACCATTGCCAGCATCGATTTCTGGCAGAACCCCGATAAACAGAAGCGCGTGCGCAGTTTGATCAAGACAGAAATCGCCAAGACAGGTATCGAAAAGCTGAAACTCAATCGTGAGCGTGTGGCTGTCGAGGTCATGAAGCTGGCCAAGAATCGCCATGATGAACTGGTCAAGATGGCACGGACAGGGAGTGCATGATGCAGCTCCGTCAGGTGCGTGATATTGAATATCAGCTGTTGCCGGGCTCAGACCGCCAAACTACAGATATCGTGATCGAGCGGAACGGCATCATCACCGTTCGCCCGCCGAGACGGATGACACCTGAACAGGTGGACGAAACCGTTTTGTCCAAGCGGATGTGGATCTACCGCAATCTGGCGGAATGGCGTGACCTCAATGCCACTCGCGTCACGCGCGAGTGGGTCAGCGGCGAGACTTTCCTCTACTTGGGCAGCTGCTACCGGCTGCAACTGGTGGCCGAGCAAGACGAACCACTCAAGTTGAAAGACGGTCGGTTCAGCCTGCTGCGTGAGGTTGTCGAGCATGGTGGCCAGGATGCCGCGCATCAAGTGTTCGAGGCTTTCTACAAGACCAAAGGCTTGCCCCGGATTCAGAAGCGCGTGGCGTACTTCGCGGCCAAGGTTGGCGTGACGGCAGGCGACATTCAGATCAAGGATCTGGGTTACCGATGGGCGTCCTGCACCCCGCGCGGTGATCTGCATTTCCACTGGAAGTGCCTGATGGCCCCGCTGACCATCATCGACTACATCATCGTCCACGAGCTCTGCCATATGCACCACCGAGACCATTCGGAGGCGTTCTGGAACGAGGTCGACAAGGTGCTGCCTGATTACCGCGAGCGAAAAGAATGGCTCAGGGCTCGGGGAGCGGAACTAGATCTCTGAGGAGGGATTCCGGCATCAGTCTTCCGAAAAATCGGATAATTCCGCGGTATTGTTAGCACACTATTTTCTACGCAGGCCGGTGGGTAAGAGCTGTTACTTATTATTCGGAGTTGAAAGGCAGGTAAGTGGCTGAATGCAGTCGGACTGTCGTAAAGCTCCCACGGGCAGTTCAGGCCGAACAGCCGCCTTCGGCCGCCCCCACAGTCCCTATCACGCGTCACCTGAAAGCAGCTTCGCACACCATGAGAGCCGCCATGCCCGCCACCGCCCCGGTCGCCAACAGCGGACAGCAGGGCTCCCATACAGGCGGCGAGCATGGGCAAATGATCAGGCTGGCATGAAGATCAGCCACCAGCGCTGCGTAACAGCGCTGCCGGTGACATGCGCAGTTGGCGCAGGAGATAGTGAGCGCCGAACCCAAGCGCCCCCACGCTGATCACCGCCGCAAGCAGGCTGCCGGCGAACCAGCCCAAGGGCGCATCGAGTTGGAGCCGGTAGTGCAGCAGCAGTGCGCCCAGCGCACTACCGGCCACGCTGGCGAAGGCCGTCGTCAGTGCCGCGAGGAGCAGATACTCCAGATACAGGGCGTGACCGATGGCACGGACTCTGGCGCCGAGGGTGTTGAGCAAGGTGGCGAGATAGATCTGCCGTGCGCGACCCGCGGCGATGACGCTGACCAGTACCAGCAGGCTGGCGCTCAGGGTGACCGCTGCAATCGCGCTCAGACCTGCCGCAGCACGGCCCAGGATGGCGCGCGCCTCGTCGAGGAGCAGGTCGGTGCGCACCGTGACCACGTTGGGCTGTGCAGCGGCGATGCGGTTCTGCGTGGCGACCGCATCCGCCCCGTTCATGTAGGCCAGGCCGACGTAGCGGGTGATGAAGGGATCGAGCGCGCCGTCCGAGAAGATCGCCTCCAGCCACAGGCGCGACTGGAAGCGCTTCTGGGCATAGATCGCGACGAGCTCCGCGCTGATCCGCTGGCCGAGAATCTCGAACGCCAGCGTGTCGCCGACCTGCAGGCCGAGCTGATCGGCTTCGCGGTCTTCCATCGCCACCCGTGCCGGACCGCGGTAGTCGTCCGGCCACCAGGCGCCGCGGGTGACGACCACCTGGTCGAAATTGTTCTGCAGGGTGCTCATCTTGTGCTCGTCACGCGCCTCCAGACGGCGGCGCGGGTCGGCACTGTCACGCAGTGCTTCGTCGTTGACGGCGGCGAGGCGGCCCAGGACCAATGGCGCGAGATCGACCTGTTCGAGCGACGGGGCTTCATGCACCAGCGCTTCGAAGTCGTCCTTGTGCGCGGCGGCGATATCGTAGAACACCAGCGCAGGCGCGCGCTCAGGGACGGTCTCCTCGATGGTGTGCAGCAGCGCAAGCACGACCAGGGTCGACGCGACCAGCAGCGTGAGCGCGGAGCCGAGTGAAAGCAGGGTTGGACGCAGCGGCGAATCGGCCCGGTACAGGCCGGTGACAGCCATGCGCAAGGCGAACCGGCCCACCAGCCAGGGACTACCGGCCAGACGCCGTGCCAGCATCCGCAACAGTCGCACCAGCCCTTCGAGCAAGGCCAGCACCAGCAACAACGCGGCGACAAAGGCAAGGCCGAACAACGGGTCGGGCATCACGACCAGCAGAAAGCCGACCGCCACCAGGGCGCAGAGCGCGGTGAGCCACCAGGCACGAGCCGGCGTGCGGGTGGTGACGCCGAGCACGCCGCGGAACAGGGCGGCAGGCTCGATGGTGAGCGCGCGGCCCAGCGCGGGCAGCGCGAAGAGCAGCGCGATCAGCACCCCCATCAACCATGCGGCGGCGAGCGGTGCGATCAGCACCGTCCACGCCCCGGCGACCGGCAGGCGTTCGGCCACCACACTACTGCCAATCACCGCCTGCAAGGCGCCCAACAGCACGCCGCCCAGAGCCGACGCGCCGGCCAGGATCAGGATCTGCAACAGATACACAGCCGCCAGCCGGCCGTCGCGCAAGCCCACTGCGCGCAGTGTGGCGAGGGTGCCGAGCTTGCCCTGCAGGTAAGCCTGCACGCTGTTGAACACCCCCAGCCCACCGATGAAGAGCGCGCTGAAGCCGATCAACAGCACGCCCGAGCCGATCTGTCCGAGGACTTCACCCAGCCGGGCATTGCGCTCGATGAAGGTGCGCACCTCAGCCTCGCTGTCGGGGAAGGCGCTCATGAAAGCTTCGCGCCAGGCGTTCGGCGCGAGTTCGCTGCGCACCCGATAGCGATACTCGGGGCGGCTGCCGGGTTGCAGCAACGCGGTATCCGCGAGGGCGGCGGCAGAGATCAGCACGGGCGGGCCGCTCCAGTCGGCACGCAGGCTGCGGTCGGGCTGGCGCGCGATGATGGCGCGCACTT
>CAYTAY010000145.1:0-8158 GCA_964435845.1 uncultured Azoarcus sp.
TCCACCTGTCACTGATCGGCCACGACCGCATCGGCATCGTGCGCGAAGTCACCCAGGTCCTGGCGAGCCACGCGCTCAACATCGAACGCTTCGAGAGCCACGTCGCCAGCGCGGCGATGTCCTCGGAGCCGATGTTCCATGCCGAAATCGCACTCAACGCCCCCGAGTCATTGGACGCTGCGCGGCTTCAAGTAGATCTCGAACGCCTGTCGGCCGACCTGATGGTGGATATCGAGCTGGATGCGGACGCGGCCTGAGTCCCTTCTGGATCGAGTCTGAAGGCAATGCCGGTAGCGATTGATGACTGCCGCCCGCGAATCGAACGGCACTGAGAGGCGCCGTCGGGTGTTCGGCCTGACCGGCCGTTGGGTTTCTCCGCCATCAACGGCCGCAACGAGTCGGTCAGCCGTCGTAGCCCTGAAATCCTGGTCGAGTGACCGCTTGTCACTTCCGGCTACAGCCGGATCCGACCCCGAAGAGACATTCATCGTCTCGGTGATTGGGAGGCCGATTACTGGGCAAAGCAGTCGCATCGAGTTGTAGCTGGTTGGGCTGCGTTGCGATCGTGTCCCGAGGTTGCGTCTGACTGTTCCCGAGCACCACCCCACCCACAATTGGCAAAAGGAATCGACGGTTGCAATCGAGTAGCATGACTACCGAGAAAGCACGCACGGCACTCAAAGGAGGCCAAGCACAAGTCCTGCGCCGATGCCGAGCATGCCGATCGCCACGACGAGTTGAACCGCGCGCAGCGTCACTTTTCTTAACATTCGTTTACCTACAAAGGCACCAATGAAGGCGCAGAGCGTCGCCACGGTGATAGGTAACGCAAGAGACTCCACCTGAGCAATTTGCCCTGAAAGCATGGCTGTACCGTAAACCGTGAGTCGGACTGCGTCGACGATCACCGCGGAGACGACACCTGTGGCGACAAATGCCTCTTTAGACAACCCCGCTTTCAACAGAAATGCCGAACGTAAGGCGCCTTGATTTCCTGATAACCCCCCGAAAAAGCCGGAGAGCGCGCCGCCAAAAGGGAGCCAGCGTGGCGGAAAGGCCAGCGCCTGAAAGCGCGAGGACAGCTCGAGCAGTGCAAACAGCATGATCAGGCTGCCTATGACGGCCTTGACTGCCGTGACCTCGAAGTCCTTGTCCGCGATGGTGTATCGCCAGATGCTGGGGAGACGATCGAAATAACCGAGGGAAACCGCGCCGAAGATTGCCGCGATGGCCGCCGGCAGGCTGAAACGCGCCACGACCGACCAGTTCGCATCCCGCGCCATCAGCCCGAACTTGAACAGATTGTTCGCGAAATGCACCACGGCGGTCGCCGCGATCGCGAGCGGCAAGGGAAAGAACAATGCGAAAACCGGCATCAGAATTGTTCCGAGGCCAAAGCCGGAGAACAAGGTCAGCCCGGACGTCAGCAGGGCCACGACTCCGATCAGAAGAAGTTCCATAATGACTGTCCCATACAAACGGCTTCCGAGAGCGTACTCCCATCGCCAAAGCTCGACCCTGGCAATAGCGCTGCCAATGCTCGCGTCAGGCAGTATGGCGGTCGTGCCTCGCCGCACTGCCCGGCGTGATTTGGACTATCAGCTCGAGCGTCGCCCGACGAGACCTATCACGACAAGTGCAACTGCCGCGCCGAGCATCAGCGCAACCGTCGTTGTCGGCACATAGACCGTGCTGTAGATCTCCCAGTTGAGGGCCCGCAGTGCCCCCGACACCGGTGTCGGGTTACCGGCCAGGTGCCCGCCGAGCGTGCCGGTGATCGCTGCCATGGCGGTTCCGATCAAACCCAGACCGACCGCGATGACGCGATTGGTGCCGTTCCAGATGTCAGCGCCAATCTTCCACACGTAAGCGGCGAGCACACACCAGAACGCAGTCGTCCAGAACGCCATCGCGATCTTGTTGCGACCCAATGGCGTGCTGATGGCGGTATCGTGCGGCCAGATCAGCAGTCCGGATATGACCGCCACGACGCCGAAACCAGCGCCGAGAACCAGCACCGGCAGCAACAGTCTCTCCGCACTGCGAGCCAGTTCGCCCTGACTGAAGAAGCGCAGCAGGATGAACAGGAACGCGAGCGTCCAGAGCGCCTGCGGAAAGTGGATGAGGACGTGATGATAGCCGGTCATTGCTTGTTCTCCTTGCGTGCGATCGAGATCAGGGCGAACCCGAGCCCCACTACCAACATCAGGCCGGCGAAGATGCTGAGCCGCCACTGCGAGATGATCTCTTCACGGAATTCGGTCTCCAGCCCGTAGTGCGCCAACTGATACTCGTTGTGCCTGACCCTTACCGGCACGCCGGCACTAATGGCTTCGGCACCGGCGTGATACTTGCTGTTGAGCATCGGCCAACTCACCTGCCCCGGGTAGAACAGCGTCAGCTCGGTCCAGCCTTGCGACCACGTCGGCTCGTTGCCGTCGAACTTCACCGCCGCAATGTCCGCCTCCCGGCCCAGCCCGAAGGAGTAGGGCAGAGAGACGTAGTGCCACCGGCTGCCGGTCGCATCGCGATGCACCGCGAAGGCGACGTCGTAGCGACCCTGGTCGTGGAGAATCTTGTCTTCGAGCGGATAACCGGTGTCGAGGGCTCGCACCATGGTGACCTCCCAGTAGCCATCACGCCAGCGGCCCTCGCCATGGACCTTGATGTCGGCTCTCGAACCACCGGGCGCGCGAATCACGCGACGGGGAATGACGTCGCCCTCCTGCCAGTCATGTTCCGGATCGAAGGGCATCGCCATGTCCTGGTGCAGGTAATAGAGATCGTCTTGTCCGAGCCGATGGCTCACCAGATCGTCCCAGCGCAGGGCGCGGATACCCGTCTGCTCCACGTCGAACATCAGCTGTGGCTGTCTGGCTTCACCATCCCAGTTGGTGAAGAACGCCCCGCCACCGCTGTCTGACAAGCGGATTTCGTGCACACCACCGTCATCGACGTATCCGATGGGATTGCCTCGATGCGAACGCCACTGCCACAGGTCGAGAAAGTAACCCGCCTGGCGCTGGGCGGTCAGAGTGTCCGGATCGACGACGGTGCGCCAGTCGTTCTGTACGGAACGGGTGGCCGGCAGGTATTTTCGAACATCGGTCTGACGCTTTTCTGCGCCGAGGTAGGGGTGGGCGACCACCTCCTCGCGCGGGGCCGGATTGGTGAAATAGCGCATGCCGTCCCCGACCGTGATGTAGCCACCGTAGCGCGCGAATTCCGGCACCCCGCCATCGTCGATCAGCATCGACACGCGATCTTCGTAGATTCCCAGCGTCTGCGGTCCCGGTGCGCTCGCGCCCTCGAGCTTCCATTCGCCGTTGGAGTATCGGTAGGCGTCATGGTAGATGTGGCCACGCTCGGCCGGAAAGCGATACCGGATGAACATCCGGTCGTCGTTGTACGCGGCCTTGAGCTGCAGCGGCATGATCAACTGATCCGGCACCACGATATTGCGCGATGGGTCGCTCGCAACAACGCCACTGCCCTTGGTCGCCACTGCGACGACGAGCGCGGCTGCGAACACCCCGACCGCGACGTATAGGTATTGTTCTCGTTTCATGACTCCTCCTGTAGGCATGCTTGAACATGCATCGGGAGAAGCGCAATTACCGTGCCTGAAGGCCCGGTCGAGTCGGAACCCTTGCCACGCATGGTTTCCGACTCGATTCCGCCACGGATCACGCGTGAAACGCCACCGGAGGTGTCATCAAAACAAGACAGCTGTCACTGTTCTGTGACAAGACCCCAGCGTTTCATCCTCACATAGAGGTTTTGTCGAGACAGGCCGGACAAGCGCGAGGCTTCGGTCATGCTGCCCCCCGCAGCTTCGAGCAGGCCCGCCAGATAGACACGCTCGAACCCGCCGCGGGCCTCCTCATAGGACAGCGTCAGAACAGGCGGCTGCGCGCCCGCACCTGCCGGTTCGAGCGCATCGATGTCGGCGGCGGACACGATGCCGTCCGGTTTGAGGGCGACGAGCCGTTCGATGACGTTCTGCAACTCGCGCACGTTTCCCGGCCATGCCATGGACTCGAGGTGCTTGATCGCATCCGGGGCGAGCGGACCGACCGCCTTGCTGAATCGCCGGTTGTACCGCTCCAGAAAGTGCATCGCAAGCAACAGCACATCGCCGTGGCGCACGCGCAGCGATGGCACTCTGAGAGCGACCACATTGATTCGATAAAACAAATCCTCGCGGAAACGCCCCGCCCTGACTTCCTCGGCGAGCGGCTTGTTGGTCGCGCAAATCAGGCGGAAGTCACTCTGCAACTGCGCCGTGCCCCCAAGACGCGCGAAGCTGCGTTGCTGCAGGACACGCAACAGCGCGCTCTGCAGGTGCGCACTCATGTCGGCGATCTCGTCGAGAAACAGGGTGCCGCCATCGGCCTCTTCGAAGCAACCCGGACGGCTGCGGGCGGCGCCGGTGAACGCCCCGCGCTCGTAGCCGAACAAAGTGCTCTCGAGCAGGGTTTCCGTAATCGCACCGCAGTTGATCTCGATGAAGCGACGGCTCTTTCTCGGGCTGGCGTCATGCAGGGTTCGCGCGATCAACTCCTTGCCGGTGCCGCTCTCGCCCTCGATGAGTACCGTGGTATCGAGCGGCGCGACCTGATGTGCCTGCTGGAGCACCGCGGTAAACTCGTGACTGCGCCCTACAATCGGGGTGCGCTCTCCACTGGTCAGCGTATCGCGCAGCGCTTCGATCTCCCGATACGCCCGATCGAGCTCCAGTGCCTTGTCGATGACCGCCTCGAGTTCGTCCAGATCCTCGAAGGGCTTGGTGAGGTAGTCGAACAGGCCTTCGCGCACCGCGCGGACCGCCTCCCGCACATTGGCGAAACCCGTAACCAGCAGGGCGAGCTGTTGCGGTCTGGCGCGGCGCATCTCGCGCACAAGGTCTAGGCCGCACTCGTTGCCGGGCAAACGCTGATCCATGATCACCAGGTTGTAATCGGTGCCGGCGAACGCCCTTCTCGCCTCGCCCGCGTCGGCTGCAAGGGTCAGTTCGAATCCCTTGGCCGCCAGCAAGCCCTCTAGAAGGCGCCGGGTAAAGGGGTCGTCATCGACGATCAGTACGCGTCGGCTCATCATCCTGCTCCATGCCGGCGGGCAGTAACAGCGAGAATACCGCACCGCCGTGCGGGTGATTGGCGGCAACGAGATGCCCGCCATGCATCATCACGATATGCTCGCACACCGAGAGTCCCAGCCCGATGCCTCCAGGACGCGTGCTGAAGAAGGGTGCGAAGAGCTTCTCTTGCACCGCCGGATCGATGCCGGGACCATGATCCCTGACCGATACCCGCCAGGTCTTCGGTCCCGCCGCAGCATTGTCATCCGCCATTAGCGACACCTCCACCGGCCTGTTCGCCGGATTCATCTGCATCGCATTCTGAAGCAGATTGAACAGCGCATGCCGAATCAGCACCGGGTCGGCGAGAATGACGACCGGTTCGCCCGGCATGACCAGCTCAAGCACCGGTGCGTCGGCTGAAGTCTGGCGGACGAGTTCGACTGTCTCGCGGACGATGTCCTGCAGCACCACCCGCTGACGCTCGGCACGCGGCAATCGCGTGAAATCGAGCATGCGCTTGACGAACACCGAGCAGTGCTCGCCGGCACGGCGAATGTCGCCGAGCAGGGCGCGTGTCGTCTCCGGGTTGTCTGGCTGACGTTCGGCCAATTGGGCGAGGTTCATGACGCCCACCAGCGGATTGTTGATCTGGTGCGCAATCTCGCCGACCATGGTGCCGACTGCCGACAGCTTTTCCATCTGCACGATGCGCTCATGCTCCGACGACAGTTTCGACAACTGGCTCTCGGCCTCGCGCTGGCGACGAATTACCGCGCGAAACAACCCGAACAATGCTATGTAGAGGAGCAGACCACCGACCGACACAGCCGCCCACACCAGCAGAACGCCGCGCTCGATCAGCCGGTTCAGATTGCTTGCCGAGCGATAGATCGCCATCACCGCGGCCACGGTATCCTGTCCGCCCTCGCCGGCAAGCCGTAGCGGTACGTAGAACTCCACCACCGGCTGATCGCCCAGACCCTTTGCGTGGGCATCAGCATAGAAAATGGTACTGGTCTGCCCTTCGAGCGCTCGCTCGACCTCGCCGCCACGACGCGCCTGCGTCCCGATGAGCGTGACCTCGTCCGACCATACCAGCGTAGCGGCACGATTGAACACCTTGATCTGCACCACCTCGGACAGGTCGCGAAGGCCGGCGAAGGCGCGCTCGAGGTGGCGCCGGGCCTCCTCGCCCGCAAAATGATCGAATTCTTCGAGCGTCAGCTCCCTGGTGACCGCCGCCTGCCCCAGGTCCGCAATGATGACCGCCTCTCGCTCCAGCATCGCCTGACGAAAGAACCCGGTCAGCCCGTAGCCGGTGACACCCATGGTCATCAGCACCAGCAGAAAGCTCACAAGCGTGAGCGTCCGCATCGGCGTGGCGACAAAACGGTTCAAGGCGACTCCTCATCATCCCGGCATGGCGAGCAGGCTTCGCTCGCAGTGAGCGTAATGGTAGCGGAAACCGGCTGATGATCTGCCGCCGGCGATTCGGCGTGGATTCTCGCTGCCTTCCGGGCACTGCCAAGTCGAATCTGCGATGATGGCACCCTCCCAGTCACGATCCAAGCGCACTCATGACCGACACCTCCGACACCGACCGCGGCGCCTGGGCGGTCTTTCTGGCCTTTCTCCGCCTCGGGCTGACCTCCTTCGGCGGGCCGATCGCGCACATCGGCTATTTTCGCGACGAGTTCGTGACCCGGCGCAAGTGGCTTTCGGATGGCAACTATGCCGATCTCGTCGCCCTGTGCCAGTTTCTGCCGGGGCCGGCGAGCAGTCAGGTGGGGATGGCGCTCGGGCTGTCGCGTGCCGGGTATGCCGGCGCGTTCGCCGCCTGGGCGGGCTTCACCCTGCCCTCTGCGCTGGCGCTGATCCTCTTCGCGCTCGGCATCGCGAACTACGGCGACGCGCTGCCGGGCGGCGCGCTGCAGGGGTTGAAGATCGTCGCAGTCGCGGTGGTGGCGCAGGCGGTCTGGGGCATGGCCCGTTCGCTGTGTCCGGATGCACTGCGGGCCTCGCTGATGACAGCGGCGGCGTGCTTCGTGCTGCTCGTGCCGAGCGCCTGGGCGCAGGTCGCGGCGATCGTGCTTGCCGGCTTGCTCGGTCTCGCGCTGTTCAGGCCGGAGGCTGGCGCCGGGCACGAGGCCTTGTCGATTCCGGTCTCGCGTCGCGCGGGCGGGCTGTGGCTCGGGCTTTTCGTCGCGCTGCTCGCCGGCCTGCCGCTCGCGGTGCTGCTCTTTCCGGGGCCGACGCTGGCGCTGGTCGATGCATTCTACCGCGCCGGTTCGCTGGTCTTCGGTGGCGGGCATGTGGTGTTGCCGCTGCTGCAGGCCGAGGTGGTGCCGCCGGGCTGGGTCGATGGCGACGTCTTCCTCGCCGGTTACGGCGCCGCGCAGGCGGTGCCTGGCCCCCTATTCACGTTCGCGGCATTTCTGGGCGCGACGATGAACCAGGCACCCTCCGGCTGGCTGGGCGGGCTGATTTGCCTGCTCGCGATCTTCGCGCCCTCCTTCCTGCTCGTCGCCGGGGCGCTGCCTTTCTGGGAGCGGCTGCGCAGCCATCTCCGCACCCGGGCGGCGCTCACCGGTGTCAACGCAGCCGTGGTCGGGCTGCTGCTCGCCGCGCTCTATGACCCGGTGTGGACCAGCGCGATCCACGGCCCGCAGGATTTCGGCCTCGCGCTGGTGGCGCTGATCGCCTTGATGTTCTGGAAGCTGCCGCCGTGGCTGGTAGTGCTTGGCGCCGGCGTGACGGGTGGTCTGGTGGCTGCGTTGAGCTGACTGATGCTACCAACTGGCGCCCGGATTGGACGTCATAATTGTTAGCGGCGCGGATGGCTGAATGTGAGGCACGAAATGAACTCCGGCTCGAGTCAACGTAGAAGTTTAATGGTCGGTGTGATCGAGGTGAGGACGAAGATTGTTTGGCACGTTTTAGATCAGACCAGACACTCGAATGAAGGCTAAGTCGCGAGGAAGGATGACTGCTTCTGGCCGATAGTACCCCCTCAGCATCACCACCGTAAGCAGCCGCCCGCCGGCAAAAGGTGCTTGGCGGGCAGCCGCGCCGGGT
>CAYTAY010000146.1:0-8113 GCA_964435845.1 uncultured Azoarcus sp.
TCGGCAGGCATGACCATGAGATAGGATTGATAGGCATCGGTCCCCAGGTGTGCGGGAAGGCAGGCGATGCCCTTGCCGAACATCTGCTCGAAGTCGAGGTCGAGTGGCTCCTTGTGGCTGCGGGAGCTTCGCTGACGATGAAGTCGTGAGATGTCCCAGATGTGGTGAGCAACCGGAACACCTGCCACTTCCGTATCGGGAAGGGCCTGGATTTTCTCGCTGAGCGTGCGCTCGGAGAAGAGAACCAGGTTGACCTGCCGAATGGCGTCCTTGCGATCCGCAATCTGCCTGGCAAGGCCGTACTCCGGCGATGTGACCTCCAGTTCGCCGGCCAGGCCCTTGTTGGCGCTGGCCTCGAAGAAGTTGGCAACACGCTTGAATGCCGCGGCCACTTCCGTTCTGGTGAGCGATGCTAGCTCGTTTCGGGAGTCGAAGTCCGCGATGAAGAGGTCCAGAACTCCTTCGTCATTGAACCAGTAGCCGTCCACGCGCATACCACGCTGCGCCCGGAAATGGCAGAGTTCGAACCCTTCCGTGAAGCCTGTCTCGACAAGGTCGTTCGCGATGGCCTCCATGAATTCGGAGAGCTGGAAGCTGCCATTGGCCTCGGCGCCCGCCAAAAGTTCCTGTCGGAAGTCGTGGAAGAACTCTTCGTCGGTCTGCTCCATCAATCCTCCCCGAAGATGGATGCTTCGTCACACTTGTACGGAGCAATCGTTTCCAGCCTGATGTCGTAGGCCACGTTGGCAATCCCTGGCGGCAGTTGCGACCGCATCAGACGCGGAAATCCGTCACCAACACGATAGCTGCGCACGTCGCTGACGACAAAGCGAGGCTCATCGTAGTCAGGGAGCGGCGCGTAGCCGTGCGCAACCAGCTTCCGGTCAAAGGCCTCGACGGCGTCCGCCTCGCCGAGCCGTGCCTGGACTGCAGTGACGATCTCGTTGAGCGATCGAGCTCCTGCCGCGTCGGCCAGACTGCTCAGCCGGTACACGCGCAGGAACAGCGCATCGTTCAGGGATTCGAGCTGGTCTTCCGATGAAATGCGGACGCTGCTCCGCTCTGCGCCAGAGAGCGATTTGACCTCGACGGCTGTGTTGCCAAAGATGAAATCCTGATGTGATCGTTCCGGACCGAGCCAGGCCTCGACGGCGTCACTGCTCGACATCTGCCGATCGATCAGTTCCGTCAGAAAGACGATTTCGGCGAAGAGACCGCGGACTTCCTCGATGGACAGGTGCTGACTCCGGCCTGACAGGAAGGTCTTCCAACGGCGGATGTGTGCCAGAGAGACCGCGAGAGAACTCGCCGAGTCGGTGGCGTGCTCCAGCGAGGATGCAAGGGTGCGGCACAGTCCTTCGAAGAGATCGCGGTCGACCTGCCTTTCAAGGGCGAGGACCAAGTGCTGCTGCCCCTGATCTCCGGCACGAAGATCGACATCGATGCCGTTCACCGTGACCGCGTTCTTCCGGTACTGGGCTGCGTGGTCGCCCTGAAGCTCCACGATGAACAGGCAGGCGCCACTGGCATCGCGTCCCCAGAAACAGGGCACGGCAGTTCCCACCGCAACCTGGCGGACATTGAAGTCCGCTCCCGGAACGGCGATGTCATCCCACGGAGAGGACTCAGGCATCGTAGTCATCCTCCTCGTCAGGATCGTCGGCGTAACCCTGCATCTGCTGGAGCCAGACCTTGTTCACGACGACATTGATGGTCGTCGAATAGTCCCCGTAGGGAAAACTGACGCCGAAGGCGGCGATCGGTCCCGTCACGGCCTCGCCCTTGGGCTCCAGGCTGTGAATCATGAGGAGCGGCTTGTTCCGGACCATACGGTAATGCGTGTCGGATACCGCTCCTGAGCCATCTTCGCCGCCAGCCAGCGTCCTGGCCTCATTGCGTTGTGCGTCGCTGAGCCCGAGCTTCTCGTCGCCACGCGAGGCAACCCTGTCCTTGTTCAGGCGCCACGAAGTGCCGTTCGGCTGATCCTTCCCGACGACGCGCACCTGATTCCTCAGGGTGAACGGGTTTTCACCGCCTGAGCCACCCGAAGGGGAAATCAGCAGAACATCGGCCAGCGGGCGCTTCGTCGCAATCCGTTCGAGATAGCTCACCACGTCCGACTTCTGTCCGGCAAAGGTCGAATGGCATTCGAACCGGGTGAGGAAGTCGTCGATCACCTCGACGGGCACGTCCCTGAAGATGACGCCCTTTTCGGTGGACTCCTCCGGTCGTCCGCCGAATCCACTCCGCCAGTGATCGGCGATCAGCGCAAGGTTCCTGGCATTCACGTCGGGGTCGGTGGAGACAATGTAGCTCTCCCGCAGTCGCCCACTGAAACTCTGCTCGACCGTGACCTCCTGGCCCGATCGCATCTTGTTCGCCGCCGTGATCAGCAGGCTGTCCGGATGCGAGCGGACGTACAGGCCAAAATCCTTCGGGCTGAGGCGATCGCGCCGCATGCGCTTGACCTGCTGTACAAGCTCTTCGGCGGCATCGGCGATGTGGGAGTACCAGTTGATCGAGTCGCGCGAGAGATGGACGCGGCAGAGGTCCTCGAAGCCCGGCCGGTAGCCGAACCAGCGGCCCATCTGCATGAGGGTGTCGTACATCTTCGTATTGCGGTACATGTAGCTGACGGTCAACCCCTCGATGGTCAAGCCTCGGGAGAGGCTCAGACCACCGACCGCGACCGCGGTCAACCCGACTCCTTCCTTCGCGTAGCGGGCGTAGTCGAGCACCTCGTCACTCTTGCTGTTGATGACATAGAGGTGGAGGTGCTCGAAGACGCCGCTGAGGGCAGCCTTCACTTCCGCCCAGGTAAACCCAGCATCGGCATACTCGGCATCGAAGGCGTGCTTCAGGCCCTGCATGTACGCGTTTCTTGAGGAAACCCCCTCCGGCATCGCGTAGTTGGCGAGAACCGCTTCCCTGATCTTCTTCTCCCTGAGACTCAGGAAGTCACGCACGGCCTTCTGAACGGGCACGAAGCGCGACACGTTGACCATCATTGAGCAATGCTTGCCGGTCTGCCCACGCAGGTTCCGGATGGCGCGGGCGACGATGAACTCGTCGAGTGCGCGATAGAGGCTGGGGGGCAACTCGTGGACGGGATCGTCACGCTTGTGGGCGTACGGGATGAGATCCTCGCAATCGTCGATCGGCCTCACGATCGATTGACTGGTCGCCTCGTCGAGGAACACCTTCTCGGCACCGAAGTACGTCGTTGGCGCGTCTAGGCAATAGATGAAGTCGCGCGGGAACAGCTCCTCACGCACATCATCGCCATAGGCGTCGGGGTTGATGAAGATGTTGGCGAACGGTGTCGCCGTGTAGCCGACATAGCACGATTTCGCGAACAGCCCGAGAATGCGCCGGATCATCGCATTGGTTCGGGTCGGATCCAGATCCTCCTTGTTCGTGTTGATCGACGCGTTGTCGGCCTCGTCGTCAATCAGCAGCATCGGCACGTCGGAAATCCGGCCATCGCCCTCGGCGTTCAGCTCCTTCAGCCACTTGTGAAGAGCCGTGAGCGTCGTGACGTTCTTCTTGATGACCAGAATGATCGGCTTGCTGAAGTCGTTGATCTTCCAGCCGCTCTTTTCCGCCGTGTTCTTGTTGAAGTCCTCGTTGATGTTGGTGAGGGTGGCCGGATGCGGATAGCCCGGCGCGAGGCCGACACCGATGTTGCGACGATCCTCGGGATCGCTGGACCGGCCGATGAAGGCCTCATCGATGCGCTGCTGCGTCTGCTTGCGCAGATTGTTGTGAATGCCGGCGACGACGATGATGAACTTGTAGCCGGCGTCGGCGGCGCGTGCTATCAGGCCGGTGTAGTTGGCCGTCTTGCCCGACTGCACATGACCGATGACAAGTCCGCGACGGTTCCAGGTTGTGCCCTCGCTCAACGGGTCCTGCAGGTGGCCGAGAATGCGGGTCGTCACATCGCTCAGCGACTGCACCATCTGCGGTGGCCAACCTTCCTTGAGAAGAAAGTTTCCATAGGATTCCGCATAGGTCCAGGCGACATCCTCACGCTTGTGGACCCACTGATCATCATGCTTCGCAGTGACATCCACCAGCGAAACACCGGCGCCCATGCGCGTGTCGACCGAAATCATCGCCTCGGTGACGATATTGCGGAGATCACCCGTATAGCCGAAGATTGCGGCGATCTGTCGCGCCTTTTCCTCCACCTGCTCGCGCGTCGGCGTCTCGGCCATGTTGGCAAGGCCCGAGATGAGCGCGTTGGCAATGTTTCGTTCTTCCGTGATGACTGTGAGGCTCATGCAAAGGTCTCGCTGATGAATTTTTCCGCCAGTTCGATCTGGCCATCGAAAAGGTGCGTCGAGCGCACGATCTGCAGAAAGGCATTCGGATCGCCCGGCCCGTCGCCGTAGAGCACCTTCCTGAGACTCTTCAGGCGCTCCAGAGTCTGGCTTTCATCCACCGCCCTCTGGTTGATCTCGCGTGGATGGGTCGAGTAATCCGAATAGATCATCTCCACCGGCAGGGAAGCGGCAATCGAATCCAGCAGGACACGAAGCAGATCCACATCCTCGGACGAAAGTCTTGTGCCCAGGGATGCGATGAGCGGGTGCTGCTCGTTGATTGCGAAACGGATGCCGCCGTGATCGGCGTAGCGCTCCCAGAACGGGGCCTGGCTTTCCTGAAAAAGCCTTTGCCCGCGTCCCCGGTGCACCGTCACGCTGCGGGCAGTGATCCTGTTGATGATCTGACGCAGGCGCTCCCGCACCGCATGCGGCGGGCGGGCACGCGATTTCTTGATGTCGATGGTCCAGGCTTCGTCCAGACTGTTGGGAAAGTCGATCTGTACCCGCGCCAACTTGGTGGCCTCACCCTTCGGCACGAGTCTGAACCAGTCGCCCCAGGCCATCAGGCGGCCGTTTCGATAGACGTAGCCCCCCTGATTGGAGATGAAGTCACTGCGATCCTGGTAGTAGTCGTACTCGGACGCGGACAGACGACTGTGGTGTGGAAGCACGTAAGGCTGCAGGCGCACCTCGGCCTCGCCGATGCGGACGATCTCCTCCGGAAGCACCTGGGTGGCAGGATTCTTCCTGCAGAAGGGGTCGAATGCCGTAATCGGACGACCATTGACGGTGAGAGAAATCCTGGCATGTCCCTTGATCTCACCCGAGAGAAACCGGTGGAAGACAAGTGACAGATGTCTGCCCACCGCCTCAAGCTTCTCATTGACGATCTCGTCTCGACGATCCCCGGCCTCGTCCTCCATCAATCGGTCGAGCTCTCGCCAGATAACGGCCGTGCCCCGGGCGCCGAGCCGTTCGACATAAGGCAACCCATGGATGTCCGCATCGTCCAGGATGGAAAGAATCCAGTCGTCGGCAGCATCGATGCGATCCAGATTCCATTCGGCTCCGCAGACAGTTCCATCGCGTGTGCTCACAACGGTCAGCGAGCGACATTGGGAAAACGAGGCTGTCTTCAGGCCAAGGCCGAAGCGCCCAAGATCCTTCGGCGACCGATGCTGCCTGGGGTTGCCGGTCCCATGACGCATCGCATCGAGCAGCTCGTCTTCCGTCATCCCCCTGCCGTTGTCGAGGATGACCATCACAGGATGCTCACCGGACACATCGCAAATGATGTCGATGGTGTCCGCGCCAGCGGAAATGCTGTTGTCGATCAGATCGGCAATCGCAGTTTCGAGCGAGTACCCAAGGTCCCGCATCGATTCGGAAAGGCAGGCCGCGCTCGGCGGATGACTGCGATCACGAGCCATCGGCTTCCTCTTGCGTCTTCTCGTGAGTCACGTGCATGGTAAGCTCCGAATTGCTGCTTCGGGTGTCGTCTTCATCCGTTCGCATTGCCAAGCGGAAGCGCGGAGCTGCCATTTCTGCAGACATTCAGGCGGAAGATGCTCAAGACCATGCGCGTTCCTACCACTCCGCAGCGCAGCCGCATGATGTCGAGCATTCGCGGAAAGAACACCCGGCCGGAACGGATACTTCGCTCCCTTCTTTTCGCCAGGGGTTTTCGATATCGACTTCATGTGCGGGGGCTGCCCGGCTCCCCCGACCTTGTGTTCCCGAAGCGCAGAGCAGTGGTGTTCGTCCATGGCTGCTTCTGGCACCGACATGAAGGCTGCCGCTACACAACCACTCCCAGGACCAATGAAGATTTCTGGCGGCAGAAATTCCAGGGAAATGTCGCTCGCGACAGGCGCCATGCGGAGATGCTCCATGCCCTCGGCTGGCGCGTGGCGGTCGTCTGGGAGTGCGCCTTGAAGCACTCGGTCGAGGAGACTGCGCAAGCGGTTGAGGAGTGGCTGCATGGCGATGAAGATGTCCTGGTGATTGGTCAGAGCATTGACTAGCCCGCTTCGGCAAGCACCGGAAGCTGTTCTGGCAGGTTTCGCGGCACGCTTCCCGCCGGCCTCTTCTGTACGGCATCACCAGCCTGCCTCCGCCTCCTCCTGCTCATCTCGTTCAGAAGACTACGAACGATCTTGGCCAGTTTGTGGGCAAGCAACGGAGGCACCGCATTGCCGACCTGGGTGTACTGCTCCGTGCGGTTGCCCGCGAAGACGTAGTTGTCGGGAAACGTCTGGAGCCGTGCTGCTTCCCTGACCGTGAGACTTCTGCATTGGGAGGGGTCGTAGTGGATGTAGTAGTGCCCGTCCTTGGCAATGTGAGCCACCACCGTGGTGGACGGTTCGTTCCTGCACTGCACGCGGAACCGATCCTTGAACGGGATCGCTTCGGATTCCCGATCGACATGCACATTGATGTGATCGGGAAGCAGCTTGGGAGGGAACACATCCAGCCGTGGGCAATATCCCCATAAATGAGCGAAGCTGGCCGAGAAAAGATAGCGAGCAAGATCGGATGCCATGTGCGCGCGCGCTTCATGCTGACAGACACCACCCAGGCTTCGGTCGTGAAGCCATTGCTGAAGCTCGGTCGGCTTCTTCGGCCTTCTATAGCCTCGTGAAATGAAGGCGCCACCGGTCGTGGTGCTGGTTGCCGCAGCGGCAAAGGCACGCATTGTCCCGATCATGACGGACTCGTTTTCTGTCCTCCATCCCTTGACGTAAGAGGGGGCAGCCTGAACAGCCTTGCGCCATGCCTCCACTGAATCGCCACGCGACAGCTTGCTGCGGATTCGGGGAAGATCGTCAATGGCCTGTTTGACCGTGACAGGCCTTGCTACTGGTGCCAGCAACTGGTGTTGAGGCATGTCCAGCCCCTTTCTCACTCCGAGCAGAATCACGCGATGCCTGCTTTGCGGGATCCCATGGCGCTCAGAATGGATAAGGTAGTCGGTGGGTTCCAGCGAACTGCCGTCGCCCTTCTTGGTGAAGGATCGGATCTCATATTCGAGCCCCTCGGTCGGCATCGAAAGATCCGCAATGATCTTCTCGAACATCGGGTCGCCGGAGTGCTTTGAGGAAAGCAGACCCTTGACATTCTCCATCACGAAGATGGTGGGCTTGTGCACCTGGATGATTCTCAGGTACTCCCTGTAGAGGAAGTGCTTTTCATCCTTGTGAAAGTCCTTGTCGTTGGCGCGTCTGGAGCGCCCCGCCAGCGAATACGCCTGGCAGGGCGGGCCGCCGATCAGCACCCAGGTTTCCTGCCCCTTCAGTGCAGCACGAATTTCCCTGTCGATACTGGCTTCGTCGGACTTGCCAAGCTCCAGGCACCTCGCCTCGGCGGCAGCATGCTCGAAGGCGCTGGCCACGGCAGGGATCCTGCGGAAAGCGGCCTCATCGATCTCGCCCCGTATGTAGCTGTAGTAGTGTTTGACGTCCTTGGTGCCACGCAAACGCCTGAACACTGCCCTGAGCGTCAGCGTGCGATGTGCGACAGCATCCTTTTCAATGGAAAGGGCGATCTCGAAGAATGGCTGCCGCTTGTGGCCCTGCAGGGAAGCAAATCCTTCCCCGAGCCCTCCTGGGCCAGCAAAAAGATCAATTATGGGAACTGGCACGCCAGCAATCCTCCCCTTGGTTCTTTCCCGAACGTGATTCGGTTGCCGATTTGGTGCACGCTCACTCTGCCTCCGGCTTCTTCTTGCTGATGCTTTCGGCGATCCACCGATCCAGCTCCGAGCGGCGAAAGCGCCAGGTTCC
>CAYTAY010000147.1:0-8106 GCA_964435845.1 uncultured Azoarcus sp.
TCTCCTACACCTACACCCGTCGCAAGCGCATGGCCGACGGCACCTTCAAGGAGTACGCGGTCGAGGACTACGCCTGGCGCCTGTACAAGCACATGGGTGGCAACGTCGAGCAGCTCCCGCGCTACTTCGTGACCGCACTGGAAATCTCGGCGCAGGCGCACAAGGACATGGTCGCGGCGGTCGCACCCTATATCGACACCTCGATCTCCAAGACGGTTAACGTGCCGGCGGACTACCCCTACGCCGACTTCGAAGACCTTTACATGACGGCCTGGAAGGCGGGTCTCAAAGGGCTGGCAACCTACCGCCCGAACAACGTTCTCGGCGCTGTGCTGTCGGTCGCCCCGACCGCCGAGCAAAAGCAGCCGCAGGACGTCGAGCTTTCCGACGCCAACCGCCGCCTGGTCATCAAGAGCCTGCCGGCACCGGTGCTGTCCAGCCTGCGCTGGCCGGGACGTCCGGAACTGCCCGACGGCAACATGGCCTGGACCTACATGCTCGGCACGCCGCAGGGCGAGTTCGCGCTCTTCGTTGGCCACATCGAGTCCAACAGCGCAGGCAATTTCCCGTTCGAGGTCTGGGTGAATGGCGCCGACCAGCCGCGCGGCCTGGGTGCGGTCGCCAAGACCCTGTCCATGGACATGCGCGCAAACGACCGTGGCTGGCTCGAACTCAAGCTCGAGACGCTCGCCCGGACCATAGGCGAGAAGTCTTTCGAGATGCCTTTCCCGCCCCACGGCGAGAAGAAGACGTTCCCGGGTGTGGTCTCCGCCTTCGCCCAGGTCGTGCGCTACCGCTGCGAAAAGCTCGGGGCGCTCGAGGCCGAAGGCACCACGCCGGTGCTCGACACCTTGTTCAGCCTGCAAGAGCCCAAGACCGGCACCGACGGCACGCTGTCCTGGACGGTGGACATCGCCAACCCGGCTACCGGTGAGGATTTCGTGCTCGGCCTCAAGGAGATCACCCTGCCCGACGGTGTCACCCGCCCGTACTCGGTATGGCTGTCCGGCAACTACCCGCGTGCACTCGATGGCCTCACCCGCATCTTGTCGCTCGACATGCGCGTCATGGATCCGGCCTGGATCGGCATGAAACTGCGCAAGCTGCTGAGCTACCCCGAGCCGCTGGGTGACTTCATGGCCTTCGTGCCGGGCACCAAGCGCCAGCAAAACTTCCCGAGCACGGTCGCCTACATGGCCCGCCTGATCATCCACCGCTACGCGATGCTCGGCTTGTTGGACGAGAACGGCTACCCGACGCGCGAAATGGGCATCCTCGAAGCCCCGCACAAGGACAGCGACCCGCTCGTCATGAAGGGTTCGCTCTGCACCGAATGCGGCAACTACTCGGTCATCCGCAAGGACGGTTGCGACTTCTGCACCGCCTGCGGTGCGGTGGGCACCTGCGGGTGAGCGTCCGCCGCAGGAGCCGGTCGCAGTGCCGGTGTGAGTTGCACCATAAGTTGCAAGTTCAATGAGATGAGCCCGGGCCCCACAGGTCCGGGCTTTGTTTTTCCGACAGGTTGGGTCCGGTCCCAGACAAGGAAGCCTGAGCGTTCGCTATGAGCCATATGCAGACCTTATGCGACTTCCTGCAGGACTGCCTCCTGCTTTACTGGGCGACCATGGTGCCGCTTTCGCAAGTGTTCGATGACCTCCCAGATCAAAAGCCCAGCTTTCCGATGAATCTTCGCGTGAAGGTGCCGACCAAAGGATGGGCAACACCGCCGACGCTACCGCAGTTGCTTGAGGCATCGGTGGAGTCGGACTTTGAGACAGTGTGTTGGCAGCGGTCCAATATTGACCAGCTGTTCCGGTTGAATTCTGACCAGGGACGATAGCCGCCTGTCATTGCAGCGACTGTGGATAAATGTAGTGGATCCTGGGTTGGGATTTCCCTCCTATTTCTCGTTTCATGTGCTCGGGCGTGTGAAGTGGCGCGGGGGAATCTGCGAAAGGCGTAGACCGAAGCAGATTACCCCGCGCGGCGCCGACTCAGAACGGCTCAGATGCCTCAGTCTCGCTTGCCGGCGTGGCCCGCCGGGCCTTCTCCCGCGACTGGATGCGTGTCTTGGCCACCGCACTGCTGTGCTGGAAGCGCCAGGGATCATTGCCGGTCTCGATGATGAGGCAGTGGTGGGTCAGGCGGTCGAGCAAGGCCGTGGTCATCTTCGCGTCGCCGACAATGAGGGAGCTTGACTGTGCGACTGTGAGACCGTGCGATCGAAAGCACCGTCTCACACCCCCCTGATGTCGTGTCAAGCTCAGCAAGCACATGACTGATGTCCGCATCATTGCGTCACCGTGTGCTCACAGCTCCCGGCGGAACCCCCTGTTCATGCTATTGCGTTACGCGATATGGCTTTTTGCAGCGCATTAGCATACATTGCAACCCGCATGGCATTGTTCGCCATGATCCGAGATCGCCCTAAGTTGGTACTGCCCACTATCGCCCGGAGCAACTCATGAGTCCTACTCCCCTTCACTCGAACCACGTCCAACGCGGTCAAGGCATGACCGAGTACATCATCATCGTCGCAATGATCGCCATCTCGGCTATCGCCGTTTACCAATACTTCGGTCAAACCGTTCGCAACCAGACCGCTGCGATTGCGCAGGAACTTTCCGGTCAGGACGGTACCGCCGCGAAGAGCGCGGCGCAGACCGCGGCCGACGAAGCAAGCACGGTCGGTGATCAGCGCCACACGCTCGACACCTACGTCAACCAGGTCGGCAAGTAATCGCCCGAATCCCCCGCGGCTCCCAGCCGCAGGGTCACGGAACGTTTCAAACATGTACCCACGCAGCGCCACCAGCCAGTCAGGCCAGGCTCTTCCCCTCGCAATGGTTCTGCTCGTCGCCGTTGCGGCGACCGTCTTCTACATGTTCAACAGCGGCCAGCTCGTGCAGGAGAAGCTTCGACTCACAAACACCGCCGACGCGGTCGCCTACAGCGCAGGCGTCTTCGAAGCCCGAGTGCTCAACTACAACACATACACCAATCGCGCCATCATCGCCAATCAGATCGCGATCGGCCAGGCGGTTGGTCTCGCATCGTGGTCGAAATACATGGGCACCGCCGCCGACAACATCGGCCCATACCTCTACCTCATTCCCTACGTCGGCGCGGCACTGAAGTCGGCCATGGACTACGTGAAGTCCATCATGGATGTCTTCACCCCGGCGCTGGCCGCCACAATACCCATGCACGACGCTGCAGTTCAGGCGCTCGCGCTTTCTCAGCAAGTCATGCACGGGCCGGGCGACTCGGTCGCCCTCGCAAACCGACTCCTCGTGATGCGTCGCGTTGCCAACGAGAACGACCCGGCAGTCGTCGTCGATCCAGTCCCCATAAGCGACGACTTCGTCGGTTTCACCAGTGACTATTCGAGCCGCGAAGACAGGCGCCGCATGGGGCAGCTCGTGCACGACAGTCGCGAATCATTCCTGCGCAGCCGGAACTGGGATTTCGGTCTCGTCATCCTGTGCAATGGCATCCAGCTGCGCAAACGCGGGAGCACTGAACTCATCGACCTCGTCGACGGCTGGAAGTCAATGGATACGCTCTCGGCTCATCGCTACCGGATCCGACGCTGGCGATGCCGGAGGAGCGAAACCCCCATTGGTTACGGCACCGCCTTCTCCCAGAATGGATTGGCAGACAGCGCCTACATCTACTCAGGATCTCGCACGCGCAACCCCAGAGCCAGCGCACGTGCGGACTCTTCGGAGGGCATCGCTTCTGGCTTCTACCCCGCCCCTCCCTCCGTGGGTGGCGGCGCAATTCCCACGTTCAAGGAGCTCTCGGCCCGCGCATTGGCTATGGACGACCCGGTGACCGGCCTCACTATCCGAGTTACAAAAAGCGCTGGCGGTCAGCGTTTTTCAGGTGGCTCGAGCATCATCCAGCCCCAGGGACGTCTCGAGTTGTACGACGGCGCCCTGTCCGGCAACCAGAGCGCCGCGCTTGCGCGTGCAGAGGTCTTCTTCGAGCGCCCCGACAGCGGCAACAGCCGTCATCCGGGCCGCACGGAGCTGGGAAGCCTGTTCAACCCTTACTGGCAGGTACGACTGGCGCCGGTAACGGCCGCTGAACGCGCACACGCTCAGGCTCGCCAAGGCAGCCTCCAGCTTCAATGACGCGAACCCTGACAAACATGCTTTCATCTCACTCGTCTTCGACGACCGCCTCCCGACTCATTGCCGCTTCGTTCATCGCAAGCCTGTGCCTGGTATCCGCGACCTCGCTTGCCGCCGAGCGTATCGAGGGCGGATACGAGATCCGGCGACAGGGCTCGTCGCCTCATGTGCGCGATTTTGCCGTAAAACTCGCCGAAGGCACCCGGGCGCAGTGCGACCTCCTCGGGCAGCCATTTTCCCTCCTCGGCGACCCGGCGACCGCTGGCAACCACGAAACTGTCGAGTACCACCACCCCGGTCTGCAAAGATCGTCGATCACCAAACGTAGCACCGAACTGGTCACCACCGCGGTCTGCCGACTCGAGATACTGCAGCGCGAAGCGACCACGATCACGCATTACTCACCCGGCGGTCGCACGGTATTCACGCGCCGGATCAACCCGGGCAGCAGTGCTCAACCATGGCATGGCCGCACGCAGCCGGCATTCGGTGCGGGCTCGCTGGACCTTATCCGGCAAGCGCTATCGCTGCCAGCGCTCGAGGCTGCCGAGCTGAAGGGCGAGTCGCACTCGGTCGCCACCGCGCCCGGTCTCGCTGAAGCTGAGATCGCTGGCCGCAAATGCCGTTGGCTTACACTTGAACCGCCTCCGGCAGAGGGCCGCCTGTGCTTGATGCCCGAAGGCATCGGCATGCCCATGAACGAAGCACTCAGCGCCGAGATCATCGGCGCCGGAGCCGACGGCCCGGTCGTCCTGCTGCGCGACGAAGTGGTCTCCTTCCTGGGCCCGATGGCACTGCCGAGCACCCTCTTCGAGCCCGACGACGGGCTGCTGGACGTCGATTCGGCAGACCTGCCCAACGCCACGACCGACTGGTGCCGCGAGCAGGCCGCTCGCACTGGCACCGACCCCTGCGCTCACGACGGCCCTGACGAAATCACCGACCATTTCGACGCGCTGATCGACGAGTGGTGTGCGCACGAAGCCGCTCGTATCGGCCGCAACCCCTGCGCCGAAGGTCCGGGCGCCTACTCGGACGCACGGGTCATGCGGGCGATGACCGAGTGGTGCGCGAGCGAAGCTGCCCGCACCAACATCAACCGCTGCCAGGCGTACAGCAATGTCTATGACTGAGCTTGGCCGCATGCGCGGCCAGTCGACCGTCGAGTTCCTGGTGCTCGCACTGGTTCTCGTGCCGCTGTTCGTCATCGTGCCCATGATCGGCAAGTACCTCGACCTCGCCCAGACCACCACCGTTGCAAGCCGCTATGTCGCCTTCGAGGGCATGGTCCATCACGGTTCCAGCCTCCATTCATGGAAGTCGGATGCCACGCTCGCCGACGAAGTCCGACGGCGCTTCTTCAGCAACTCCGACGCCCCGGTCAAGGCAGGCGACATCGCGGGCGACTTCAACGCCCACCGCAACCCACTTTGGTTCGACCACCGCGGCGACCCGCTGCTGCCGGCTTTCGCCTCAAACGTCGCGATCATCAGCCAGCGTCAGTCTCTGTCTCAACCCTTTGGCTCCCTGTTCGCCTCGAACTTCGGCCTCGACACCCGCAACCTGCACGCCGGCCGCGTGCGCGTAAATGTCGCCGACATCTCCGGACTCACGCCCTTCGACTCGCTCGGCCTATCGATGGAACGACACACGGTGGTGCTCGTCGACGGCTGGGGCGCCTCGGGCCCTGGCGCCGTGCGCTCGGCAATCCGCAATGACGGCTGGAACATCGCCGGACCGTTCCCCTATCGCTACCTCGAAACACTGGTCACGCCAATCAAGCCCTTCGTCTCGGTGCTGGAGGGCGCCAGCCCGCCAAGCATCGGGCGCGTCGACCCCGATTACGTACCTGCCGACCGCATCCGATGAGCCACCAATGCCTGCTCACTCTGGTCCTGTCGATTCTGCCCGTGATGTCAATGGCCGGCCAATGGCCGTCGCTCGAACATCCCCGCGACGCACTCGTACAGAGCATCGGGGAGCAGATCCGCCTCAACGGCATCCCCATGCGGATGACCCGCGTGGTAACGGTCGGACCAATGGAAGACGTTACCGCACACTACCGAAGCGCTTTGGGCGAGCGGGTCGCAGTATCCGATATCGATGCCTCGCGAGTGCTCTCGCAATCTCGCGGCGACTATTTCATCACCGTCACGTTGCAGCCACTTGGCGAGGGTGTGGTCGAAGCGCTCATATCCGTTGCCGATATGCCGGGGGCGCGTGAGGCAGCTGACCGACCGCTCGGATTCTTGCTTCCGGGCGGTTCCGAGCTCCTTTCCGACATGGAATCGATCGACGGCAACGCCAGCTCACGCCAGCTTGTCGTCATGAACGGTCACGGCCTAGGCGCCAACCTGGAACACTTCGCTGCCACCCTCTCCGATCGCGGCCTCAGACCCGATGGCCCACCGCTGGTCGATTCAGGCGACGCCCTGGTGCAACGCTTCGAAGGTCCGACCGGCGAAGCCAAGCTCGTTCTCGTGCGTCGCGACCAGACCACCAGCGCTGTGCTCACTCTGATCTCTCAACGCCTATGACCTCGCACCGTCTCCGCGCCACCGCAAGCGGCCAGGCCATGACCGAGTACCTCGTGGCCTTGCTCGTCCTGATGATGCTCGTCGGCGTCTCCTTCGCCGGCGAAGCGTCGATCGTCGACACCTTTCTCAACGCCATACGCACAGCCTTCAACCGGCAAAGCGCATTCATGTCCTTACCGCTATGACCACGAACACGCCACCACCCCGGATCCGCCGCAACTGGATCGTCCTTCTGGTCGCGCTGACCCTCGGAGGGCTGGCCGCCTGGGCCGCCAGCAACTACCTTTCCCAAAAGATGGCTGAAATCGAGGCTCGGGGGAAGTTGACCGACACGGTGCACGTCGTCGTCGCCAAAGCCAACCTCTCGCGCGGAACCCCGATCTCCCCAGACACTGTCGCGGTGCGCGAGATACCCAGAGAGTGGGTGCATTCGGGTGCCATCGCGCCGGATCAATTCAGCCGTGCTGAAGGCGGCACGCTGGCCTACCCCGCATCGGCGGGCGAACCCATCATCTGGGCTCAGCTCGAGGGACGGCGAGCACCCACATTTTCCGCGCGGTTGCAGGCTGGGCAGCGCGCGGTCACGGTTCCCGTCGATGAAATCAGCTCGCTGTCCGGTATGGTTGAACCCGGAGACCACATTGACATCGTCGTGTCAGTGCGCAACGACAACCGAAACTTCACGTTCGCCCTCCTGCAAAGCGTTCCGGTGCTTGCCACCGGCAGCCGCGTGAACCTGGACGAACGGGACACCGACGGACGCCCACGCGGCTACACCACCATAACCCTGGATACCACTCCGGACGACGCCAAGCGCGTCATCGCCGCACGCGAAATCGGGCGCGTTACCGCACTGCTACGCGCGCCGGGTGACCTAGCCACCGTGTCCGCCGAGATTACCGAAGCCCGTTCACTGCTTGGCCTGCCGAGCGACAACGGTAACGGCATCAGCTCAGTGCCGGTCATCTACGGCGGCGGCCCGATCAACAACGGCCTGCACATGAATCCGCGCAACGGCGACCACGCGGATTGAGCAGCCGCTGCGCCTTCCGTGCACCCGACCACCCGTTATCGACCAACCCATTGCCATCCGCGAAAAGCAAACTCATGCGTCTCTTCCAAACCGTCATTGCCTGCCTGTTCATTCTCGGCCTGCTGCCCTCGGCCTTCGCTTCCGACTTTCTCGAACTCACCATGTTCGAGGGCGAGACCCGGGTCATGGCCGAACCCAACGCAGGGCGGCTCGCAGTCGGTAATGGGCAGGCACTCTCGGCCGCGGTACTCGACGACCGCGAGATCCTGCTCATTGCCAATCAGGTGGGGATCTCGTCACTGCACATCTGGACCGCTGACGGTCGCAACCGCCGGGTCAAGGTCACCGTCGTCCCCTCCGACACGCCGCGTGTCAATCGCGAGATCGCAGCCTTCCT
>CAYTAY010000148.1:0-8020 GCA_964435845.1 uncultured Azoarcus sp.
CCGTTGGCGAGTAAGGAGTAAACATGGGTCAGAAAATCCATCCCACTGGCTTCCGTCTCGCCGTCACGCGTGACTGGGGCTCGCGCTGGTTCGCCAACAGCAAGGACTTCTCGGGCATGCTGCACGAGGACTTGAAAGTTCGTGATTACCTGAAGAAGCGTCTCGCGCACGCTTCGGTTGGTCGCGTGACGATCGAGCGTCCGGCCAAGAATGCACGCATCACCCTGTTCAGCGCCCGTCCTGGTGTCGTCATCGGCAAGAAGGGCGAGGATATCGAGGCGCTCAAGCGTGATCTGCAGAAGATCATGGGTGTGCCGGTTCACGTCAACATCGAGGAAGTGCGCAAGCCGGAACTCGATGCCAAGCTCGTGGCCGACTCGATTGCTCAGCAGCTCGAGAAGCGCATCATGTTCCGCCGCGCCATGAAGCGTGCGATGCAGAACGCCATGCGCCTCGGCGCCCAGGGTATCAAGATCATGAGCTCGGGCCGTCTGAATGGTGCGGAAATCGCTCGTACCGAGTGGTACCGTGAAGGTCGTGTGCCGCTGCACACGCTGCGCGCCAACATCGACTACGGTGTTTCGGAAGCGAAGACCACCTACGGCATCATTGGCATCAAGGTCTGGGTGTTCAAGGGCGAGATGCTTGGCCGTAACGAACAGCCCGTGGCTGCAGAGCCCGAAGCCGACAACCGCCGTGGCCGTCGTGGCGCTCCCCGTGACGGCGAGCGTCCGGGTCGCCGCCCCGCCCGTCGTGGCGAAGGCCGGCAAGAAGATAGCAGGAGTGAATGATGCTGCAGCCGACTAGAAGGAAGTATCGGAAGGAGCAGAAAGGCCGTAACACTGGCGTCGCCACGCGTGGCGCCAAGGTGTCGTTCGGCGAGTACGGGCTCAAGGCGGTCGGTCGCGGTCGTCTGACGGCGCGCCAGATCGAGTCGGCACGTCGTGCCATGACGCGTCACATCAAGCGCGGTGGCCGCATCTGGATCCGCATTTTCCCGGACAAGCCGATCTCCAAGAAGCCCGCCGAAGTGCGGATGGGTAACGGCAAGGGTAACCCGGAGTACTGGGTTGCCGAGATCCAGCCGGGCAAGGTGCTCTATGAAATGGATGGCGTGGCCGAAGAGCTCGCTCGTGAAGCTTTCCGGCTTGCCGCCGCCAAGCTGCCGATCGAGACCGTGTTCGTGACCCGTCAGATTGGGGGTTGAACATGAAGGCCAATGAACTCCGCGCCAAGAGCGCTGAAGAGTTGAACAAGGAATTGCTCGAGCTGCTGAAGGCACAGTTCTCGCTGCGCATGCAGCATGCCACCCAGCAACTTGGCAACACGAGTCAGATCGGGAAGGTGCGTCGCGACATCGCGCGTGTCCGTACCATCCTGCGCGAAAAGGCGGGTCAGCAATGAGCGAACAAGTCGAGAAGGTTCGCCGCGCGCTGGTTGGGCGTGTGGTTAGCGACAAGATGCAGAAGACCGTGACGGTCCTCGTCGAACGTCGGGTGAAGCACCCGCTGTACGGCAAGATCATCACCCGTTCGGCGAAGTACCATGCCCACGTGGAAGATGGTATCGCCGCCGAAGGCGATCTGGTCGAGATCGAGGAATGCCGTCCGATCTCGCGCACCAAGACCTGGCGCGTTGCCAAGGTGCTCGAGAAGGCACGCATCATCTGAACTGAGTAACAAGCAAGGTGCAGAAAAACAGCTTGGCGCGACAGCGCCAGGCTGTTATACTTTTGCCTCTTTGCTCCGGGGCTCGCTCGGGGCATCCTACCCTGACGGGTTCCAAGACTGTCCGCACATGCGGGATAAGTTGGAGATACTTTCATGATTCAAATGCAGTCCAAGCTGGACGTCGCCGATAACTCCGGTGCGCGCTCGGTGATGTGCATCAAGGTCCTGGGTGGTTCGAAGCGCCGCTACGCTGGCGTGGGCGACATCATCAAGGTCACCGTGAAGGATGCTGCGCCGCGTGGTCGTGCCAAGAAGGGCGATGTCTATAACGCGGTTGTCGTGCGTACCGCCAAGGGCGTCCGTCGTCCCGATGGTTCGCTGATCAAGTTCGATGGCAACGCGGCCGTGCTTCTGAACAACAAGCTGGAGCCGATCGGCACCCGTATCTTCGGGCCGGTCACTCGTGAGCTGCGTACCGAGCGCTTCATGAAGATCGTCTCGCTCGCGCCCGAAGTGCTCTGAGGAGTCCTTAGATGAACAAGATCCGCAAGGGTGACGAAGTTTTGGTACTGACGGGCAAGGATCGCGGCCGTCGCGGTACCGTGCTGCGCCGCGTCGATGACGAGCGCGTCGTGGTCGAGGGTGTGAATCGGGTGAAGAAGCATGTGCGCCCGAATCCGCTCAAGGGTGAGGTGGGTGGCATTGTCGAAAAGGAAATGCCGATCCACGTGTCGAATGTCGCGCTGTTCAATCCCGCCACCCAGAAGGGTGATCGCGTCGGGATCAAGACGCTTGAAGATGGCCGCAAGGTTCGTTTCTTCAAGTCGAACGGCGAGCTGGTGAACGCCTAAGGAGTGACGATGGCTCGCTTGCAACAGGTTTACAAGGACGAAGTCGCGCCGGCGCTCAAGCAGCAGTTCGGCTACAAGTCCGTGATGGAGATCCCGCGTATCACCAAGATCACCCTGAACATGGGTGTCGGTGAGGCGGTGGGTGACAAGAAGATCCTCGAGAATGCGCTCGGCGACATGACCAAGATTGCCGGTCAGAAGCCGGTGTCGACCAAGGCTCGCAAGTCGATTGCGGGTTTCAAGATCCGTGACGGCTATCCGATCGGTTGCATGGTCACCCTGCGTGGTCCGCGCATGTTCGAGTTTCTCGATCGTCTGATCACTATCGCGCTGCCGCGCGTGCGTGACTTCCGCGGTATCGCAGCGAAGGGTTTTGACGGTCGTGGCAACTACAACCTCGGTGTCAAGGAACAGATCATTTTCCCTGAAATCGAGTACGACAAGATCGATGCGCTGCGCGGGATGAACATCAGCATCACGACGACGGCGAAGACCGACGGGGAGGCGCGCGCGCTCCTCGCTGCGTTCAAGTTCCCGTTCAAGAATTGAGGGTCATATGGCGAAACTCGCTCTGATCAATCGCGAAGTGAAGCGCGCCAAGCTGGTGGAGAAGTTCGCCGCCAAGCGTGCCGCCCTGGTCGCAAAGGTCAAGGACAGCAGCCTGTCCGAAGAAGAACGCATGGCTGCACGCCTGGCCCTGCAGCAACTGCCCCGCAACGCCAACCCGACTCGCCAGCGTAATCGTTGCGCGCTCACCGGGCGTCCGCGTGGTGTTTTCCGCAAGTTCGGTCTGTGCCGCAACAAGCTGCGCGAGATCGCTTTCCGCGGCGAAGTCCCTGGCATGACCAAGGCGAGCTGGTAAGGAGAATTCGAAGATGAGTATGTCCGATCCCATCGCCGACATGCTGACGCGCATCCGCAATGGCCAGCAGGCACAGAAGGCATCGGTGTCGATGCCCTCGTCGAAGCTGAAGGTTGCGATCGCGAAGGTGTTGCAGGATGAAGGTTACATCGACGGCTTCGCCGTCCGCGACGATGCCGGCAAGGCGTCGCTTGACGTTACGCTGAAGTATTACGCCGGTCGTCCGGTCATCGAGCGCCTTGAGCGCGTGAGCCGTCCCGGCCTGCGTATCTACAAGGGTAGCGACGATCTGCCGCGCGTTATGAACGGCCTTGGCGTGGCCATCGTGTCCACCCCGCGTGGTGTGATGACCGACCGTTCGGCGCGTGCAAACCGCGTTGGCGGCGAAGTCATCTGCCTGGTGGCATAAGGAGGAAGCGATGTCTCGTGTAGCCAAGAATCCGGTGGCGATTCCTCAGGGTGTCGAAGTGACGATCTCCGCTGGTGAGATCGCCGTCAAGGGGCCGCTCGGTACGCTGCGTCAGGCGCTGACCAGCGCCGTCTCGGTCGAGCGCGAAGGTGATGCAGTCGTGTGCAAGGCGCGCGACGGTGTGGCCAACGCCCGTGCGCTTTCGGGTACGACCCGTGCGCTCATCAATAACATGGTGAGCGGTGTCAGCAAGGGTTTCGAGCGCAAGCTCAACCTGGTTGGCGTCGGCTATCGCGCTCAGGCTCAGGGCGACAAGCTCAACCTGTCGCTCGGCTTCTCGCATCCGGTCGTGCATCAGATGCCGGAAGGCGTGAAGGTCGAGACCCCGACCCAGACGGAAATCGTGATCAAGGGTATCGACAAGCAGAAAGTCGGCCAGGTCGCTGCCGAGGTGCGTGCCTACCGCTCCCCCGAGCCCTACAAGGGCAAGGGCGTCCGTTATTCGGACGAGGTGGTGGTGCTCAAGGAAACCAAGAAGAAGTAAGGCGGTTCGTCATGAACAAGAAAGAAACTCGTCTTCGCCGTGCGCGCAAAACTCGCGCCAAGATTGCGGAGCTCAAGGCGGTTCGCCTGACGGTGTTCCGGTCCAACTGCCACATGTACGCCCAGGTCATCGACGGTTCCGGCTCCCGCGTGATTGCGGCCGCCTCGACAGTCGAAGCCGATGTGCGCGCCCAGGTCGCGAACGGCGGCAACAAGGCTGCCGCCGAGCTCGTCGGCAAGCTGATTGCCGAGCGTGCCAAGGCTGCCGGCATCGAGCAGGTCTCGTTTGACCGCTCGGGCTTCCTGTATCACGGCCGCGTCAAGGCGCTGGCCGAGGCTGCCCGCGAAGGCGGCCTCAAGTTCTAAGCGAGGATTCGAATGGCTAAGCAGCAAACCAAACGTGCGCAAGCCTCCGACGAGCGCGATGACGGCCTGAAGGAGAAAATGGTCGCGATCAATCGCGTGACCAAGGTCGTCAAGGGCGGCCGGATCCTCGGCTTCGCCGCGCTGACCGTGGTCGGCGACGGTGACGGTGCGATCGGCATGGGCAAGGGCAAGTCGCGCGAAGTGCCGGTGGCAGTTCAGAAGGCGATGGACGAAGCGCGTCGCAAGATGCGCAAGGTCTCGCTCAAGAACGGCACCCTGCAGCACACTGTTGTCGGCAAGCATGGCGCCGCCTCGGTGCTGATGCAGCCGGCTCCGGCCGGTACCGGCATCATCGCCGGTGGCCCGATGCGCGCAGTGTTCGAAGTGATGGGCGTGACCGATGTGATTTGCAAGTGCATCGGTTCTGCCAATCCCTACAACGTCGTTCGTGCCACGATCAACGGCCTGATGGCGATCAACACCCCGGCGGAGATTGCTGCCAAGCGCGGCAAGTCCGTCGAAGAAATTCTGGGGTAAGCGATGTCGGACAAGAAAATCAAGGTGACGCTCGTCAAGAGCGTGATCGGCACCAAGCAGTCGCACCGCGCCACCGTGCGCGGGCTCGGTCTGCGTCGACTCAACCATACGGTCGAGCTGGCGGATACCCCCGAGGTTCGCGGCATGGTCAACAAGGTGTCCTACCTGGTCAAGTGTGAGGGTTGATATGCGCCTGAATACCATCAAGCCGGGCGAAGGCTCGAAGAAGGCTGCGCGCCGTGTCGGTCGCGGCATGGGTAGCGGCCTCGGCAAGACCTGCGGTCGCGGCCACAAGGGGCAGAAGTCCCGTGCTGGCGGCTTCCACAAGGTCGGCTTCGAGGGCGGTCAGATGCCCTTGCAGCGTCGTTTGCCGAAGCGTGGTTTCGTTTCGCTGACGCGTGCGCGCAATGTCGAGGTGCGTCTGTCCGAACTGGACAAGCTGCCCATCGATGAAGTCGATCTGCTGACGCTCAAGCAGGCGGGCGTGATCGCGGCTGACGCACTGTCGGCGAAGGTCGTGCTTTCCGGCGCCATCAACCGCAAGGTTGTGCTGCGCGGTGTCGGTGCTACCCAGGGTGCCAAGGCGGCGATCGAAGCCGCTGGTGGTTCCGTGGCGGCCGAGTAAACAGGGAAAACGATTGTGGCGAATACTGCTGCCACGCTCGGAAAGCCGGGGCGGTTCGGCGACCTGAAGCGTCGCCTGCTGTTTCTGCTGGGCGCGCTGATCGTCTACCGCATCGGCGCGCACATTCCTGTCCCGGGTATCGATCCCGAGCGTCTGGCTGAGTTGTTCCAGTCGCAGGCGGGCGGCATCCTCGGGGTGTTCAACCTGTTCTCCGGCGGCGCGCTGTCGCGTTTCACCATCTTCGCGCTGGGCATCATGCCCTACATTTCCGCGTCGATCATCATGCAGTTGATGACGGTGGCGGTACCGTATCTTGAGGCGTTGAAGAAGGAAGGCGAGGCTGGGCGACGCAAGATCACGCAGTACACCCGCTACGGCACGCTCGTCCTTGCTTTTGCTCAGGCGCTCGGTATTTCGATTGCGCTCGAGGGGCAGCCGGGCCTGGTGCTGGATCCGGGGCTGATGTTCCGTTTCGTTACCGTGGCGACGCTGGTGACTGGCACGATGTTCCTGATGTGGATGGGTGAGCAGATCACCGAGCGCGGTATCGGAAACGGTATTTCGTTGATCATCTTCGCGGGGATCGTGGCTGGATTGCCGAGTGCGATCGGTGGGCTGTTCGAGCTGGTTCGTACTGGCGCGATGCATCCCTTCACGGCGCTCTTCATCTGCGTGCTGGTTGTGCTGGTGACCGGGTTCGTGGTGTTCGTGGAGCGGGGGCAGCGCAAGATTCTGGTGAACTACGCCAAGCGGCAGGTCGGCAACAAGGTGTATGGCGGGCAAAGCTCCCACCTGCCCCTGAAGCTGAACATGTCGGGTGTGATTCCGCCGATTTTTGCGTCGAGCATCATCCTGTTCCCGGCGACCTTGGGTCAGTGGTTTGGCTCGTCTGAGGGTATGTACTGGTTGCGGGATATCGCATCCACACTGTCTCCAGGACAGCCGATCTACGTGATGCTGTACGCGCTGGCAATCGTGTTCTTCTGTTTCTTCTACACCGCGCTCGTGTTCAACGCGCGTGAGACGGCGGACAACCTGAAGAAGAGTGGTGCGTTCGTGCCTGGCATTCGTCCGGGTGACCAGACGGCGCGCTACATTGACAAGATTCTCATGCGGCTGACGTTGGCCGGGGCGGTGTATATCACCCTGGTCTGCCTGCTGCCGGAGTTCCTGATCCTGAAGTGGAACGTTCCGTTCTATTTCGGCGGCACCTCGCTGCTGATCATCGTGGTGGTCACGATGGACTTCATGGCCCAGGTACAGGCGTTTGCGATGTCGCACCAGTACGAGAGTCTGCTGAAGAAGGCGAATTTCAAGGGGGCGGGCTTCCCGGGCAGGTAGAACCATGGCGAAGGAAGATGTCATTGAGATGCAAGGTGAGGTTACTGAGAACCTCCCGAATGCAACATTCCGCGTCAGGCTCGAGAACGGTCACATGGTGCTTGGGCACATCTCCGGAAAGATGCGGATGCACTACATCCGCATCCTCCCTGGGGATAAGGTGACCGTCCAGCTCACCCCCTACGACCTGACCAAGGGCCGGATCGTGTTCCGGACCAAGTGAAGATAAGAGAAACAGGAGCAAGACCATGAGAGTCCAGGCATCGGTAAAGCGGCTCTGCCGCAACTGCAAGATCATCCGCCGCAAGGGTGTGGTTCGCGTCATTTGTAGCGATCCGCGGCACAAGCAACGCCAGGGTTGATTAGATCAACTTAAGGCTTTAGAATTTAACGTTTTTCGCTTTGGGGTATACGGATGGCCCGTATTGCTGGGGTAAACATTCCCAATCACAAGCATGCCGAGATCGCGCTGACCGCCATCTATGGGATCGGCCGTTCGCGTGCTCAGAAGGTTTGCGACGCTGCCGGTATCCAGCGTTCGGTCAAGGTCAAGGACCTGACTGAATCGGATATGGAGAAGCTGCGTGACGAAGTCGCTCGGTTCGTTGTCGAGGGTGACCTGCGTCGTGAAGTGACGATGAACATCAAGCGACTGATGGACCTGGGCTGCTATCGCGGCGTGCGTCATCGTCGCGGCCTGCCGATGCGTGGTCAGCGTACCCGCACGAACGCCCGCACCCGCAAGGGCCCGCGCAAGGCGATCGCCGGCAAGAAGTAATAGGAACCGATAATGGCTAAGACTGGAACGAAGGTTCG
>CAYTAY010000149.1:0-6674 GCA_964435845.1 uncultured Azoarcus sp.
CGGCGAAGCCGAGCTCCTACGGTTCAGTGCCAGGGGTGTCGTAGGAGCCCGGCTGTGCCGGGCGATTGGGCGGTTGGACAAGCAACGAGCCCGCCGTGCCGGTTGCCGGCGCAGCATCGCCCGGCGAAGCCGAGCTCCTACGGTTCAGTGCCAGGGGTGTCGTAGGAGCCCGGCTGCGCCGGGCGATTGGGCGGTGGTGCGGGCGATGAGGCGGTGGTGCCGCTCGCCGGCGCGGGATCGCCCGGCGAAGCCAAGCTCCTACGGTATGGTGCCGGGGGAAGTGGTCATCCTCGGATCTGTTTCAGACGGCAGGTAACTATGGCGCCCTTACGGTGAGGTGATAATTGAATCTCGTCAACGAGAAACGCCCGGCCTAAGGGACCGGGCGTCCGGTGTGAAATCCGGCCGCGTTCAGACTTTGGCGATCACGCGCTTGCGCAGTGCGCTCATGCCCAGCAGGCCGAGTCCCAGCAGCGCGAGTGTGCCCGGCTCAGGGATGGCGGTGACGTTGAGGTTGTCTAGTCCGACCGCTGAGCTTCCGTTTCCGCCTTTTTCCACCAGGGTGAAACTGAGGAAACTGGGTGCGGCGGCCAGGTTTGCGAAATCAATCGTGTTGGAGTAGGTGCCCCTGCTCGCGACCGTTGGGCCGCCGGTGATGCTCAGCAGCGAGACCAGGCTGTTGTCGGCAAGGGCGAGGTTGACGAAGAGGTCATCCGGGTTGCTGACGTTGTTGGCGTCGAAGACGAAGTCGAAGCTGATATTGAGACGCTGCGGATCTTGCAATGTGATCGAGGCCAGGCCGAAGCTCAGGGTCATCGTGGCGGATGAGTTGCCTCCCGTTCCACCGTTCGGTGCGCCCCCGAGCCCCCCGGCGTTGTCACCGATCACCGCAAACTGGTTGCTTGCAGGTCCGAAAAAGTTGTCGAAGTTACCGTTTCCGAGCGTCGGGCTGCCGGAGTTGCCGTCAATCGTGTTGTTACCCTGACGAACGTTGAAGGCGGCAGCGTCAGCCTGGGCGTTGCCGGCGAGCGATATGGTCGTGGTCGGGTTGCCGGAGAGTTCGGTTGGCGAGTTCATCACGATTTCCGCAATGGTGCGGATGTCGTTCGCTGCATTGATTCCGCTGACCGACTGGAAGTCTTCCGCAAGCAGGATTTGGACAGGTGCAGCTTGCACGGTACCCATGGCAGTCAGCAAACCGGTGCAAAGGAGGAGACGATATTTTTTCTTCATTATTGGATCCACTGACAGACGTCTTTTTGAAGTAGTCGATGTGTGTTGTAAAGCTTTGATTGGCTTCGCTTCAAGCAAGTTCTACGCCCGGTTTTTTCTCTGGTCAGAAAGTTGCAGTAAAACAGTAGCTTGCGTCATGTCGGATACCCAAGGCTGTCTGTTTAACGTAGGGGATGGTTCCGTGTGTAAAGTTTTCCGACACTATTTAGACCGATCGCCGCCGCGAAATGAACAGTGTCGGCGTCGCGGCTGAACTCGAGACATGTGTTCGGGTGACCCGTGTAGCATCCGCACATGATCTCGGACGGCGCTTGGGGGGAAGAAAGTGACGATGGCCGGCACAGATGCCGGTTTGACGGAGCGCCGCCCGGCGTGGCAGTTTGCGGGTTTGCTAGCGGTGGCGAAGCCGCACGGTAATCCGGACTGGCTTGGCGACCCGAGGATCGAGAATCGGAGAATCGATGCGCACACTTCTGCTTATTGTTGCGATCCTGATCAGCTACGGCTCCTTGTACCCGTTTGGTTTCCATGAGTGGGCCGTGGGCCTTGGGAGGGTCGACGCACTGCTGGCTACGATCGATCCGCGCACGCACCGTGGCAATTTCATCGCCAATGTCGTGCTGTTCGTTCCCTTTGGATTCTTGACGGTGCTGGTGGCAGCTGCGTGTCGACACCGCTTGTTGTGCGGACTGGCCTGGGCTGTGGGCGGTCTGGCGCTTGCGGTAGCCCTGCAGGTTGCCCAGTTGTGGATTCCCGGTCGCAATCCGGAGCTAGGGGATGCGGTGATCAACGCACTCGGGCTGGCGCTAGGTCTGGCTGTGGGGCTGATGTGGATGACGCTGGCCAAGGATTTGCCAGGTGGTGCGCGCCATGGTGCGGCGATGATTCCGCTCGCCCTAGCGGCGACCTGGGTGGTCTATCGTTGGTACCCATTGGTGCCGACGCTTGATCTGCAGAATGTCAAGAACGCATTCAAGCCTTTGCTCGTGAGCCCCGAACTCAACGTCCCACGCCTCTTTACGCATCTTGTGGCCTGGAGCGCCTGGATGTGGTTGCTGATTCGCTCAGGCTTGTTTGCAGGACGAAGTTGGCTGGTTGGATTGTCGGCGGTTAGTGTCGTACTGCTGCAACCGCTGTTTGTATCCGGCTCGCTTAGCGTGTCGGCGGTGGCCGGACTTGGTCTTGCGCTCTGTTTACTGCCGTGGCTGCGCCACTACGAGGCGGGCACTGTCGTCATTCTGATGCTATTGGCCGCATTGCTGGTCGAGGGGTTGCGGCCGTTCACCTTCAACGCGTACCCGAGGGAGTTTCTTTGGTTGCCGTTCGCGGGTTTCCTCGGTGGTTCGATGGAACTGAATCTTCTCAACCTGTTCGAGAAAGTGTTTCTGTATGGTGCCTTGATTTACGCGATGAGAGCAAACGGATTGCGCTGGGGTACTGCCGGTTTGATTGCAGCCCTTTGGTTGGGGATGATCGAGGGTATTCAAGTCTGGCTGCCTGGTCGCACACCCGAGATCACTGACCCCTTGCTCGCGTTGATGCTGGCCTACGCGATGTCGCGGGTGAAAGGGCAAGGAGTGGGGGCGCGACCTTCACTGAAGTGGGATGCGTGACGGTATGTGGATATGACTGATCCGAACGCTGGTTCGATGAGTGCGAGCGTGGCGTTTTGCGTGGTGCTCGCGCTGTTAACGGGTGCGACCGCGGTCAGCGCGGCGACCATCGTGGTGGGGCCCGGGCTATCGGTGAGCCGGATCGCCGATGCGGCACGCATTGCGAAAGATGGGGATGAGATTCTGATTCTGCCGGGCGAGTACCGCGGCGACGTTGCGGTGTGGCGCCAGCGGGCACTCACCTTGCGCGGGGTCGGCGAGCGGCCGGTGCTGATCGCCGATGGCGCCGATGCCGAGGGCAAGGCGATCTGGGTGATCCGCAACGGCGATTTCGTGGTCGAGAACATCGAGTTTCGCGGTGCCCGAGTGGCCAGCGGCAACGGCGCGGGCATCCGCTTCGAGGGCGGTCGGCTCGAGGTTCGGGACAGCGTGTTCATCGACAACCAGAACGGCATCCTGACCAGCAACAACCCTGAGGCCGAACTGGTCGTGCGCGACAGCGTCTTCGCCGATGCGCCGCGCCCCAATCCGAGCCTGCCGCACCTGCTCTATGTAGGCCGGATCGCGCGCTTCGAGCTGACCGGCAGCCGTTTTCACAACGGCTTCGAAGGGCACCTGGTGAAGAGTCGCGCACGCGAGAACCTGATTCGTTACAACCTGCTATTCGACGGCGCGCAGGGCGAGGCATCCTACGAGCTGGAGTTTCCGGACGGCGGCGTGGCCGAGGTGGTCGGCAACGTGATCGGCCAGTCGGCCGCGACCCGCAACCTTGCGTTGGTCTCGTATGGTGCGGAGTCCCTGGCATGGCCGGAGAACCACCTGATGCTCGCGCACAATACCTTGTACAGCGACGGGGTGCGCCCGGCACGCTTCCTGCACGTCTGGGTGCGTGACGATGCAGCGCCGGCAAAGGTGGAGACCTACAACAATCTCGTGGCCGGTGTGGGTGCGTTCCAGGTCGGCGCGGGTGGGGTCGCAAGCGGCAACGTGCTGTCGGCGGCTGGCCTGTTGAGCGCCGACGCCCTGGATTTTCGGCCGGGATCGCGTTTGCTGCCCTCGCTGCGGGCGTCCGCGGTGGAGATCCCGCCTGCGCTGCGGCCCACCGCCGAGTTTCACCTTCCCGTGGGTACCCGCCCGATCGAAGTTCCGCTCGACTGGATTCCCGGTGCGATGCAACCGGAGGGCCGCGAGGGTTCTAGCTGAAGGCGCTGACGACTGGACATCGCGTCGGTTTATCAGTAACACTTCTCGTGCAAGCGGAGGACGGCTGGCATGGCACTGCCCGAACATAGGCTGAGTCTGGCGGAGTATCTCGAATGGGAAAACGCCCAGGATGGGCGCAATGAGTACTATCGCGGCGAAGTGTTTGCGACGGTGGGGGTGAGCACAGCCGGGCTCCTGCGGGGTGGTCATGCGTGGGGATGTCGTAGGAGCCCGGCTCCGCCGGGCGATGGGCCTTGAGTCGGGTATCGACGGCCGGATCGCCCGGCACAGCCGAGCTCCTGCGGGATGGTCATGCGGATTCGTTGCTTGTCTCGCAGCTACCCATCCACAACTCCAGCATCATCAGATTCCACACCATGTCGCCGTAGTAGCCCGGATGCGCGGGCAAGTGCGTGTTTAGCAGTTCGTCGATGAAGTCAGCGCGCACGATCTCCCGAGCTTTCAAACTGGATAGCGTGGCATGCACGAAGGCTTTCAGGCCGGGGTGCTGGCACGCCCAGACGCCGAAGGGCAGGCCGAAACCGTGTTTTTTCTTGGTGATGATCTCGTCCGGCAGAAAGCCTCGCAGCGCTTCCTTGAAGAACCAGCGAAGCGTCAGGCCCTTGAGCTTCCAGTCGGGCGGGATGTGTAGCGAGAAATCGACCAGTTCGTCAGACAGCAACGGGAAGCCGACATCGACGCCGGCCAACTCGGTGCTGCCCACGACCTTGGGCAGGTCGTTGTCGGCGAGGGTGTATTTCCAGTCCCATTCGAGCATGCGGTTGACCAGGTTGTCGGTGCCGGATGCCGCCCAGGTAGCGCGTTGCAGCGCGTGCGGGGCCTGGCGGTCGATGTGCGAGAGGAAGTCCGGCTCGAACAGGTTGGCTGGGCCGAGACGCTCGAGCAGGTTGTACATGTTGAGGCGGTCGGGCATCGGCACCCGGGCCTGTTCGACATAGCTGACCCCCTTCTTGATCAGCGGCACACGGCCCAGGCCGGGCAGGCGCAGCGCGGGTTCGAGCACGGCTTTGCGCATCAGGCCGGGGATGATGTGCTCGTACCAGCCAAAGATGCGCTGCTTGGCGTAACGGGTGTTGCCGCCGAAGAGCTCGTCGCCGCCGTCGCCGGCGAGCAGCTTGGTGATGCCGTCGGCGCGGGCGCGACTGGCGCAGATCCACGCCGGCACGGCGGAGGAATTGCCGAAGGGCTGGTCGTAATGGGTGGCGACCTTGGGGATACCGTCGAGCAGGTCGTCCGGGGTGACGTAGTACTCGTGGTGGTCGACGCCAAAGCGTCTGGCGGCGATGCGGGCGTATTGCATCTCGTCGTAGCCGCTGGCGTCGAAGCCGATGGAGTAGCTCTTGGCCGGCTGGCCGAGCACCTTGGTGAGCATGCCGGCAATCGTTGAACTGTCGGTGCCGCCTGAGAGAAAGCAGCCGACCTCGCCACTGCCCGCCTCGTTGGCGACCGAGGTTTGCACGATGTCGAGAAACTGCTGCTTGCGCGCCTCGAGATCGTCGAATTCATGCTCGTAGAAGCGCGGCTGCCACCAGCGGGTGGGTTCGCAGGCCTCGGGTGTCCAATCGAGTCGATGCGCGGCATCCAGCCGGCGAACGCCCTGGAAGATGGTCTCGGGTGCGGGGATGACGTGAAAGTAGAGGTAGTCGTAGATCGCCTGCGGCGAGATGTCCCGCTTGCCGCCGGGGACTGTGTCCGCGCGGTCGGAGAAGGCGAGGGTGCCGTTTTCGCTTGAGTAGCACAGCGGCCGGGTGGCGAAGCGGTCGGTGACCAGTGTTGCCCGTTTCTGGGCTGTGTCCAGGAGTACGACCGAGAATCTTCCCTTTGCGTGGGTGGGTGTGGCATCGCCCCAACGCTCCAGCGCCCCCAGCCATGCGATGGCCGTGCCTTCGCGGCGGGCGAGGGCGTCGAGCTCGTCCGAATCGAAGCGCGGCACCCCGGCGACCAGGCAGACCAGCGGGCCGGCGCGGTGCGCCGAGACGTGCTTGTCGTGCGCGACGAAGCCGCCGTCGAATTCGATCAGCGCATATTGGGCGCGGTCGATGGCGGTGGGGTCAGTTTGGGGTTTGACGTTAGTGGCGGCAATCGAGCCGAAGATGTGTGCGGACAAAAGCTGCTCCATAGGCGGCACGAGGCCGAATCATCATCGGCGAATGGTCGGCTAAATTGGATGACATATCAAGCAAGGAAATCACGGAACGGTGTTTTGTAGCGGACGGTGGTGGGTGCCCGGTGTTGAGCGCTTTTCGCGGCTTACGCCGCTCCTACGGGTGGTGGTTGCGCATTTGGTATGGCGTTGCCACTGCTTGTGGGAGCGCCGTAAGGCGCGAATGCGGCGGTAGTTGGTTGTAACCGCGGTGCCAGCTGCACTGCCCTGTTCGCGGCTTACGCCGCTCCTACAGGTGGTGGTTGCGCACCGGGTGCTGCGGTGGCCACTACTTGTGGGAGCGCCGTGAGGCGCGAATGCGGCGGTAGTTGGTTGCAACGGACGGTGGTGAGTGCCCGGTGTTGAGCGCTTTTCGCGGCTTACGCCGCTCCTACAGGTGGTGGTGGCGCACCGGGTGCTGCGGTGGCCACTACTTGTGGGAGCGCCGTGAGGCGCGAATG
>CAYTAY010000149.1:6774-7967 GCA_964435845.1 uncultured Azoarcus sp.
CGGCGGTAGTTGGTTGTAACTGCGGTGCCAGCTGCACTGCCCTGTTCGCGGCTTACGCCGCTCCTATAGGTAGTGGTGGCGCATTTGGAAGGGGTGGGAGCAGCGTGAGCCCCGAAGATTTCCGTTATAATTCCAACGTCATGGCTGCGCAGTCTCATCTCCTCCGAAAAGGCCGTTTCTCTGAAACTGGGCGTATCTATCTCGTGACCACCGTCACGCGTGAAAGAGCGCCCGTATTCGGAGACTTGCAGATTGCACGAACTGCCATCGCGCAGTTACGTCATGTGACAAATGTCTTTGCGTGCGAAACGCTTGCCTTCGTGCTCATGCCGGACCATCTGCATTGGTTGGTGCAGCTGGATCGAGCCGAGTTGTCGCGAGCAGTCGGGGCATTCAAGGCAAACTCGGCTCGGGAGGTGAATCTGAGGCTTCGAAAGAAAGGGCAGGCTTTATGGCAGAGGGGCTTTCATGATCATGCGCTACGACGGGAGGAGAATCTGCTTGAGCTTGCTCGCTACGTTGTGATGAATCCCGTTCGCGCTGGATTGGCGCGGAGGCCCGGCGAGTATCCACATTGGGATGCCGCTTGGGTTTGAGCGAGTTGCAGCGTGGTCGGCGCTGTGGTTCGCGGCTTACGCCGCTCCTACAGGTAGTGGATGCGTTTGTGGGAGGGGTGGGAGCGGCGTGAGCCGCGAAAAGCGGAGCATGGTTCGGGCACTGGTGCCGGGAGTTGGGCGCTGTGGTTCGCGGCTTACGCCGCTCCTACAGGTAGTGGATGCGTTTGTGGGAGGGGTGGGAGCGGCGTGAGCCGCGAAAAGCGGAGCATGGTTCGGGCACTGGTGCCGGGAGTTGGGCGCTGTGGTTCGCGGCTTACGCCGCTCCTGCAGGTAGTGGATGCGTTTGCGGGAGGGGTGGGAGCGGCGTGAGCCGCGAACGATGACAGTGCCTAAACCAGCACCTCCACCACCTCCGGATGCCCGAGAAACCTCTGGGGGCTGGCGCTGGCGCCGTAGGCGCCGGACTGGAATACCACGACGAGGTCGCCCTCCTGCGCATGACCGATCGGCATCTTGTCGCCGAGCAGGTCGAGCGGGGTGCATAGTGGGCCGACGACCGAAGCAGGTTCGACGTCGTCGGACGGGGTCATGCGGTTGCCGATGGCGACCGGGTAGTTCTTGCGGATGACCTGGCCG
>CAYTAY010000150.1:0-7948 GCA_964435845.1 uncultured Azoarcus sp.
TATTTGGTTGCGGGGACAGGATTCGAACCTGTGACCTTCGGGTTATGAGCCCGATTATAGGGGTATTTATCCGTGTTGATCGCTGCAACGCAAAAAGTTAAGGGTGTATGAAAACAAGGGTTTATCGGTGTAAGCGAAAAACCCGAAGGTTGATTTATATTGATCCGTGTTCTAGAATCCGCTTACATAGCGCTTACACGGGGAGACCTTCGGGCAATGGCACGGGTAAAACTAACAGCGGGGAGAATCCGGGAGTTCGCATGCAGGCCCGGTGTAAGCCAGTGCTTCCTTTGGGACAGCGAAGCGCCCGGACTGGGTGTGCGCGTGACGGCAAGCGCCAAGGTGTTCGTGTTCCAGGGCAAGCTGGCCGGAAAGGATATCCGGGTCAAGATCGGTGACGTTTCGATTGGTATCGACATCGCGCGCGACGAAGCGCGCGCCATGCTCACCATGGTCAACAAGGGTATCGACCCGCGCCTCGAGAAACAGGAGCGGATCGCCGAAAACCAGGCCAAGCGCGATGACACGAAACGTCGGGCCGCGACCGTGGGCGAAATCTGGCCGGATTACATCGACGCCAGAAAGGGGCAGTGGAGCGCGCGCCATCTGGCCGACCATCTGAACATGGCGCACCTGGGGGGCGAGCCGAAGAAGCGCGGCAAGGGCAAGACCGAGCCGGGCGCGCTGGCCGCGCTGATGCCGCTCAGACTCGAAGAAGTGACCGCCGAGCGGGTCAAGGCCTGGCTACGCGATGAGACCGCAAAACGGCCGACGCAAGCCCGTTTGGCCTTCGGTGCGCTGCGGGCGTTTCTCAACTGGTGCGCCGATACGCCAGACTATGCCGACATCGCACACCCGGAGGCGTGCGCGCCGCGCGTGTCGCGTCAGAACCTGCCGAAAAAGGGCGTCAAGGACGATTGCCTGCAACGCGAACAGCTCGCCGCGTGGTTCGATGCCGTGCGCACCATTCACAACCCGGTCATATCCGCGTACCTGCAAGCGCTCTTGCTCACGGGCGCACGCCGTGAAGAACTGGCCGGGCTCACCTGGGAGAACGTCGATTTTCGATGGAACAGCATGACCATCGCCGACAAGGTGGAAGGCATGCGCACCATTCCGCTAACGCCCTTCGTCGCGTCACTCCTGGCGCCCCTGCCGCGTCGCAATGAATGGGTGTTCAGTAGCCCTAAGGCGGGCTCAGGAAGGCTGCAGGAGCCGCGCATTCCGCACAACAAGGCCTTGAGTACGACGGGCATCGAAGGGCTGACCTTGCACGGTCTCCGGCGCTCATTCGGCACCTTGGCCGAGTGGGTCGAATGTCCGGCCGGCGTGGTGGCTCAAATCATGGGCCACAAGCCGAGCGCGACCGCTGAAAAGCACTACCGCCGCCGCCCGCTCGATCTGCTGCGCATGTGGCACACCAAGATTGAGGGCTGGATTCTCGACCAGGCCGGCATAGAAAAACCGAGCGAGGGCGCGCAACCGCTGCGCGTGGTATCGAGCACCACCGCCGCCTGACGGATTCAGGTAAGAAGCGGGCTGACCGGGTGCGGGAACACTCGACCAGCCCTGACCACAATCGACCTACATAGGAGGTCTGCATCATGGCTACCAACGAGTTTAACTCTATGGACCTTTACTGCCGCTTCGAGACCATCGAGGAACTATCACTCGACCTGATTAACGCGCCTTCCCAGAAACAAGTCTGCGTTCTGGCGAGCTCGATTCGGGACATTGCAACGCGAGGGAAAACGATTTCGGAAGAGCTCGAGCAAGCCGAAAGCGAACAGCGTGCGGAGCAGGCGGAAGCGGTCGCCACCGAGCCGGCAAGCAACATCGACCAATCCGCCGAAGCCTTGCCGGCATCATGGCGCAAGAGCGCGATTCTTCGCGCTTCATGGGAGATTGACGCACTCACCCGCGCCGCTCTCAACAATACCGATGATGACGACGCAAGCCGCGAGCTGGCAACGAAGGGCATGCTTCGGCGTATCAAGAAGCTGTCTCACGCTGTCATGTGGGCCGCTGATGATGCGGGCCAGACTGAGGCCGAGCTGAACGCCCTGCTTTCGGGCGAGTAACCGAGCAATGCCGCGCCTAGGCCGACGGGCCGAAAACCGGGACACCCTGCCCGGCTGGCGCGGCACCTTTCAGGGTTTGCCGAATGGAGCGAGATGAGACCAAGAGCATTCCCGCATATCCCGGCCGGTGGCTGGGTCGGTGATTACGCCAAGTCAAGCGACGAGGCATTGCCGGCCGGTGTGGTGCGACTGGTGCAGACCTACCGCACCCTGTTGATGCAGGATCACGCGAAGGCGGGCGATGTGACCGCGACACTGCAGCGCCTGGCCGCGATGACGCGCGAGGAAGCCGCAGACCGGCTGCATGACCTTGACACCAGCACGGAAGCCGAACTGGAGACAGCCGCGCTCGCCATGACGCGCACCTATGACCTGGCGGGCGCTGACATCCCCGCACTGGCCGCACACGCGCTCGCGCACCGCTCCCGAGCGACTGGCGGGCGGCCGGCAACCGAGCGGCTGGCGCAGATGTTCGCTACCGACCTTGCGCGCCATTGGTGGAACGAGAACGGCACCATCCCCCGCGTGAGCATCCAGGACTTGCCCGCGACCGATTACCAGTTGTGGGCGCTTGATCTGTTGCAGGCGGCAGGGTTCAGCACCGGCAACGCCTACAACATCCTACGCATCGGCATACAGCAAGCCCGCGAGGCCGGCACCCTGCAGGATTGAATGGGGAGGTTTTCACTTTAGATTTAGCGGTTCTGCATCAATATCTTTGCATACGACCGAGCGAGGCGCACCCGCCTAGCCGGCACCGAAAGGAGCCAGTCGTATGCAAACCAACACTATCCCGACCGAGTGGCGCGCTGATTCCGCAGCGCCCCGCTACTACAACACCGACGAAGCCGCCGCACGCCTGCGGGTGAAGCCTCACACCCTGCGCAGTGGCCTATGCCGTGCGGGCCATTACTTCGGCGTCGTCCCCGTCAAGGCACGCAACCGCTTTTTGCTCTGGCCGGCTGACCAGATTGAAGCCCTCGCGCGCGGCGAGGTCGCATGATGTCGGCCCCAGGACGTGACAACGCCGGGCGGGCACCCGGCGAAGTCGGCAAAACTCAACAGCAACAGCACCATTCTACGCGCCTGCCGGCCTACGGAAAAGCACTCCGCACGGCACTCACGGCAGGCATGGAGCCGTTTCACGGCATCGCCGTATATCTCGACCAGCGACCGCCAAAAAGCCCGCTGTGCGCACCGCTCGCGTGCTTCCAGGATACCGACCCGGATCAACTCGACTGGAGCCTATGCAGCGGGCGGGACGTGCATGTCGCCAATGCCAGCGTATGCGAGCCGGGGCGCCTTGCCAGACTGATCGACGCATTGAGCGCAACCCGTCCCCGTCGCCTGCAAATTCACCGAGCCGACGCGCCGACCGAGTTTGTCATTCTCGGGGGTGACACATGACCATGTGGCGAAAGGCGGAGAGCCCGCCTACTCCAGACGATGCCGCACACCTGCCGCGCCGTCTGCCGCTGTCTGACATCCTCGAGGCGCCGCCGCCCGCACCGCTGTACTGGATCGAGGGCATCGTTCCCGAACGTGTCGTTACCCTGCTCGCTGCGCATGGCGGCACCGGAAAGACGACGCTTGCACTCGTCGCGGGCGTCTGCCTGACGGCCGGCCTTTCGGTTATGGGCATGGCGACGCGCCGCGCCAAGGTCGTGTTCTACAGCGCCGAAGATCCCGGCGAGATCCTACGATGGCATGTCGGTAAGATTTGCAGGAACCTGGGCGTTGATCCGCGCGAGATCGAAAGCCGCTTGATCCTGTTGGACGCGACCGACATCGACCCGGCGCTGTTCCGCGAGGTAAGCGAAGGCGGCATCAAGGCCGGCATCCCTACGGGAACACTGGATCATCTGGCGAGCTTCGACGCCGACGTGTTCGTCATCGACAACGCTTCAGACGTGTTCGACTGCTCCGAGAACGACCGGGCGCGCGTGCGGGCATTCGTCCGGGCGCTGACCCGAATGGTCAGAGCGCGAGCCGGTGCCGTGATCCTGCTGGCGCACCTAGACAAGAACGCCGCCAAGGGCAACGCGGGCAACGAGGGCTACTCAGGCTCGACGGCCTGGCATAACAGCGTCCGGTCTCGGCTCTTTCTGCGCGAGGAAGAAGGCGAGCTTGTGCTCGAGCACCAGAAGGCCAATTACGGCCGGCGACGCGAGCCTATTCGCATGCAGTGGTCAGCCGATGGCGTGCCCGAGCCGGTCGCCCCCGGCGCATCGACGGCCGGGCTAATCGCCAGCGCGGACCGTGACGCAGTGGTCGGACTGATCGCAGAGTTCTACCGGCGCGGCGAGTATCTGCCCACCAGTCAGAACGCCCCGGGAAATGCGTTCAAGGCACTGAAGGATGAGCCCACCTTTCCCGCGCGACTGGATCGAACCCGCTTCTTTCGAGTGCTCAGAGACGCGGAACGACTAGGCATGCTTGAGCGCGAAACCTACCGCAACAGCGACCGTAAAGAGCGCGAGCGCTGGAAGCCTGCGCCAAGTGCGCCAACTGTGCGCCAAGTCCAACCCGGCGCACCCAGCGCAAGCAGTGCGCCAAGTGCGCCAACTCCCCCCGTATACGGGGGGTTGGCGCGCACAGTGCTCAGGGGTGAGTGATGAGACAACGCAAGAGCCCTTCACCCTCAGCCATCGCCGCCGCCTGCGAGGCGCAATCCATTCGGCCGGTGACGACCGCACGCACCTGGCTGATCCACTGGCCGAACATCGAGCCGACCATGCGCCGCTACCAGATGCCGGTCACGCTCTCACGTGTGCTGGCAGATCACCGGGCCGCGCTGGCGGCTGAACCCGTCCAGGAGACAACACCATGATCCCCACCGAAAACTATCTCCGCGCTGTCGGCGCACTGCTCCAAGCCTGGGCCGCAGAGCTTGATGATGAGGTGCGCGACAGCCTGAACGACGCTTTGCAGGCCGGCGGCATGCTCCAGCTTCAAACCGCATGGAGCCGCGCCGGGCATGTCAGTACCGAGCTTGTGCTGATCGGTCCGACTGGCGAGCGGCTGGAGCTTGCCGGTCTGGAGCTTCAGCGGGGGGCGCGGCAATGACAAATTTACGAGTACTGTCTATAATTACAGTAATGCGCACTTGGCGGAGTCGATTCCGTGTAGTGCGAAGTCAGGCCCGAGCGGTCGCGGCGCTTGCCGGCGTGATGCTGGCACGCAAACCGGACGCTATCGACCTGGCAGCCGCAAGGCGTCGTCTTGAGCGGGAGCTGCGTGATGCAGGCTACCCCAAGGCTTACGCGGTGCGGATTGCGGCGCGCACGTTGCGCCACTTCGACACGTCCAAACACAAGGAATCGACGCTATGACCACGGAACTTCAAACCATTTCCGACGCCATCACCCAGCAAGGGCAGGCCTTCGCGGAATTCGCCAAGAAGCAAGACAGCCGCTTTGCCCAGATCGAACGAGAGTTCGACGAATTGACCAAGAGGGCCAACCGCCCGACGAACCCCGCCGCCGCTGGCGACGCTGCGGACTTCGACCCGCGTAAATCCTTCGCGATTGACATCGACGGCCGCAAGATCCCGATGCTGCGCAAGCAGGACAATTGGGCAGACTACGCGGGCGACGCGAAGTCCGACTTTGACCTGGCGGAATACGTCCGTGACTGCATGATTGGATCGCGCAAGGCTGCCACCGGCCCGGCGCTGGTGACTGACGCGCTGTCTATGCGGATCATTGACGACGTTCGCCGGGCGACCACCATCGTTCAGGCCGGCGCCTCGACCATCCCGATTGACGGCCCGACCGTCCTAGCCAAGGTCACGGGCGACCCGACCGTTCACCAACACACCGAAGGCGAGGACGACATCGGCGAGTCTGACATCACCTTGGCCCCGGTCAAACTCGACCCCAAGATGCTCGTTGCGCTGATCCCGCTGACGCAGGAAGTCGTCATGGATTCGCCCAACCTGAACCAGGTTCTGAGCCTGGGCATTGCGGCCGCGTTCGGGCAAAAGGTCGATGCGCTCTCGCTGGCGACTATCCTGGCTGATGAGGCCGTCCCGACCAGCGCAGCCGGTCAAGACCCAGCGCTGTGGGCGAAGTGTCTCGAGGCTGTCGGCGCAGCCATGGCAGTCAATCAACCCGTTCCCAGCGCCATGATCGGCAGCACTGCCGATTTCATCGCCCGCGCTTCGCAACTGGCTTCCACTGCTGGCACCTGGCTGGGCAAGCCACCCGTTCTGCAAAACATGGCAGAGCTTCCGACCACTGGCGTCGATGCCGGCACCGCGATTTACGGCGGCTTCCCGCTGGGCTTCGCGGTCGCGTTCCGTCAGGAACTGCGCTTCGAGGTCGTGCGCTGGGCCAAGGCAAGCCGGGGGACTCACGTGCTCGTCGCACACATGCGCGCGGACGGTGTTGTACTTCAGCCCAAGCGCCTGTTCGTCCAGCAAAAGACTGTTGATTGATCCCCGAGTCGGGCGGGCCGCGCGAGCGATAACCCCGGACAGGCGTTAGACGGCGAGTGGCCTGTTTCGAAACGAACCCCGTCAGCCGGCGGCACCTTTGTCGCTCATAACGGCATCTCCGGGTGCGCGGCCGGCAGCCATTCAAACGCCTGGGCTTCGGCCTGGGCGCATCCGCATGGAGGACAACATGCTGAGCGCACCCTACGAAACCAAAGACCAGCGCGCCGCGTTCATGCGCCGCGAGATCGAGCAACGAGGCTTGAGGCTGGAGCGCACCGGCAAGGCGTGGAGGATCACAGGCTTAGGCGTTGATGTGTCGGTCGCACGGCTGGAGGATCTGAACGTCTCGACGTTGAAGCCATGTTACCCGGACGACTGACGGGGGCGGGCCGCCATCTCTGGAGCTCGAAACTACAGAACCGTCCTCCCAGCACGCTTTTGCTACCCCGTTACAACGGAGGCAACCCATGCCAAGAAAATCCGCAGCAAGCCTTGCAATAGCCCCGCCACCGACTGCTATCTCTGGGATGAGGCTACCGCCACCGGATCACCTCACAGAGGCAGCACGGGCCGTCTGGCGTGAGATCGTCGGCGCATGCCCTGCCAACTTTTTCGACCGGGCAGCGGTGCCACTTCTCGAAACACTGGCGCACTCGACGGCAGAGCATCGCCGCCTGACCGCGTGGCTGGCTGACTGTTCCGAGCTTGCCGATATCACCAAGCTGTCACGCCTGATCGACACGCACGCAGCACGCATTGCGCAAGCCTCGACGCGCCTGCGGATCACCAACCAATCGCGTTACAACCCGAGGCAGGCCGGCAAGGCCGCAGCGGATCTAAGCCCGGCTGACCGCATCCGGCAAAACTACGGAGCATGAGCATGCAAGTAGAGCAACACCCGTATCTGTCCGCAGAAGCCTGCAAACTACGCCAGCGCGACGGCGTGCCACCGTGGGGCGTCCATCCGTCCGAAGTTGATAGCCTGGGCGACCATGAGCTGAATACGCCCTTCGGGCAAGCACTCGCAGAAGCACGCCGCCTGCGGGATGAGATCGAGCGCCAATGAACACCGGCCCTGCTCACGACGCGCACCGCCTGGCGGTAATCGAAGCCTGCCAGCGTGCCGGCGTGACCATTTACCGCTCGCGTCTGGGTTTCCGGCTGCTCGGGCCGCGCACGGATATCGAGGTGTCGGATCTGATCCACGTCATGCCGTCAGAGATCCGAGGCGAGACACCCCGGCAACGGATCGACACCAGGCCGCCGAGGCCGAGGCGGTACTTTCGGTACTGACCCGCGCGCTTACATAGCGCTTACACGGACCCCCGAATAGCAAAAAGCCCGACCTTGTGAGTCGGGCTAAGTGCTTGTTTTGTTTGGTTGCGGGGACAGGATTCGAACCTGTGACCTTCGGGTTATGAGCCCGACG
>CAYTAY010000151.1:0-7910 GCA_964435845.1 uncultured Azoarcus sp.
ATGGAAGCCGGGTCAAGTTTCGGAAAGCACCGGCATATGATGAATTAGCCTAAGTTATTGATAAACCTGCTGTAGCGAGCTTAGGCGCAGTCCAGCGAAGTACGCTGCTGGAGTCATGGTGAAATAAAAAAACCCCGCTGGCGAACCGGCGGGGTTTTTGTAGCGCCGGACGAACCGGCGCATGGGACAATTACTTGCCGAGCTTCTGCAACTCGGCCATGGCAGTCTGGCTGGCCTGGGTGGCGAACTGGGTGAAGGCTTCGCCCTGGGCCTTGATCAGGTTGAACAGCTTGGTGTTGGCGTCGACGTTGAACTTGACCACGTCTTCCGGCGTCTTGAGGGTCTTGGCCTTCTCGGCTTCGGTTTGGAAGAAGGCCATCAGCTCTTCGCTGTTCTTCTTCTGCATTTCGATGGTCTTGCCGATGGCATTGGCTTGCATGGCCATCAGGGCTTGCATCATTTCGACGGGTTTCTGGAAATCGGGCTTAACAGTCATGGTTTTCTCCGGTTTAAAGTTTTGTTGCAGTGCACAATAGTTATTGTAGAGGGACGAACTGGAAAGTCAAGAAAGTTAGTGACTTTTCTGCATGAAGACAAAAGCCGATCTTTGTTTGTCGCTGCACTGCAACAGCCGTGGCGCCGCCCGTCCTCGTGGCACCCCGAAGCGAATTCCGCTACCTTTGGCGCATTGCGGTCCATCATCCACGGACCGAAGGCAACCAGCCGATCGCCCGGAGAAGCATGAGCGAACGCTCACCCGACAAGATGACCGAAAAGCTCACCGCCAGCGCAGCACTCCGCCCATTCGCGCTGCGCGGCCTGCTTCTGTGCGGGCTCTGGGCGGTGCTGGCCAATGGCGAGGGCTGGGGTTTCGGTGTTCCGGTGGCGTTGGGATCGGCCTGGCTCAGCTTGCGTCTTGCCCCGCCCTCGCAACATCGCCTCAGGCTCACGGCCCTGCCACGCTTCGTCGGCTGGTTCCTGTGGCAGTCGATGCGTGCCGGATGGGATGTCGCACGACGCACCTTGCACCCGGCCCTGCCGCTGAACCCCGGCATGATCCGCTTGCGGCCGAAACTGCCAACTGGTGCGCCGACATGGTGGTTGATGCTGATAATAAGCCTGCTACCCGGCACGCTGAGCGTGCGCATGGCCGGCGCGACCCTGGAACTGCACTGTCTCGATGTCGAAGGCGATGTCACCGGGGCCTTCGCGCGTACCGAACAGGAACTACTGCGTCTGTTCGGCCTGGATGATGATCGCGTGCAGTCGGAGTCACGGTCATGACCTTGATACTGGATATGCTCGCCCTCGTCCTGCTGGGTTCGCTGCTCGCCGGCTTGGTGCGCATCTGGCGCGGCCCGGGCGTTGCCGACCGCATGCTGGCCGCGCAACTCACCGGTACGACCGGCATCGGTTTGCTCGTCGTTCTCGCCGAAAGGCTGGCGATGCCGGCGCTGCGCGACGTCGCGCTGGTCTTCGCGCTGCTCGCGCTGCTCGCGGTGCTCGCCTTCGTTGCCCGGCTATGGGATCCGGAGCAGGAAAACCCGGACCGGAAGGAGCAGGCATGAGTGTTCTGGACATGCTGCGCGCGGCACTGATTGCCGCCGGCGTCGCGTTCTTCGTCATCGGCTCGATCGGCGTACTGCGCTTTCCCGATGTGTACACCCGCATCCACGCGCTGACGAAGGCGGACAACCTCGGCCTCGGGCTGGTGATGCTCGGTCTGCTCGCGGGGGTGGATTCGCTTGCGGCGGCACTGAAGCTGGTACTGATCTGGTTGCTGGCACTGGTCGCAAGCGCCTGCGCCGGTTATCTGGTCGCTCGTGCCGCACGAAGGAGGGGTGTCATGCCTTGGGTTCGTGACTCCCGGGGGGTAGATCGATGAACGCCTTCGATCTTCTTCTGGGGCTGACGGTCTGCACCACCGCAGCGCTGGCGCTCGCCTCCCGCGAGCTGTTTCGCGCGATCGTGATGTTCATCGTCTTCGGTCTGTGCATGGCGCTGGTCTGGGTGCGTCTCGAGGCGCCGGATATCGCGCTGGCGGAAGCCGCGATAGGTGCGGGCATCACCGGCGTCCTGCTGCTCGACACGCTGGGCTATCTGCGTCGGCGCTACCGCAAGCCCGAGACGCCCGAGGCCGAAGGAGGTGCGGAATGAAGGGTTTGCGGGTGATCCTGGCGGGTACCGCCAGTCTGGTCTTCGCCACCGCACTGGTACTCGCAGTAGTCGAAAGACCTTCGCCCGGGACGGATCTACCGGCATTGCTCGCCAACGCCATCGACGACGCCGGCGCGGCGCATCCAATCACAGCGGTGCTCCTCGATTTTCGCAGCTTCGACACCCTGCTCGAGGTCGGCGTACTGCTGCTCGCGGTCGTGGTCGCCTACGCGCTGCGCGAGGTCCAGCCCGACGGCCCCGACCAAATGGGGCTCGACACGCCGCTGTTGCGCGCGGTGATCAGCCTGTTGCTGCCGCTGATGCTGCTGGTCGGCGCCTATGTGTTGTGGGCCGGAGCCACCCGGCCCGGAGGCGCCTTCCAGGCGGGCGCGATATTTGCCGCGTCCGGGGTGGTGCTGCGTCTTGCTGGCCTGCGGCTCGCGGGCCTCGACCAGGCGTGGCGGTTGCATGCGCTGCTCGCACTGGGCCTGGCGGTCTTCATCGCCGCTGCCGTGGCACCCGCATTCGCCGGACGCGCCATGCTCGATTACGACTCCGGCCTGGCCGGCCTCATCGTCATCGGCGTCGAGGTCGCACTGACGGTGTCGATCGCGCTCGGCCTGCTCGCGCTGTTCCGGCTCGCACCCCCGCAGGCCGACGGCCCGTCCTTCGGCGATCGCCGCCATAAACCGCGGGAAGACGGATGAGCGCCGCGCTGTTCCACGCCATCGTCGGCATCGTGCTGTACGCCATGGGTCTGTTCGCCTTCATCGCGCACCGCCATCTCCTGCGCCGGCTGCTGGCGTTCAACATCATGGGTAGCGGCTGTTTCCTGATCCTCGTCGGCCTCGCGCAGGACGGCCGCGGCCCCGACCCGGTGCCGCAGGCGCTGGTACTGACCGGCATCGTCGTCGCTGTCGCCTCGACTGCGCTTGCGCTGGTGATCTTCCGTCGCTGGTATCGCATCAGCGGCGAAGGACGGCTCCCGGAGGACGTGTGAGCCCGGCATCGCTCCCCAGCAACCTGCCGGCCTGGCTCGTCATGCTGCCGCTCATCGCGGCGATCACGACGCTGCTGCTGCCGCAGCGCCTGAAGGCGCCATTCAGTATCGCGGCACTGGCGCCCATGATATTGCTGAGCCTCGCCCTCGCCATGCACTTCGCCGGACATGGCCCCTTCCTGCTCGCGCTCGGGGGCTGGGAGGCGCCACTGGGCATCGCACTTCTGGTCGATGGGCCGGCGCTCGGCATGGTGCTGCTGACGCTCGCGGTCGGTGTGCCGTGCGCGATTCACGCCGCCTGCTATCTGCGTGGCCACACCGAGGCCGAGTACTTCTGGCCGCTGCTGTGGTTTCTGTGGGCATCCCTGAACACCATCTGGATGTCGGCCGACATCTTCAACCTCTACGTCGGCATCGAGTTGCTCGGGCTGGCCGCGGTGGGACTGGTGGCATTGCGCGGTGACGCCGAAGCGCTGGCGGCGGCGATGCGCTACCTGCTCGCGGCGCTCCTCGGCTCACTCGCCTACCTGATCGGGGTAGCGCTGCTCTACGGCGCGCACGGCAGCCTGTCGCTCGCTGATCTCGCACTGGCCGACCATGCACAGTCGACCACCGCAGTGGCACTGGCGGCGATGAGTCTCGGACTGGCGCTCAAGACCGCGTTATTCCCGCTCCACGCATGGCTGCCACCGGCGCATGGTGGTGCGCTGACACCGGTCAGTGCGCTGTTGTCGGCCCTGGTCATCAAGGCCTCGTTCTTTATCATCCTGAGGCTGTGGTTCGCACTGACACCGCCCGGGCTCGAGGAGATCGCAAGCATGTTCGGAGCGCTCGGCGCACTTGCGGTATTCTGGGGCGGCTGGAGGGCCTGGTGCCAGAGCCGACTCAAGCATCTGGTCGCGTACTCGACAGTCGCGCAGATCGGCTACCTGTTCCTGTTCTTCCCGCTCGTGGTCGGCGCCGGCGCCGAGGCGGCGCGGCTGGCATGGGACGGCATGATGCTGATGCTGGTCTCGCATGCGCTGGCCAAGGCCGCGATGTTTCTCGCTGCCGGAAACCTGATCCTCGCGATCGGCAGTCCGCGCATCGCGGATCTGGCGGGCATCGGTCGCTACCGCCAGTTCTCGCTGCTCTCCTTCGGCATCGCCGGCGTCAGCATAATGGGCCTGCCGCCCAGCGGTGGTTTTGGCGCCAAATGGCTGCTGATGCAGTCCGCGCTGGCCAGCGGCGCCTGGCCCTGGCTGCTAGTGCTGCTCGGCGGTGGTCTGCTGAGTGCAGCCTACGTCTTCAAGGTGTTTCGCCACGCCTTCATCGAGGGGCCCAAACGTGACCGCTTCGTGAGTCCGCCACTTGCGCTGGAGCTCAGCGCCTTCGCGCTCGCGATCGCCAGCCTCGCAATCGGCCTCGCGGCACACACACCGCTTGCCTGGCTGCGGATCGGCACGCCGTTCGGGGTGGGGCCGTGAACGACGCCAACGCCCTGCTGCCGCTCGCGGTGCTGGCGACCTCGCTGCTGGCTGCGGCCGGCATTTTCCTTCTGCGCGAACACCGGCACGGGTTACGCACCGCGTTCAACCTCTCGGCCGCAGTGCTCAAACTGGTGCTGGTTGTCCATATGGCACAGGGGGTGCTGGACGGCAAGCGCTACGAGTTGCGCTACGCTCTATTCGAAGGCATGGATTTCGTGTTGCGCGCCGACATGCTGGGCATGATGTTCGCCGGGCTGTCCGCCCTGCTGTGGCTATTCACCACGATCTACGCCATCGGCTATCTGGAGAAGGCTCCCAACCGCAGCCGCTTTTTCGGCTTCTTCAGCCTGTGCGTGACCAGCACCGTCGGCATCGCGCTGGCCGGCAACCTGTTCACCTTCTTCCTGTTCTACGAACTGCTGACGCTGTCGACCTATCCGCTGGTCGTGCATCGCGGCACCGAGAAAGCACTGCGTGCCGGCCGCATCTATCTCATCTACACACTCGGCGGCGGTGCGGTGCTGCTGCTCGGCCTGGTCGTGCTCGCGGGACTGGTCGGCGACCCGGCATTTGATGCCGGTGCGACGCTGCAGTCGCTGCCGCAGGCCGATCCGGTGCTGCTGACGGTTATCTTCGTGCTGCTGGTCGCCGGCCTCGGTGTCAAGGCGGCGCTGGTCCCGCTGCACGGCTGGCTGCCAGCCGCCATGGTCGCACCGGCACCGGTCAGCGCGCTGCTGCATGCGGTGGCGGTGGTCAAGGCCGGTGCCTTCGGCATCGTGCGAGTGGTATATGACGTATTCGGCATAGAATTTGCGTGGCAGCTGGGTCTGCTCGAACCCCTGGCGTGGCTCGCCTGCGTGACCATTCTCTATGGCTCCCTGAGGGCGCTGGCGCAATCCGAGCTCAAGCGGCGCCTCGCCTTCTCGACCGTCAGCCAGGTGTCCTATGTCATCCTCGGCAGCGCGCTTTTCGGCCCTGTCGGCACCGTAGGCGGACTGGTGCATCTGCTGCATCAGGGCCTGATGAAGATTACCCTGTTCTTCTGTGCGGGCAACTACGCCGTGACCCTGGGCGTGCATCGCATCGACGAACTCGACGGCGCCGGCCGGCGCATGCCCGCGACCAGTGTGGCGTTCACCATCGGCGCCTTCGGCATGATCGGCATGCCGCCGCTGGCCGGCTTCGTCACCAAATGGTATCTCGGCATCGGTGCACTCGACGCCGGCTTGGCCTGGGTGCTGATGGTACTGATTGCGAGCAGCATACTCAACGCTGCCTATTTTCTCCCGATCCTGCACCGCATCTGGTTCCGGCCGCAGCGTGGCCAGTGGCCGGACGAACACTTCAAGCAGCACCGCGACACTCATCCGCTGCTGCTTGCTCCCACGCTGATCACCGCACTGCTCAGCGTCGGCGCGGGACTGCTGGCCGGGCTGCCGTTCTCGCCCCTTTACTGGGCCGAGGTCGTCGTGCTGCGGGAGTACCTTCAATGAGCGACGTGGTCGACGCCTTCGGCCTGATACTTGTACCGGCGCTACCGATCCTGATGATGCTCGCCTGGTGCGTGCCCGCATTGCGTTGCCGCATCGAATGCTGGACGCCGTGGGCCGCAGTGCCGCCGCTGATGCTGGCGCTTGGCGGTGGCGACGCCTCGGTGCAGCTCGACTGGATCATCTTCGGCAGTGTGCTGGTCCTCGACGACACTTCGCGGCTGTTCCTCGGTTTTTCGTCTCTGTTGTGGCTCGGCGCCGGCATCTGCGCACGCGACACCCTGCGTGGCGACGACCGGGCGAGTGCTTTCCGGCTGCTGTGGCTGGCGACGATGTCGGGCAATTACGGACTCATCCTGTCGGCCGATCTCCCGAGCTTCTACGCCGCTTTCGCGCTGATGACCTTTGCCGGCTACGGCCTGGTGATCCACACCCGCTCGCCGGAGGCGCTGCGCGCCGGCCGCATCTACCTCATCATGGCGGTGATCGGCGAAGGCCTGATAATCGCGGGCCTGCTGCTCGCTGCCAGCCGTCTCGCCTCGCCGCTCATGCCGCTGCTCGCCGAACTGCCAGGCGCGATCGCCGGCTCACCGCAGCGCGATCTCACCATCGGCCTGCTGCTCGCCGGCTTCGGCGTCAAGGCCGGTCTGCCCTTGCTCCACATGTGGCTCCCGCTGGCCCACCCGGTGGCGCCGATCCCGGCCAGCGCGGTGCTGTCGGGCGCGATGATCAAGGCCGGCCTGCTGGGCTGGATGCAGACCCTGCCGCTGGGACTGGTCGCGCTGGGCCACTGGAGCACGGCGCTGATCGGCGCCGGTCTGTTCGCCGCGATCGGCGCCGCACTCATAGGCATCAACCAGGCCAAGCCCAAGACTGTGCTGGCCTATTCCAGCGTCAGCCAGATGGGCCTGATGACGGTCGGTATCGGCATCGGTTTCGGTGCGCCCGAGATATGGCCGCTGATGGCGGGTGCGATCACGCTCTACGCGCTGCATCACGGACTGGCCAAGGGCGCATTGTTCCTCGGCTCCGGGCTGGCCGGACCGCTGGCGAATCCACTCGCCAGCGGCCTGTTGTGGCTGTCGCTGGCACTGCCCGCGATGTCGTTGGCAGGCCTGATGTTCAGCGGTGCCGCCGCGAAGAACGCACTCAAGAGCGTCATCGACGCTGCCGGACCAGTGGCCGCATGGTGGACCCTGCTGCCCACGCTGCTCGGTGTGGCCGCCATCGGCACCACGCTGCTGATGGCGCGCTGGCTGCATCTGCTGCGCGACCACGAACGCGACCCCGATACGACGCGTGATGCCTGGGTCGGCTGGGGCCTGGTGACCGCGGCGAGCACAGTCGGTGTACTTGCGATCCCGCTCGTCACCGATGCCTTGCCGGGAGTCGACAAACTGCCCGAGCTGATGTGGCCGGTCATCGTAGGTGCGATTCTCGCGCTGCTCGCGGCACCGAGATTGACGTCTCTACCGATTCCAGCCGGTGATCTGGTGGTCCCCATCGAGCGAATTCTCTCGAAGCTAACCCGCGGTCTGCGTGGCGCATCAGTCAGCGTGGAACGACGGCGCAAGCTGCGTTTGCGGAAAAAACGGCAGCTCACCGACGAACGCCGCGGCGTCCATCTCGAGCAGCTTTTGCGTGGCAGTGCGGGTTTGATCTTCGCACTGTTACTGGCTGCAGTGCTACTGGCGACGCGGCTGTTTTGATGCTGGCAGCAGGATCGTGCGCGCTCAAACCCACATCGTTACCCACACCCCGATTTCCTCGCCGCTGCTTGCGCCTCGAGCGCCA
>CAYTAY010000152.1:0-7883 GCA_964435845.1 uncultured Azoarcus sp.
GCGCGAGGATTTCAAGGCGCACGAGGCGCGGGTGTGTATCGCGCAGGGCTATGTGTTGGCCGACAAGCGCCGGCCGCGCGACTTCACCGAGGAGCAGTACCTCAAGAACCAGGACGAAATGTGCGCGCTGTTCGCCGACCTGCCCGAGGCGCTGGAGAACGCGGTCGAGATAGCGCGCCGCTGCTCGCTGACGGTGCAACTGGGCAGGAACTTCCTGCCGCTGTTCCCTACGCCCGAGGGCATGACGCTGGATGATTTCCTCGTCGTTGAGGCCAAGCGTGGCCTGGAGGAGCGCCTGGTCGAGCTCTACCCGGACGCCGAGGAGCGCGAACGGCAGCGATCCCGCTACGAGGCGCGCCTGAAGTTCGAAACCGACACCATCATCCAGATGGGTTTTCCAGGCTACTTTCTCATCGTGGCGGACTTCATTATCTGGGCCAAGGAAAACGATGTGCCGGTGGGTCCGGGGCGGGGTTCGGGTGCCGGTTCGCTGGTCGCCTACAGCCTGCGCATCACCGACCTCGACCCGCTCGAGTACGCGCTGCTGTTCGAGCGTTTTCTCAACCCAGAGCGGGTGTCGATGCCCGATTTCGACATCGACTTCTGCCAGGACAACCGCTACCGGGTCATCGAATACGTGCGCGAACGCTACGGCCGCGAGGCGGTGAGCCAGATCGCCACCTTCGGCACCATGGCCTCGAAGGCGGTGGTGCGCGACGTCGGGCGGGTGCTCGACCTGCCCTATGGCCTGTGCGATCGCCTGTCCAAGCTGATCCCGATCGAGGGCGCCAAGCCGGTGTCGCTCGCCAAGGCCTACGACATGGAGCCGCAGATCGGCGAGATGATGGCCGACGGCAACGACGGCGAATCGGTGCAGGAGTTGTGGAGCCTGGCCCAGCCGCTCGAGGGTCTCACCCGAAATGTAGGCATGCACGCCGGCGGCGTGCTGATCGCGCCGGGCAAGCTCACCGATTTCTGCCCGCTGTATCTTGCTGATGGCGATGCGACGCCGGTGTCGCAGTACGACAAGGACGACGTGGAGGCGGTCGGGCTGGTGAAGTTCGACTTTCTCGGCCTGCGCAACCTGACGATCATCAAGCTTGCGGTGGAGTACGTGGAGCGTCTCACCGGCGAGCGGCTTGACCTCAACGCGCTCCCTTTCACCGATCCCGCCGCCTACCAGATCCTCAAGGACGCCAATACCACGGCGATCTTCCAGGTCGAATCGGACGGCATGAAGAAGCTGCTGAAGAAGCTCGCGCCCGACCGCTTCGAGGACATCATCGCGGTGCTCGCGCTCTACCGCCCCGGTCCGCTCGGCTCGGGCATGGTGGATGACTTCATCCTGCGCAAGAAGGGCCAGCAGGAGATCGACTACTTCCACCCCGACCTCAAGGCCTGCCTGGAACCGACCTACGGCGTCATCGTGTACCAGGAACAGGTGATGCAGATCTCGCAGATCATCGGTGGCTACACGCTGGGCGGCGCCGACATGCTGCGCCGGGCGATGGGCAAGAAGAAGGCCGAGGAGATGGCCAAGCATCGCGAGATCATGCGCGAGGGTGCGCGCAACAAGGGCTATGACGAAGCCCTCGCGATGAAGCTGTTCGACCTGATGGAGAAGTTCGCCGAGTACGGATTCAACAAATCGCACACCGCGGCCTACGCGGTGGTGACTTATCACACCGCCTGGTTGAAGGCCCATCACTGTGCGGCCTTCATGGCAGCGACCATGTCGGCCGACCTCGACAACACCGACACCATCCGGATCTTCTTCGAAGACGCCCGGGCAAACGGCATCGAGATTCTGCCGCCTTGCGTCAACGCCTCTGGCTACCGTTTCGTGCCAGTGGATCGCAAGACCATCCGCTACGGGCTGGGCGCGGTCAAGGGATGTGGCGAGCCGGCGGTGCGCGCGATTCTCGCGGCGCGGGAGAAAGGGGCTTTCCGCGACCTGTTCGACTTCTGCGAGCGGGTTGACCGTCGCATGGTCAACCGGCGTGTGCTCGAGGCGCTGATCCGCGCTGGCGCGATGGATGTGTTGCCCGGGCATCAGGGGCGCGACCGGGCGCAACTGATCGCCACCGTCTCCCTGGCCATGGAGGCTGCCGAGCAGGCTGCCGCCAACGCGATGCAGGGCGGCCTGTTCGACGCGATGCCCGAGGCGGCCGGCGCTGCGGTGGCGTTTGTCAACGTTCGTGCGTGGACCGAACGCGAACGGCTCAAGGAGGAGAAGACCGCGATCGGCTTCTTCCTCTCGGGGCACCCGTTCAATGCCTTCAAGCACGAGGTGCAGCGCTTTGTGCGTCGCACGCTGGCCGAGCTCGAGCCCTCACGCGAGCTGACCATGCTCGCGGGTGTCGTCATGGAGGTGCGGACCAAGGTCGGCAACCGCGGCAAAATGGCCTTCGTGCAGCTCGACGATGGTACCGAGCCGCGCGAGATCGCGGTTTATTCGGAGGTGCTGGAGGCCAGTCGCGGCAAGATCGTGACCGACGACGTGCTGGTGGTCGAGGGCAAAATCAGCCCGGACGAGTTCTCCGGTGGGCTGCGCATCATCGCCGATCGCCTGATGACGCTTGGCGAGGCGCGCGGCAGGTTTGCCAAGGCATTGCTAGTGAGGCTCAACGGCGCGGTCGCCGAGGGCGGCGGGCCGCGGGCCGCGATCGACCGGCTGCAGGGCTTGCTCGGCCCGTTCCGCGAGGGGGAATGCCCGATTCGCATCCGCTACCGCAACCAGGCGGCCGAGGCGGATCTGCCCTTGGGCCAGAGCTGGCGGATCCGGCCGGACGATGCACTGCTGGAGAGCTTGCGCGACTGGCTACCCGAGGGCGCGATCGAGATCATCTATCACTGAGTATCCTCGGCAGGCACGGCCGCTTCTACAGGTAGTGGATACGCACCTGGCGCAGCCGAAACGCACCGACCAGCTCAGTTCAGTCTGTCGCGCAGCCGATCGATATCCACGATGTGGATTGTGCGACCCTCGACTTCGATCAGGCCGCTGTCGATGAGGTCGTGCAGCACCCGGGAGAAGTGTTCCTGGGTCAGGTTGAGGCGCGAGGCGATCGTGCCCTTGTTGGTGGGGAGCCTGACGCTGACCCGACCGTGGGCGACCTGAGCGCTGTTCAGCTCCTCCTCGCGCAGCAGGTAGCCGATGATGCGGTCGCGGCCGTTGCGCAGTGAGTAGGTTTCGACGTCGGCGATCAGATGGTGTAGCCGCTGCGACAGGCCGGCGATGATCTTGCGGCAGAAGTGAGGGTCGCGCGACACCTCCTCGAAGACCACGTTCTTGGCGATGTGCAGCAGCCGGCAGTCGGTCAGGGTTTGCGCCATGACGACATAGGGCTTGTCCATGAACATCACCGCCTCGCCGAAGCTGTGTCCGGGACGCATGATCTCGATGACCTTCTCATGGCCGTCCGACGAGGTGAACGCCAGCTTGACCTGACCCTCGAGCAGAAAGTGAAAACCGTGACAGGGGTCGCCGCGATGGAACAGCACCTCGCCTTTTTCCGCCTTCATTTCGCGCACCCCGCGTGCGAAGCGCGAGATCTCCTTGCTCGACAGACCTTTCAGCAGCGGCACATGCGCCAGTTGGCGACACAGCGCGACATGCTCCGGGCTGGCTGCGGCGTCGGGTGGCACATCGGTCCGTGAGTCTGGGGAGGCGCCGGTTCGAAGGCAGTCGACGGTGTGCATGATGTCACCTCGTGAGCTGGGCATAGAAGAGAGGAAGGCGGGCGGGGAGTTCTTCGGGCTTTCGGATCACCGCGTAGCCGGCCGGGCCGAAGAGATGCGGCAGGTAGCTGGCGCCTTCGCGGTCGATGGTAACGCAAAAAGGCACCAGACCCTGGCGCCGCGCCTCGGAAATCGCAACGCGGCTGTCCTCGATTCCGTATCGGCCCTCGTACAGATCGAGATCATTCGGTTTTCCGTCCGACAGAATCAGCAGGATCCGGCGCGCTGACGCTTCCCTGGTCAGCAGTTGGCCGGCATGGCGCACCGCGGCGCCAAGCCGGGTGTAGTAGCCGGGCTTGATCGCCGAGATCCGGCCTCGCACTTTGTCGTCGAAGCGGTCATCGAAATTCTTCATGCGCTGAAAGCGCACGTTCGACCGTTTGAGCGATGAGAAGCCGCAGATCGCAAAGCGGTCGCCAGTGGTGCGCAAGGCCTCGCCGAAGAGCAGCAGGGCGTCGCGGATGACGTCGATGACGCGTGCTTCGGACGATACCCAGGTGTCGGTCGAGAGCGAGAGGTCAGCCAGCACCATGCAGGAGAGGTCGCGCTCGCGTTTTTCCAGCGACAGAAAGAGTTGCTCTGAAGGGTGACGGCCGATGTGGCGGTCGGTCTGGGCGCGGACCACGGCGTCGACGTCGATCTCGGTGCCTTCGGTGCGCTGCTTGAGCCAGCGCCTGCCGGGTTGCAGCGCGGCAAACTGCTGATGCAGCTTCTTTGCGGTGCGCCTGAGGTGTTCCGGCAGGGGCGTCGGGTCGGCGTTGCGCGAGGCCATCTCGACCAGCCGCACATGGTCGTCCAGGAGCAGGCCCTTGCGGTAATCCCATTCCGGCAGCGGGATGCCGGCACCGAGCACGACATCGTCTTCGCCCGCCGAGGGCAGGTCGAGGTCAAAGCGCACCTTGGAGGCGACCGGGTCGCGATCCTGCGCGAGGGAGAGATGGTCGAGGTCGCGTGCGGCATCCGCTGCGTTCTCGTCGGGGTCGTCATCGGTGGATCGGTTGATCTTGAGAAACTCGGCGACCGCGAGCAGGCTCTCGGCGCGGAACATGATCGACAGTCCGTGCTTTTCCTTGGGCATTTCTTCGCGTTTGGCGCGGTGGGCGCGACGCTCGGACTCCTCGGAGGGAGGGGCAGCGTTCGCGGTCTGCTCATGGTCGATGTCGGCGTCACTCGCGCGCAGCGCGGCGTCCGGATCCGCGAGCGAGCCGGTGAGCCACAAGCGCACAGGCTGTGCCTGTGGGCCGCCAGCGGGCACCTCGGGCAGGCTGTCGACGCTGCCGGGTATACGCAGTGCGGCGCAGATCGCCTCCTCGCGGGCGAGCTCTGCCGGCGGCATGCGTCTGGTGTCAGGGCGCAGCGGCAGGTAGGCCTCGACGAGCCGCGTGTAGCGTTGCGCCAGGCCAGGCCATTTCTCGAGGGCGGCAATGGTCGCAGCCTGGTTGCGCACGAATTCCTGCGCTTCACAGCCGTTCGGCAAGGGGGCGTCGTAGAGTCCGTCATGTGCCGCAGCCAAGGCCGCGAGCCACAGGTACAAGTCGCGGTTGAGCGCAGGCTCGGGAAAGAGATCGATCTCCGGCGGCAGGCGCAAGGTGGCCGGGTCCATGCGGGCATGGGCCACCTTGTCGCCGACCCCGGCGATGCGAGCGAGCAGGCTGCGACGCGCGCCGTGTTCATCGACGGTTGCAGCCGAGACCCGCAGGCCGGGGTCGCCCCCGAGCGCACGGAAGAACACGCCGGCAGTGCGCTCGACCGCCCTGAGTTTCACCGCCGCCTCCGGATAGCGGCGTTCCGCTGCGCGGCTGACGAACAGGTGCCAGTATTTACCGACGATCTCTTCCATGTCCTTTCGCTCCTTGTCGCCGGTTACCAGTTCGTGTCGGAGGCGGCGTCGGGCAGCAACGGGCCGAGTACCGGGTAGCGCCAGGTCTGGCCGGAGAGCGCGCGAGTCAGGCCGATGACCCCGAGAACGATGAAGGCCGCGTGCATGCAGACCAGCGCGGGCAGAAGAATCGCCCAGGTCAGCGGCACGTCGGTGCCACCGAGCCGGATGGTCACAAGCGCGGTCGCCAGCGCGATGCCGCCTGCCCACAGGGTTGTGAACAGGGCTTGTTCCAGGTGGATTGCACCGAGGTCGTGGTCATGACGGTGGCGCAGCCAGAGTGCTGCGAGCGCAAGCAGCGCGGCACCCGGCAGGATGGTCAGGTTGGCGATGAACAGCCCTTGGGCGAGGGCCGCGCGTTGACGCTCATTCGCCGAGCGCTTTTGGGTGCCCGTCTCGGGCTGCCCCGGCAACGAGAACCCGCCGAGCGCATTCATGCCCCCAGCCCTTTGAGATAGCCCAGCACGATGAGCAGGCACACCACGCCCAACCAGCCCAAGGTGATCGCCTTCCACAGCGTTGGCGCGCCGCGAATGCCCATGTAGTCGAGGATCACGAAGGCTCCCTTGGCGAACGCCAGGCCCATCAACAAGGCCATGATCGCGACGCCTCCCATGTCGGTCTTGGCCATTGCCCAGGCGACCACGGTCGACACCATGAGGAAGATCCAGATCCAGAAGGCACGGCGCAGTGTGCCGTGCGCGGAAGGGTGGGGCGATGTCGGATGTGTCATATCGGGTGTCCTCAACGCAACACGTAGACCAGCGGGAAGAGGATCAGCCACACCAGATCCACCATGTGCCAATAGACGGCGCCGCTTTCCAGCCCATTCATGTTGTCCGGGCCGTAAAGCCCGGCGCGGGCGTTGCGCCACAGCGCAACCAGGATGACCAGTCCGAGCAGCACATGCATGAAGTGAAAGAAGGTCAGGGAGATGTAAAACATGTGAAAGGTGCTGGACGACAGGCTCACCCCTTGCGAGAACTGGACCACGTATTCGCTGAACTTGACAACGACGAAGGCCGCGCCGCAGGCGATGGCGCCAACCAGCCAGTTGGCGGCGCGGTGGCCCTCGCCCGCCTCGCCGAGCTGGACCGCCCGCACCACGAAGAAGCTCGATGTGACCAGCAGCAGGGTATTGAGCGCGCCGAGATTGCTGTTGAGCATCGCCTGCTCGGCGCTGAAGAGCTCTACGTTGCCGGCCCGGGCGAACACGTAAGCGCCGAAGAAAACCGCGAACACTAGCAACTCGGCAAGGATGAAGACCCAGATGGCGAGATCTCCAGGCAGGCGGGGGCCATAATGCGCCGGCGTGCGGGTTGCATCTGCGGGTCTGGGCGGTTCCATGGCGATGGTGTCGGTATTCATGGAGCGTAGTCTATTGAGGCCCGCACCGCTTTAACTTGACGGTTGTTAAGTGAATCGTGCGCGCCCAGGGCGTGGGGGCGTTGAACAAGCGCGCGGTCGCGATTCGGAAAAACAATGGTGTCAGCGCGGACTATTTTCCGAAACTTGACTCAGGTTAAAGGCATACGTTCTTCAGGGGCATACATTGGGCACCGGCAAGCAAGCCATGTCGGCGAATTCAATAAGGAGGTTCGACAATGTCTCTGAAAACTGGGCTCCGCAAGAGCCAATCCACCATCCTGGCGACGGCCCTGGCTGCCGCGCTCACGGGTTTTGGCGGCGTAGCCGTCGCGCAGGACGCACCGACCCTGACCAAGGAGCAGTTCGATCGCGCCAATCTGCTGTACTTCCAGCAGTGCGCAGGCTGTCACGGTATTCTGCGCAAGGGCGCAACCGGCAAGAATCTCGAGCCGGAAGCCATGCAGAAGCTCGGCCAGCAGCGTATCGAGCGCATCCTTGCGCTGGGTACCGAAGGCGGCATGAACAACTTCGACAAGATCTACTCCGCCGAAGACATCTCACTGCTCGCTACCTACATCCAGATGGATGTGCCGGTGCCGCCGGAGCGCAACATCACTCAGATGCGCGAGAGCCTCAATCGCTACGTCGAGCTGGCGGATTACCCGACCAAGCCGCTGCATGGCCGTAATTGGCAGAACTTCTTCCTCGTCATCGAGCGTGATCATGGTTCGGTTTCGGTCATCGATGGCGACACCAAGGAACTCGTCGCCCGTATTCCGACCGGTTACGCGGTGCACGTGCTGAAGTCCACCGAAAACAACAAGGCGGTGCCGCACCCCACCCCCGAGGAACTGGGTCGTTTCTGGTACACCATGGGTCGTGACGGCAAGATGAC
>CAYTAY010000153.1:0-7668 GCA_964435845.1 uncultured Azoarcus sp.
CACCCAGGGCTTGCCGGATGGACTTGGGCAGCGTGATCTGGCCTTTGGAGGTCAGCGTGGCGACTTCATGAATGACAGACATGGCAACTCTCCCGATAGCGATGCCTGTATCGTAAGGAATTATCCTTACCTTGTCAATATAGGGGCCCATGGTGTCCTTCCGAATCCAATATACGGCCCATCGTAGGGCGGGAACAGCGAGCCTTCCCGCATCAAACCGGCTTTGCCGCACCCCGCATTGGCGGTGGACGATCGATGCCCGTCGCCCTATACCCAAAGGCTTAAGGGCCAAGGGGCCAAAAGGGGAAGGGAATGGGGTGCAAGGGGAAAGGCCCTACCTCGAAAAGGCGAAAAGGCCCCCCGGCCGGCCCATCACCAGGACACTCGCATGCTCTCCCTGTTCCAGCGAAAACGGATCTCGGTCACTGCCGCTCCGTCGCCGGCACCCGCCGCCGATCTTCCCAAAGGGCTGCTGCAGCCCGAGCCGGCCGCGTCCTTGCTGGCGACGCCGCGCCGGCAGAAGCTGCTGGAACACATCTGGCAGCGCACATCGCTATCGCGCAAACAGTTCGCCACTTTGTATCGCGCACCGCTGGAGCACTACGCCGAGCTGGTCCAGCAGTTTCCCGCTTCGGAGAGCCATCACCATGCTTACCACGGCGGCATGCTCGATCACGGGCTGGAAATCATCGCCTACGCGCTCAAACTGCGACAGTCCCACCTGCTGCCGGCTGGCGCTCCCCCCGAAGACCAGGCAGCCCAGTCAGAAGCTTGGACGGCGGCTATCGCCTACGCGGCGTTGCTCCACGATATCGGCAAGATTGCCGTCGACCTTCACGTCGAGTATGAGGATGGCGGCGTTTGGCACCCCTGGCATGGGCCACTGACACGCCCATACCGCTTTCGCTACCGGGATGACCGCGAGTACCGCCTGCATGGTGCCGCCACAGGATTGCTCTACCATCAACTGCTCGATGGCGACGTTCTCGACTGGCTCAGTGGCTACCCCGCACTGTGGGCATCACTGCTCTATGTGCTGGCCGGTCAGTACGAACATGCAGGCATCCTGGGAGAGCTCGTCATCCAGGCCGACCGCGCCTCGGTGGCCCAGGAACTGGGAGGAGATCCCGCCCGCGCCATGGCCGCACCCAAACACGCCCTGCAGCGCAAGTTGATCGATGGCTTGCGTTACCTGCTGAAGGAAGAGTTGAAGCTGAACCAGCCCCAGGCTTCGGATGGCTGGCTCACTGAGGATGCCTTGTGGTTGGTCAGCAAGACAGTCTCTGACAAACTGCGCGCCCATCTGTTGTCCCAGGGTATCGACGGCATTCCCTCCAACAACAGCGCCGTTTTCAACGTCCTGCAGGAACATGGCATGCTGCAGCCGACGCCCGATGGCAAGGCCATCTGGCGTGCCACGGTCAGCAGCGAGGCCGGTTGGTCACACAGCTTTACGCTGTTGCGGCTGTCGCCGGCGCTGATCTGGCAGCCGGCTGAGCGGCCTGAACCCTTCGCCGGGACGGTGATAGTGGAGGCGGCTGCCGAGGCTGACACTCTCGAACAACCGGCGACTGGCACGGATGATGCCCCGAGCAGCATCAGAACTGAGGCCGACAGCGCTCACCCTGTCGCCAGACAGCCGCCTCCCGAAGCTACGCCTGCCGACGCCGCGATGGACGATCTGCTGTCCCTGCTCGCGGTACCCGCGCAGGAGAGCGATGGCGAGCGGGAGCAGCCCATCCTAGACAACAGCGCCCCGTCGATACCTCCCACCGTACAACCCACGGACACCGACGCCAGTCCGCCGAAGCGGGCGCCTGAAGCCCTTGGCAGCATGGAACCGTCCGGCGAGCATTTCATCGCCTGGCTCCAGCAAGGCATCCAGGCTCGGCGGCTCATCATCAACGACGCCAAGGCCCTGGTGCATACCGTGGCCGATACCGCCTACCTCGTCAGTCCTGGCTTGTTCCAGCGTTACGCCCAGGAGCACCCTTCCATCGCGGCGCTCGCCAAACAGGACAAGGTGCAGGACTGGCAGTGGATACAGAAGCGCTTCGAGAAGCTGCAACTGCATCGCAAGCAGGCCTGCGGCCTGAACATCTGGACCTGCGAGGTCACTGGGCCGAGAAAATCCCGCCGCCTTCATGGGTACCTTCTGGATGACGCTGGCCTGTTGTTTTCGGAGACGCCACCGAATAATCCTTACCTGTCGATCATCTAAAGAACATTTCTGTGAGCATCACTCGTTCTGAACTGGGAGGCGGTCACCCAGTGCAGGATTCGTGTGATCGAGTCGTAGTTCCAGTTGGAGTCCTTCAACATGGAGCGACTTCCTGCCCTTCTTTTTGTCTCAATGTCGTTGTGCCTGCGAATGGCCGTCCGTGATCTCGATCATCACGTGGTTCCCTCCACGATCCCGCCTTCGACCCGCAACGCGGCCCCGGTCGTCGCGCTCGAAAGCGGCGAGGCGACATATACGCAGAGATTCGCCACCTCCTCCGGCGCGGCGAAGCGTCCGATCAGGGACGACGGCCGGTTCTCCACGATGAATCTCTCCTCCATTTCCCCGGCCGGAATGCCGCGCTGCCGGGCGAGATCGGCGAGGAACTCGCCGACATTGTCTGTCCGGGTCGGCCCCGGCAGGACGGCATTAGCGGTCACGCCCGTACCCGCCAACGCCTTCGCGTAACCGCGCGACAAGGCCTGAAGCGCGGCCTTGGATACGCCGTAGTGGACCATCTCGACGGGGATGTTCTGCGCCGACTCGCTGGAGATGAAAATCAGCCGGCCCCAGCCTCTGTCCTTCATGGCCGGCGCGTAATGGCGCGCCAGCCGCGCAGCACTGACGACGTTGACGCCGAAGATCGTTTCCCAATCAGCGTCGTCCAGATCGAAGAGCGGCTTGGCGCCATAGACACCGAGGTTATTGACCAGGATGTCGGCTTCTGGCACGGCCGCGATCAGGACCGCGGCGCCCTCGGGAGTCGCGAGGTCGGCGGCGACGCCGGCGGCGCGGGGTGCCTCCAGCCCGATGTTGATCGCTTCGACCGCGCTGTCCACCGCCGCCTGCGTGCGTCCGGTCACGACCACTCTTGCGCCGGCCTTCGCCAGCCCTTCGGCGATCGCGAAGCCGATGCCGGCGGTCGAGCCGGTGACGATCGCCTGTTTTCCCGTCAGGTCAACGATCATTGCGGCTCTCCCGAGATCGCGCTGGCCTGATCGAGCCGGGAGATATCGTCGGCCGAAAGCGTCAATTGCGTCGAGCGGATCAGGCTTTCGAGCTGGTCGAGGCGGGTCGCGCTGGCGATGGGCGCGGTGACGCCCTCGCGCGCGATGAGCCAGGCGAGCGCCACTTCGGCAGGCGCGGCGCCATGGGCGGCCGCTACCTCGTCGAGCGCCGCAAGGATGCCCAGGCCGCGCGCATCGAGATACCGCTCGATGCCGCCGCCACGCGGGCTCTTGCCCAGATCGTCGGTGCTGCGGTACTTGCCGGTCAGAAAACCGCTGGCGAGGCTGTAATAGGTGATAACACCCAGGCCTTCGGCGATCGCAAGGTCGCGCAGCGCGCCGTCGTAGCTGTCCCGGTCGTAGAGATTGTATTGCGGCTGAAGCACGTCGTAGCGAGGCAGTCCGGCGTCCCTAGCCAGCTGCAGCGCCGAGGCCAACTGCTCGGCCGAATGGTTGGAGGCGCCGACAGCGCGCACCTTGCCGGCCTCGATCAGGCGCTGGTAGGCCTGCAGCGTTTCTTCCAGAGGTGCTTCGGCATCGAACAGATGCGAGAAGTAGAGATCGATGCGATCAGTCTGGAGCCGGCGCAGCGAGTCCTCGACGGCGCGCTCGATCCAGGCCGCGGAAAGGCCCTTCCTGTCCGACGCCAGTTCCATGCCGACCTTGGTGATCAGGATCACGCGGTCGCGGTTGCCGCGTGACTTCACCCATTCGCCGATGATCGTCTCGGACTCGCCGCCGCTGTTGCCCGGCACCCAGGACGAATAGACGTCGGCCGTGTCGATGGTCTCGAAGCCGGCATCGAGGAAGCGGTCGAGCAGCGCGAACGATTGCGCCTTGTCCGCCGTCCAGCCGAAGACATTCCCGCCGAATACCAGCGGTGAGATGGAAAGCCCGGAATTGCCCAGTACTCGCTTTGCCATGGTTGACTTACTCCGTTTGTGGGTAGGTTTGAAAACAAAATCGTTCCGAATCGCGAACCGGACGACACCGCTGCCAAATGATGCGCGAATGCGCCAGCCCGGCCGGGGCACCGTCCGATCACCAGCCGCGTTCCCATTCCGGCCCGCCCTGGAAGCGCAGCGCCAGGAAATCGACCACCGCGCGCACCTTCAGCGCTAGATGCCGGGCTGGCGGATAGAGGCAATAGACGCCGATAGGCGCATCCTCGTACTCGGTCAGCAGCGGTCGCAGGTGGGCATTACTACTCGGTGCCGTATCAACTGGTGAAGAAGCAGCTGGAGGTGCGCCTGACGGCGCGCACGGTGGAGTGCTTCCACGCCAATCAGCGGGTGGCTAGCCACCTGCGCTCAACGCACAAGGGCCGGCACAGCACACAGGCCGAGCACATGCCCAAGAGCCATCGCGAGCACGCCGAGTGGACGCCACAACGGCTGATCCGCTGGGCCGAGCAGACCGGGCCGAACACCGCCGGAGTGATCCGGCACATCCTCGAACGGCGCATCCATCCGCAGCAGGGCTACCGGGCCTGCCTGGGCATCCTGCGCCTGGGCAAAACCCACGGCGAAGTGCGCCTGGAGTTGGCCTGCCGTCGCGCCATCAGCCTCGGCACGTGCAGCTACAAGAGCCTCGAATCGATCCTGCGCCAGGGGCTGGAAAACCTGCCGCTAGCTCAAACCAACCTGCCGCTACTGCCGGACGACCACGCCAACCTGCGCGGATCCGCCTACTACCACTGACCCCAAGGAAACTCACCATGCTGTCCCATCCGACCCTGGACAAGCTGCAAACCCTGCGCCTGCACGGCATGCTCAAAGCGCTGAATGAACAACTGAAAACCCCGGAAATCGACAGCCTGAGCTTCGAGGAACGCCTCGGCCTGCTGGTCGACCGCGAGCTGACCGAACGCGATGACAAGCGCCTGAGCAGCCGCCTGCGCCAGGCCCGGCTCAAGCACAACGCCTGCCTCGAAGACATCGACTACCGCAGCCCGCGCGGACTGGATAAGGCGCTGATCCTGCAACTGAGCAGTGGCCAGTGGCTACGCGACGGCCTCAACCTGATCATCGGCGGCCCCACCGGTGTCGGTAAAACCTGGCTGGCCTGCGCCCTGGCCCACCAGGCCTGCCGAGAGGGCTACAGCGTGCGCTATCTGCGCCTGCCACGTTTGCTGGAAGAACTGGGTCTGGCCCATGGCGACGGCCGCTTCGCCAAGCTGATGAGCAGCTACGCCAAGACCGACCTGCTGATCCTCGATGACTGGGGCCTGGCCCCGTTCACCGGCGAGCAACGGCGCGACATGCTGGAGCTACTGGACGACCGTTACGGCCAGCGCTCGACCATCGTCACCAGCCAGATGCCGGTGGACAACTGGCACGAACTGATCGGCGATCCGACCCTGGCCGATGCCATCCTCGACCGCTTGGTGCACAACGCTTATCGGATCAATCTGAAGGGTGAATCAATGCGCAAACGGACGCAGAAATTGACGACGCCGGGCACCTCGGACTAACAATGCCAGCCCTGCGTCGCTGCGCTCCGACTGCCCGGCCGGATGGCCGTGGACTGGGTGGCCGGATGGCGTGGAATCCGCATTTAGTTCGGATGACCGGTACATTGTAGGCATCAATCACTGAAATGAGGAGTGGGCAATGATCATTGCCATCACCGGCGCATCGGGCCACCTTGGGCGTCTTGTTGTCCCCAGACTGAGAGCGGCGCTCCCGACCACCGACATCGTTGCGCTCGCACGCAGCCCTGAAAAGGCGGCCGACCTCGGCGTCGCAGTGCGTGCGGCCGATTACGACAAACCCGACACCCTCGACGCCGCGCTCGCGGGCGCCGACACGCTGCTGCTGATCTCGTCCAGCGACATCGGCAGGCGTGCCGAGCAGCACACGAATGTCATCGCGGCCGCAAAGGGCGCTGGCGTGAAGAGGATCGTCTACACGAGCCTGCTGCATGCCGATACCTCGTCGCTGAGCTTGGCGACCGAGCATGTCGCGACCGAAGCCGCGCTCAAGGATTCAGGGCTTGTCCATACCGTGCTGCGCAACGGCTGGTATTCGGAGAACCACACCGCGTCGATCCCTGCCGCCCTCCAGGCAGGATTCTTCGCGGGGAGCGCGGGCGATGGAAGGATTTCGGCGGCGACCCGTGCCGATTTTGCCGACGCCGCCGTGGCCGTGCTCGCCGGCGAAGGTCATGACGGCAAGGTGTACGAGCTTGCCGGCGATGCGCCCTACACGCTGTCCGAGTTGGCGGCCGAGCTGTCCAGGCAGGTTGGCAGAGAGATTCCGTACAGGAACCTGCCGCCCGCCGAGTATGCCGCCCTGCTCCGAGAAGCGGGCATCTCGGATGCCTATGCCGAGGCCATCGCCCAGTTCGACGTGGATGCCTCGACCGGCGCATTGTTCGATGACGGACGCGAGCTTTCCCGCCTGATCGGCCGTCCGACCACGCCGCTCGCGGACGCCGTGGCCGAGGCGCTTGCGAATGGCTGATGAAGAACACGTCGCTGGCAACCACGGTGGCGACGCCGAAGAAGGGAAAAGCCCCATGAGTCCTGCCGATCCCAAAGCCGCCATCCTGCGCTACAACACGCTGGCGATCCTGTTCCACTGGACGACGGTGGCGCTGTTTCTTGCCACGTACATCGCTGTCTACTACCGCATCTGGTTCACCGAGCGCGGCGAACCGGCCAACCTCGTGGCCATGCGCATCCACACCATCACCGGCGTGGCGATCGGACTGATCGTGATCCTGCGGCTGATCTGGCGCAGGGTCGCGCCGCCGCCCGGGTTTCCGCACGGGCAGCGGGTCGAACACCTTGCCGCCACGGCGATGCACTGGGTGCTCTATTTCTTCATGATCGTCATGCCGATCACCGGCTACCTGGGCCTGCGCGCGCCGCTGGGCTGGATCGATATCCCGAAGTTCGACGACACCGCGCTCTATGCCTGGCTGGTGACCGAGCGCCTCGGGCTGACCTAGGAACAATGGGAAGCGCCCATCGACTGGTTCCACCAGACTGCAGGCGCCTTCGTCATATGGGCGCTGATTCTCATCCACGCCGCAGCCGCGCTCTATCACCACTATGTCAGGAAGGACGGCGTTCTCGTGAGGATGGTTCCGAACCTGCGGACGCGTCGCCCGGGCAAATAGTCAGGCGGGGCTCTTCAGCGGATGGCAGCTGTCCATCACTGCGTGGCGCGCTAGCGCTCTTCCCGCAGAGCCATGTCCTCTCCCAGAATGCGTTGAATCTCCAGTATCGCGGCCGCGTTTTGCTGCACGCTATGACCTGAAATGATGACTTTTTCGGACTGCGCCCCGGGAAGATGAGCGCTGCGGTAAGGCACGAGACCATCATCGGAATCAGCGAGGGCCACTTCGGCATTGGCCTGGGCCACGATCGAGTGATAGTTCACCTGGGCAGAGATGGGAAAGTCCGCCGCCGCGCGCACGAAAGGATCGTTCTCG
>CAYTAY010000154.1:0-2124 GCA_964435845.1 uncultured Azoarcus sp.
AGTTTTAAATCGGCAAACTGGCAAAAAGTGTGTCAGTTTTAAATCGGTATTGACATTTGCCGTGCCGCAGGAGCTCGGAGTTGTTTGCCGTGCCGTGGGGGCTCGGCTTTGCCGGGCGGCTATTGGGTGTTGCGGAGGAAGGCTTCGAACATGAGCAGGGTCCATAGGGGAGTGCTGTAGTCGCGCCTGCCGGACTGGTGGGTGTCGACCAGGTGCTGAAGGTACGCCGGCTGGAAGATGCCGCTGGCGGCCAGCGTTTCGCCGAGGACGGCGTCGCGGACCTTTTGCTTGAGCGGGCCGCGGAACCAGCGGGCCAGCGGCACGGCGAAACCCATTTTGGGGCGGTAGAGCACGTCGTTGGGCAGCAGCGGCTCCATGGCCTTCTTGAACAGGTATTTGCCCTGCTGACCGTCGATCTTGAGCCCTGACGGCAAGGTCGCCAGCCATTCGACCAACTCGTGATCCATCAGGGGTTCGCGGACTTCGAGCGAGTGCGCCATGCTGGCGCGGTCGACCTTGGTGTTGATGTCGCCGACGAGATAGGTCTTGAGGTCGAGGTATTGGACCAGCGCCAGCGGATCGTCGGTACCGGCCTGGACGGCATGGCGCCGGAAGACTTCGACCGCTTCGTAGCCACCCAGTTGTCGCCTGAAGTCGCTGGAGAAGAGGCTGGTGCGCATGTCGTCGCGCAGCAGGGAGACCGAGTGGAAGTAGGCCTGGACCGAATCCCGTGCGAGCGCCTGGAAGGTGGTCTTGGCGCGGAAGACGCGCGGCGCCCAGTCGGCCTTGGGGTACAGGCGCCCGAGCAGTCCGAACAGCGGCTGCCGCATGCCCAGCGGCATGATGCCGCGCAGCTTCTCCTCCATGAGATGCATGCGATAGCGCCGATAGCCCGCGAAGCTCTCGTCGCCGCCATCGCCCGACAAGGCTACGGTGACGTGCTTGCGCGCGAGCTGGCAGACGCGGTAGGTGGGCATGGCCGAGCTGTCGGCGTAGGGTTCGTCGTAGAGGGTGGCGAGGGTGTCGATGAGGTCGAAATCGTCGGAGGCGACGGTTTCGACATGGTGGTCGGTGCGGTAGCGCTGCGCCACCATGTCGGCGAATTCGGATTCGTTGAAGGCCGGATCGTCGAAGGCGATCGAGCAGGTGTTGACCGGCTTGTCCGACAGGCCTGCCATGAGGGCGACGACCGCGCTCGAATCGACGCCACCGGACAGGAACGCGCCGAGCGGTACTTCCGAGATCATGCGCAGGCGGATGGATTCCTGCAGGCGGGCGGTGAGCTCGGTGGTGGCGTCCTGCAGCGAGAGCGGGTTGTCGAGGGTGAAGCGCACGTCCCAAAAGCGCCTGGGCACCGGCAGCGCTTCACCACGGCGGATGGTCAGCAGTTCGCCCGGGCCGAGCTTGCGCGCGCCCTCGTATATGGTGCGAGGCTCGGCGACGTAGCCGAGCGCGAAGTATTCCTCGACCGCGTGCGGGTCGAGGCGCTTGTCGAGCGCGGGGTGTTGCATCAGCACTTTCAGTTCGGAACCGAAGGCCATGGTGCCGTCGGGCAGTTCTGCGTAGAACAGCGGCTTGACGCCCAGGCGGTCGCGCGCCATGAAGAACGTGTCGCGGTTGCGGTCGAAGAGCGCAAAAGCGAACATGCCCCGGAAGCGCTGCACGCAGTCTTCGCCCCAGGCCTCCCAGGCGTGGACGATGACCTCGGTGTCGCTGCGGGTGTGGAAGACGTGGCCGAGGGCCTGGAGCTCGGGCACCAGCTCCTGGTAGTTGTAGATTTCGCCATTGAAGACGACGGCGACTGAGCCATCCTCGTTGAACAACGGTTGCTGGCCGGTGGACAGATCGATGATGGACAGGCGCCGATGCGCGAGCGCGACGCCGGGCTCGAAGTGGGTGCCACCTTCGTCCGGGCCGCGGTGGAATTGCACCTGGTTCATGCGCTCGACCAGCGCACGGTCGAAGTCGCGCTTGCCGCGGAGGTCGAAGAGTCCGGCGATTCCACACATGTTTGTTACCGTTGGTTTGTGGTGGTTGAATGGTGCGATTCGAGGGTTTCGAAAACGGGCTTTCGCGGCTTACGCCGCTCCCACAGGTGATGGACGCGCACTGGACCAGCGGTGG
>CAYTAY010000154.1:2224-7629 GCA_964435845.1 uncultured Azoarcus sp.
ACGGCAATCGCGTTGCCGGTTGCTTTGTCCATTTCGCGGCTTACGCCGCTCCCACCGGCACGGCATACGAACGACAGGTAGGAGCGGCGTGAGCCGCGAACACGGCCTCAACACCATTTCACCCCCGCCACTCCCTGAGGCATGGCCTTGCCCAGATACAACTGTTCGTATTGCTCGACCATCCGCTCGATGCTGAATTGCTCGACGGCGCGCTGGCGTCCGGCCCGGCCGGCTTTTGCCATCCGCTCTGGGGCCGTGGTGAATGCTATCAGGGCTTCCGCCAGCGCCTGCGGATCGGATGGCGGCACCAGCGCGCCGGTTCTCTCAGGGTCGACGAGCTCGCCATTGCCGCCGACATCGGTGGCGACGACCGGCAAACCACTGGCCATGGCTTCCAGGATCGTGTTGGAGATGCCCTCGGCTTGCGAAGGCAGCACAAACAAGTCGAAAGCACGCATCACATCGGCCACATCGGCGCGCTCGCCAGCCAGCCAGACTCTGTCTCCGAGACCACGCGCGCGGACCTCCGCCTCGATTGCGCTGCGCGACGGACCATCACCGACCAGCACCAGGCGCAGATCACGCGCCTGATCGGGGTAACGCGACACAAGCTCGGCGAAGCCTCGCACCAGATTGGGCTGATCCTTGATCGCCTGCAGCCGTCCGACCGTGCCGATGATGCGGTAACGGGCGTCGTTGAAAGGGGAGCCCGCGAGTGGCGCTCGCGCGGTGGAGGACGGCTGGAAGCGTTGAACGTCCACCCCATTGCAGATCCGCACGATGCGCTCTCTCGGCACGCCGACGCCCTCGACGAGATAGCGCTCCAGGTGGCCCGAGAGCACGACATAGCGGTGAACGAATGGGCGGTAGATGCGTCTGACCAACCTGTACTTCCGGCTTCGGCCGTCAGGGTCGGATACGTCCCAGCCGTGTTCGCCATGGATGCGAAAGGGCACGCCCGCCATGTAAGCAGGGACCACTGCCTCCAGTGCGGCCAGATTACGGGTGTGGACGATCGCCGGGCGAAGTTGCTTGAAGAGCTTGTAGAGTGCCGGATAGAGCTTGTAGCCATGGCCCGCCGGCTTGTGCAGTTCATGGAATTCGACGTCGCGACGGTGCAAACGCTCACGAAGCTTTGGAGAACAAGTGGTCAGTGCCAAAACCGCGTGTCGAAAACTTGAAGATGGCAGGTGCTTGATGAGGTTGACGAGACCGTTCTCGAGACCGCCGGTGTGGAAGCTATAGACGACATGTACGATTAGCGGCGCTGGTGCTGGTGCCGCGCTCATCATCGCCACTGCCCTGCTTCGAGAAGCATCGCTTCGATCGCATCCGAGTGGTCAGCCAGAAAGGCCCTGACAAGCGGACCGGGATCCTCTCCCTCGGAGGCAAGCGGCGTGAGAACCGCGACGAAGGCCGCGTCGTCAGCGCGTCCGGTGACGCGATCGAAAGCCAGCTTGAGCTTTGCGATCTCGTCGCGGGTGATGAGCGTTCCGTCACTCCAGTACCAGTGCCAGATTCCGATCACCCTCGGTCCGTAGCTGATCACCGACTGAAGCACGTCGCCAACCACGCTCGACACATTGCGACGCGTAACGAGGCGCCAATGCAGGCCGGTATCGTATTCGCGGATCGTGAGCCGGTTGTCCCAGGTGATCAGCTCGGCACCTTTGCGCTGCTTGGCATAGTAGGCAACGTAGAGCGCGACGACTTCACCGTCGTCGCGTCGATAAGCTTGATAAGCACTGCCACGATAGCCACTGAAGATCGGCAGGTAGTCGTGGAAGACTGTGTCGTCGGCGGTCCAGCCGGCGGCGGGCACAGGCGCCCGAATCGCCACCTCGAAAGGTGCGACCGGTGCGTCGATACGCACCAGCAACAGCGGAAACAGCGCTGCAACTGCCAGCAATGGCAAGGCGCGCGTGACTGGCGAGGTGCGCCCTGCGCTGTCCTGAGGCGGCGCTGGCGTCTTGCTTGGGGCCGCTTCGATCGGGTCACGCCAAAGCGAACCAACCCAGAACATCAGCAGGATGATGGCACCGAAAAACACCCAGCCGTAGATTAGGTGGTCCACACCTGCAGCAAGCCGGTTGTCGGTCAGATGCCCGAGCATGACGATGAAGTAGGCGCGCAGCCAGTTGGCCACGATGGGGACCAGGATCGCAAAGCCGATGAAGATCAGCCGTTTCTTCAGGCTGTCGTAGTTGAGGTAGGCAAACAAGGTGCCGACCATGAGCGAGGCGATCAGATATCGCAAGCCGCTACAGGCCTCGACAACCGACCAACGCCCGCTCGGTATGACGAAATACAAGCCCTCCTGATACACGGGAACGCCGGACATTCGAAGCGCGAATACCGTGAACTCTGCCGTGTAGTGCATCAACGCGGGCATCAGGAACTCCCCGATGGGCACCCCGAAGAAAACGAAGGCCAGCGGAAATGCGAGTTCCCGGGAGACGCGCGGGCCGAGTAAACCGATCGCGGTGAACACCAGCAGACACGCCAGCGCAAAATGCGACAAGGCGTTCACGTTCACCATCTGTCCGAGCAACCATCCGAGCCCGGCAAGGGCGATCAGGACGCTCATCCATGGCGAGGGCGACACCGTCAAGGTCGCCAGTCGATCGCGACGCAACCAGATCAACCAGGCACTGATTGGCAGGACGACCAGACCATGCGCAAACGTCTCGGAACGCCACCAAATGCCCGCCACCTGAACTGCAGTGGACCAATACCAACCCACGACCCATGCCAGCGCCAAGAAGAGAAGCGCGATGACCGGAATGAAGCCCGTGAATGCTCGGTTCATGTCAACCGTCCGCTACGCCAAGTTGCGGGGGTCCGCAAAGACAGTCGAAAACACCAGACATCGGTCTCATCCGAGGTTACGCACGATAAATGGCCCCAGCGCATTGGCCACCGGCAACGGCAGGCGCCGCCACAGCGCGATGAAGGCGCGGTACTTGGGGTTCGAGGGGTTGTTCTGCGGCACGCTGTCGCGCTTGTAGAGCCGGTATTCGTAGGACAGGGGTTGCGGCTCAAAGCCCCAGTTCTTCTTGAAACTGAAGGGTCCGGTGCCGAGCTTGCTGCGGCCGTAGTCGAACACCTCGATGCCGCGCTCGCAGGCGCGGCGCATCAGCTCCCAGTATTTGAAGTCGTTTGCGGCAAGGTCTCGCGCGGCGACGTCATCCCCGGCGTAGTAGGGCAGCACCTCGTTGCGGAAGTAAAAGCTCAGCACGGAGGACAGCGGCTTGCCGTCGGCAGTGGTGATGGTGAGCACCTCGCAGCGCGTGCCAAAGCTCTGGCGCAGGCGCTCGAAGAAGCGTTTGGGCAAGGGCGGCGTGCCGTGGCGATGCACGTTGTCGGCATAGAGGGCGAAGAAGCGATCCACATTCGCGTCGACATTCGACACCAGAGCGTTCTTGATGCCCTTGCGCACCATCGCGCGCTGCTTGCGCGGGATAGCGAGCATGTTGGCCTCGACCTCGGGCTCGAGGGCCTTGCGAAAGGTGAAGTAGATCTCCTGGCGCGGCCAGTCGGCATGCCGAGTCTCGAAGTTGCGCAGCTCGAGGTGTTGCACGCCGAGTTTGCGACCCAGGGCATCGGCGGCTTGCTCGAGGGCATCGAGGGCGTCCGCGTCGCCCACTGCGCCACCATAGACACAAAACGGCAGAGAGGTCAGCGAATGGCCGAAGAGACGGCTGCGCACCTCGGCCAGCGGCAACACGCCCACTACCTCGCCGGCGCGCTCGGCCAGCAGATAATGGCAGCGGTGACCAAACACCTCATGGATGATCTCGCGCCATGCTGCGAGATGGAAGAAGGTGGCACGTGGACAGCGCTCGACGAACGCGTCCCAACGCGCAGGATCGGCGTCGGAGAACGGTTTGACGAGCAGCGCCGGACGATCCATCGCCAATCCCCGGCCTCAGGCGGCGTTGCGGAAGACTGCGTCCGCACGCCGCCAGGCGAAGTCGCGCAGCAGGCGGTTGAGACGCGCCTCGGTACGCTCGAGGTTGATGTAGTGCCGAAAGCGGGTCTTGGCGCTGGCTTCGCGCACCCGCGGTTGCCCGGGATCGATTTCCCACGGGTGGAAGTAGAAGATCGCCGGCTGGCCGTCCTCGCGGTTGACGCGTGCGATCTGCCAGCGCGACACCGCATAGGGCAGCAGGCGGAAGTAACCGCCCCCGCCGGCCGGCCAGTTGCGGCCGAGCAGGTGATTGGTGGTGACCGGGATCTCAAGCAGACCGTTATCGAGCCGGTACGGAAAGCGCGGTGCGTCCGGCATGCCGTAGTGGTCGTGCTTGACCGGGTAGATGCTGGAGCTGTATGCGTATCCGGCTTCGAGGATGCTGTCGTGCGCCCACAGGTTGCCGGCACCGATGGAAAAGCTCGGCGCACGATAGCCGGTCACCGCCTGGCCGCTGACGTCCTCGAGCACCGCCCGCGCGAGCCTGATGTCGGACAGAAACACCTCCGGCGTCTGCGCACTCGCCCGCTCGTGGTTGTAGCCGTGGCTGGCCACCTCGTGTCCGGCTTGTGCAATGCGCCGAATCATTTGCGGATAGCGCTCGGCAATCCAGCCCAGGGTGAAGAAGGTACCCGTGGCCTCGTGCGCATCGAGCATTTCGAGGATCCGGTCAATGTTGCGCTCGACCCTGCAGGGCACGTTCTCCCAGTTTGCGCGCGGGAAATGCGGTGCCAGCGCCGAGACCTGAAAGTAGTCTTCGACGTCGATGGTGAAGGCGTTGGCGATTCTCTGCTGGGTCATCGTCTGCGTCTATCCGAGTTGCCGACTCCGGCGCGCTGTCGCTTCCGGGTCACTGATCCAGCCATGCCGCAAGGTGGGCCGCGATACGCTCGGCCGCCTTGCCGTCCCACAGCTCGGGCGTGCGACCGCGCTTGCCGCCAGTGGCCAGCACTTCTTCGGCTGCCCGGATGATCGCCTGCGGATCGGTGCCGACCAGCATGTTGGTGCCCTGCTCCACGGTGATCGGCCGCTCGGTGTTGTGGCGAATGGTGATGCACGGCACGCCCAGTGCTGTAGTTTCCTCCTGCATGCCACCGGAGTCCGTGAGAACCATCACGGACTTGGACATGAGGCCGAGCATTTCGAGGTAGCCCTGCGGCGGGAGCACGATGAACCCGGGCTCGGACAGGGCATCGAGCATGCCGAATCGCTCGAGGTTGCTTCGGGTGCGCGGGTGGAGCGCGAACACCAACGGCAGCCGCCGGGCGACATGCGCCAGCGCTTTGAAGATAGGCCCGAGGTTTTCCGGGGCATCGACGTTTGACGGACGGTGCAGGGTAACGACACCGTAGCCGTCGGCAATTGCCGAGGCATCCAGGCCCGCGCGTTCAAGCAGTTCGCCGGCCGGCACCGCCTTGGGCAGATTGGTGAGCAG
>CAYTAY010000155.1:0-2244 GCA_964435845.1 uncultured Azoarcus sp.
ATGAACTGGGGTGGACTGACTCCATGACCGTTACAACGCTGGATGCGAGCGCGGAGCTGAATGACGGTATCGGGTTCGCGGCCCACGCCGCTCCTACAGGTCGTGGAAGCGTTCGTGATGCGGGCAGGAGCGGCGTGAGCCGCGAACAGGCCCTATGTCAACGCAACGCTGCCCCTTCCCTCACCCGCACCAGGGCTGCGCGCCGTTCTTCGTCGGCCAGAACAATCGCGGCGGTCTGCTCATCGGTGAGCCCACGGCCGAGGTCCATTTCCAGCGCCGAGATCAGCCGCGACACCGCCACGGTGATGCGGCGCTCGTCCGGCATCGCGCGGCGCACCTGCTCAGGCTGGATACCGACAATGCGCGACACCTGGAGCACGAAGTAGTCTTCGATGCGGCGATTCTCGGCCTTGAGAAACGCCGCCTGCGACGGACTCAGCACCTGCTGCTGGGCAGACGCCGGCAGCGGGGCCAGCGCGAGCGCGCCAGCCAACAACACGGCAACAAGCGACAGGCGCTTCATGCCCACGGCAGCAACACGGTGGAGCCGGTGGTACGCCGCGCCTCGAGGTCGCGATGCGCCTGCGCCGCCTCGCGCAGCGGGTAGCGTTGATTGACCTCGATGCGCACCTTGCCCGAGGTCACCACTTCGAACAGCTCGTTAGACATCGCGATCAGGTCGCTGCGCTTGGCCACATAGGTGAACAGGGTCGGGCGGGTGAGGAACACCGAACCCTTCTGCGCCAGCACCTGAGGATCGAAGGGCGGCACCGCGCCGGACGCTGCGCCGAAGAGCACCATCATGCCGAGCGGGCGCAGGCAGGACAGTGAGTCCATGAAGGTGTCCTTGCCGATGGAGTCATACACCACCGCGACCCCCTCGCCTGCGGTGATCTCGCGCACCCGCTCCGCAAAGTTCTCACGGGTGTAGACGATGGGATGATCGCAGTCATGGGCACGGGCCAGCGCTGCCTTGTCGTCCGAGCCCACAGTGCCGATCACGGTTGCACCCAGTGCTTTGGCCCACTGGCACACGATCAGGCCGACCCCGCCTGCTGCGGCGTGGATGAGGATGGTGTCGCCGGGCTGCACCCGATAGGTACGACGAAGCAGGTATTGCGCGGTGAGCCCCTGCAGCATCATCGCCGCGCCCTGCTCGAAGCTCAACGCGGCCGGCAGCTTGACCAGCCGGTCGACCGGCATGTTGCGCGCGCGGGCGTAGGCGCCGAGGGGGCCGCCCGCGTAGGCGACCCGCTCACCGACTGCCAGCTCGGTCACGCCCGGGCCGACGGCCTCGACGGTTCCCGCGCCCTCGAGACCGATGCCCGACGGCAGCGGCACCGGGTACATACCGCAACGGTGGTAGGTGTCGATATAGTTGAGACCGACCGCCTCCTGCCGCAAACGCACCTCGCCCTCTCCAAGTTCGGCCAGGGCCACCTTGTCCCACTTCAGCACCTCGGGCCCACCGGTTTCACTGAATCGGATTGCGTGGGTCATGTGTATCTCCTCTCGGTTGTGGAGGGTGTTGTTCAGAGCGCGTTCTCGCGGACGCGCTGCTCGTGCGCATCGACCACCGACACCGCCGTGATGTTGACCAGACGACGCACGGTCGCCGACGGCGTGAGGATATGCACCGGCAAGGCCGCACCGAGCAGAATCGGCCCGACCGACACGCCATCACCATTGGCGATCTTCATCAGGTTGAACGAAATATTGGCGGCATCGAGGTTCGGCATCACCAACAGGTTGGCCTCACCCGACAGCGTCGAGGCCGGATGCACGTGATCCCGGATCTCCGGGGCCAGTGCGGCATCTCCGTGCATCTCGCCATCGCATTGCAGATCCGGCTGCGCGACCCGCAGCAGATCACGCGCGGCGCGCATCTTGCGTGCCGAAGCCGAGGTCGAACTGCCGAAATTCGAATGCGACAACAACGCGACACGCGGCTCGACGCCGAAACGACGCAACTCTTCGGCTGCCATCTGCGCAATCTCGGCCACCTGCTCGGCGTCCGGGCTCTCGTTCACGTAGGGATCGCTGATCGCAAGCATGCGCTTGGGCAGTAGCAACAGGTTCATCGCGGCGAACAGTTTGGCGTCCTTGGCCAGGCCTATGACGTCCTCTACCTGCTTGAGGTGGTAGTCGTAGGTGCCAAAGGTGCCGCACACCAGTGCATCGGCATCCCCGCGGCGCAGCAGCATGCAGCCAATCAGCGTCGTATCGCGGCGCATCTTGGCCTTC
>CAYTAY010000155.1:2254-7622 GCA_964435845.1 uncultured Azoarcus sp.
GATCTCCGGCGTGATGCCGTCGCGGCACATCAGGCGGTAATACTCGTTCCACAGCTCCCGATAGCGCGGGTCCGACTCGGGGTTCACAATCTCGAAATCACGCTCCGGCACCAGGTTGAGACCGATCTTCTTGATGCGCATCTCGATGACGCTGGGCCGGCCGATCAGGATCGGCCTTGCGAGTTGCTCGTCGATCACCACGCGCACCGCGTGCAACACGCGTTCGTCCTCGCCCTCGGCGAAGAGCACCCGCTTGTGCTCCGGCGGGATCGCCTTGGCAGTGTTGAACACCGGCTTCATGATGATGCCCGACTGATAGACGAAATCGGTCAAGCTGGCGACATAGGCCTCGAAATCCTCGATCGGACGGGTCGCCACGCCGGACGCCATGGCAGCCCTGGCCACGGCTGGCGCGATCTTGACGATCAGGCGCGGATCAAAAGGTTTGGGAATGATGTAGTCCGGCCCGAAATTGAGATCCGCGCCGCCGTAGGCGGAAGCCACGATATCGCTCTGCTCGGCCTGGGCCAGTTCGGCTATCGCCTTCACGCAGGCGAGCTTCATCTCCTCGGTGATCTTGGTCGCGCCGACATCCAGCGCGCCCCGGAAGATGAACGGAAAGCACAGCACATTGTTGACCTGGTTCGGATAGTCCGAGCGGCCGGTCGCGATGATGCAGTCCGGACGAACCTTCTTGGCGTCGTCGGGCAGGATCTCCGGATTCGGGTTGGCCAAGGCGAAAATCAGCGGCTGATCCGCCATCTTCGCGACCATCTCGGGCTTGAGCACGCCGGCAGTGGACAGCCCAAGGAAGACATCCGCCCCTTCGATGACCGCGGCCAGCGTCGTAGCTTCGGTCTGCTGTGCGTAACGCGCCTTGTTAGGCTCCATGTTCGCGTCACGACCAACACGGATGACGCCGCGCGAATCACACACATAGACATTCTCGCGTTTCAGGCCGAGGCCGACCATCACGTCGAGGCAGGCGATCGCGGCCGCACCCGCGCCGGAGCACACCAGCTTGACCTCACCGATATCCTTGCCGACGATTTTCAAGCCGTTGATCAGACCTGCGGCGGAGATGATCGCGGTGCCGTGCTGGTCGTCGTGGAACACCGGGATGTTCATGCGTTCGCGCAGCTTCTGTTCGATGTAGAAGCATTCGGGCGCCTTGATGTCCTCCAGGTTGATGCCGCCCAGAGTGGGTTCGAGTGAGGCGATGATATCGATGAGCTTGTCCGGGTCATTTTCGTTCAGTTCGATGTCGAACACATCGATGTTGGCGAACTTCTTGAACAGGCAGCCCTTGCCCTCCATGACCGGCTTGGAGGCCAGCGGCCCGATGTTGCCGAGACCGAGCACCGCAGTGCCATTGGTGACCACCGCGACGAGGTTGCCGCGCGAGGTCAGCTCGTACGCTTGCGCCGGGTCGGCGACGATCGCATCGCACGCGGCCGCAACGCCAGGCGAATACGCCAGGGCGAGATCACGTTGGTTGGTCAGCCCCTTGGTCGGCACCACCGAGATTTTCCCCCGGGTCGGGGCGCGGTGGTAGTCAAGTGCTGCGGCGATGAAATCCTGGTCCATGCTGTTTCTCCCCCCCGGAGCATATCTGTGTGTCTGGCGCACTCGCCGCGACGATGGGTCGTCGCGGCACACTGCGGCAAGGACTGCTACGTTTGTCGTTTGGCGCCGGACCTTGTCGTTCGGCATGCGTGGCGGTCTGCGGACCCGTGCCTTCACGCACCGGCCCTCAATACGGCAGACTCGGCAGTTTATCCCACTGCCCACGACTTCGCAGCAACCGCGACGCGATGATCTTTGCGTGGATCGCGGCCTATCGCGGCAGTTTTTTGGCACAATCACGCCTGTCAATCGTTGCAGGGAGCATTCATGCGCAGGGTCGTTTTCAACCAGAAGGGCGGCGTAGGCAAGTCCACCATCACCTGCAATCTCGCGGCGATCAGTGCCCACGGTGGCCTTCGTACGCTGGTGATCGACCTCGACCCACAAGGTAACTCCACCCATTACCTGCTCGGCCAACCGGGCGCGGAACTGGAAAACACGCTGGCGGATTTCTTCGACCAGACGCTGCATTTCAAGCTCAGTCCCAAGGACACCATCGAATTCATCCTCGAGAGCCCCTTCCCCGGCCTGCACGTGATGCCCTCGCATCCGGGTCTCGAAGACCTGCAGACCAAGCTGGAATCGCGCTACAAGATCTTCAAGCTGCGCGACGCGCTCGACGAACTGGCCGAAGACTACGACCTGATCTACATCGACACCCCGCCGGCGCTGAACTTCTACACGCGTTCAGCACTGATCGCGGCAAACGGCTGCCTGATTCCGTTCGATTGCGACGACTTCTCGCGCCGGGCACTGTATTCATTGCTCGAAAACGTGCAGGAGATCCGCGCCGACCACAACCGTAATCTGGAAGTGGAAGGCATCGTCGTCAACCAGTACCAGCCGCGTGCGACCCTGCCGCAGAAGATGGTCCGCGAACTGATCGAGGAAGGTCTGCCGGTGCTCGAGCCCTATCTGTCGTCGTCGGTCAAGATCAAGGAATCGCACGAACAGTCCAAGCCGATGATCCATCTCGACGCAAGGCACAAGCTCTCTCAGGAATACCTCGCCCTGCACGATACTTTGGCGCGCAAATACGGCACCTGAGCAAGCGCTGCACGGTGCGTTTTGCTGCGCACCCTAAACGCGCCAGCCCGGCATGCGCCATAGGGTGTGTCGAACCACAGGTGAAACGCACCGCAGACTCCCACGGGCCACCGGGTCTGCTCAACAGGCCTCGAGCTTGGCCACCGCCAACAACAACCATTTGAGCCCGGCCGAACCGAAGTTCACCTGCACCCGCGCGTCCGCCCCGCCGCCCTCGGCGGCAACGATGACGCCCTGGCCGAATCGCGCGTGTTTCACCTGTTGCCCAACACGCAAGCCGCCGAGGTCGCGCGAGGGCTGGGCCGGCGACGGTGCGGTTGCCACGCGGGGGGAACGTGAGGGCTCAAAATAGCCGCCGAATCCGGCGCCTCGCCCACGCGCGCTCGGCACCGACAACCACTTGGTGAGCCCCTCCGGAATCTCCTCGAGAAAGCGCGAGCGCAGGTTGTAGCGCACCTGGCCGTGCAACATGCGGCTCTGCGCGAAGGACAGATAGAGCCGTTCGCGCGCCCGGGTCACCGCGACGTACATCAGGCGGCGCTCTTCCTCGAGGCCGTCGCGCTCGAGGATGCTGTTCTCGTGTGGGAACAGCCCCTCCTCCAGCCCGGTGAGAAACACTGCATCGAACTCCAGCCCCTTGGCCGAATGCACGGTCATCAACTGCACCGCCTCGGTGCCTGCGTCCGCCTGATGCTCACCGGCTTCGAGCGACGCATGGGCGAGAAAGTCTGCGAGCAAGGCATGCGACTCGGGCCGAGACTCACCCCCGACACCGGCCTCGGCCAGGAAGTTGGCCGCCGCGTTGATCAACTCATCCAGGTTCTCGAGCCGTTCCAGCCCTTCCTTGCCGGTCTTGTAGTGCGCGCGAAGCCCCGATGCGTCCAGCACATGATCGACCAGTTCGGGCAGCGGCAACTCGCGGGTCTCGCGACGCATGTCTTCGATCAGGCGCACGAACTGCCCCAGCACCGCGCCCGGCTTGCCGGAAAGGTGTGGCACGCTGGCGTAGAGACTGCCTTGCCAGGTTCTCGCGGCATCCTGCAACACTTCCAGCGAGCGGGCGCCGATGCCACGGGTCGGAAAATTCACCACCCGGGCGAAAGCGGTGTCGTCGTCCGAATTGGCGATCAGCCGCAGATAAGCGAGCGCATGCTTGATCTCCTGTCGCTCGAAAAAGCGCAGCCCCCCATAGACACGATAGGGAATACCGGCTGAGAACAGTTGATGCTCCAGCACCCGGGACTGGGCGTTGGACCGGTAGAGCAAGGCGATATCGGCACGGCTCATGCCATCGCGCACCAGCGATTGAATTTCCTCGACCACCCAGCGCGCCTCGTCACCGTCGTTATAGGCCTCGAACACCCTTAGCGGTTCGCCGCTGCCCCGCTCGGTCCACAGGTTCTTGCCGAGACGCTCGGTGTTGTTGCGGATGATGGTGTTGGCGGCATCCAGGATGTTGCCCCAGGAGCGGTAGTTCTGCTCGAGGCGGATCACGTTGCTGACCTTGAACTCGCGTTCGAAGTCGCGCATGTTGCCGACCTCGGCACCGCGGAAACGGTAGATCGATTGGTCGTCGTCACCCACGCAGAACAGCCATGCCCCCCCCTCGCGCCCCTCGTCGGCGAGCAGCTTCAACCAGCGGTACTGCAGGCGATTGGTGTCCTGGAACTCGTCGACCAGGATGTGCCGCAAGCGCTGCTGGTAGTGCCGGCGCAGCGGCTCGTTTCGCTCGAGCAATTCGTAGCTTCTGAGCAGCAACTCCGCAAAATCCACAACAGACTCGCGCTGACACTGTGCTTCATACTCCGTGTAGAGCTCGACGCGGCGACGGGTGTAGTCGTCCCAGGCATCGACCGCATGCGGACGGTGTCCGGCCTCCTTCTGGGCATTGATGAAGTGCTGCAGGTCGCGCGGGGGGAACTTCTCGTCGTCGACGTTCAGCAGTTTCAGCATGCGCTTGATGGCTGCAAGCTGATCCCCGCTGTCCAGGATCTGGAAGAGTTGGGGCAGACCGGCTTCGCGATGATGGGTACGCAACAAACGGTTACACAATCCATGAAAGGTGCCCATCCAGATACTGCGTGCGTTGTGGCCCAGCCCGACCGGCAACATGGTCGACAGCCGCGCCAGCATCTCGCGCGAAGCCTTGTTGGTGAAGGTCACAGCGAGCACGCCCTGGGGGCTGACCTGCCCGGTCTGGATCAACCAGGCGATCCGGGTGGTGAGTACGCGGGTCTTGCCGGAGCCAGCCCCGGCCAGCACCAGCGCGTGCTGCGGCGGAAGCGTAACGGCGAGCAGTTGTTCGGGATTGAGATTTGCCAGAAGGTCAGACATCGGGAAGATCCGTTTGCACAGCCGCCGATTCTATCCGCTTCAGCCGGTCAGGGTCTCACCAGCCGTTGCGACGCTGCTTGTTGCGCCGACGCAACAGGTGTGCGATCGAGGTTGAATTAGCGGGCGACTTGCTCTAGTTTTTTATTGTGCATTGCAGCAATTCGAGGAACCATTTAACGGAAATCAGATTCTGAAACGCGTATATTCAGTAACATCGTGCGCACGCTGCAACGCGCAACAGAGAGTCCGCAACACGACCCACAAGGTCGACCTGCGGTTTGTAAGGCCGGATCGGCCAACAGGAGAATGACATGAAAACCCCGAAACTTCTTCCGTGGTACGCCCGCAAGGCCGGGGTATC
>CAYTAY010000156.1:0-7594 GCA_964435845.1 uncultured Azoarcus sp.
GGCACTCGCTGCAGGAGCCCGGCTTGGCCGGGCGAATGGGCTTCAAACCGAAGGCGCTCGCTGTAGGAGCCCGGCTTGGCCGGGCGAATGGGCGATTGAGCTTCGCCGCGCGCTCGCATTTATTGCTGACCTGATTACTTCAGGTTCCGGCACCTGTCGCAGCGGGCTCTGGCGGCTCACCCCGCTCCAGCCGGTAAAGCCAAGCGAGCAATTCGGCCACCGCTATATAGAGCTCCGGCGGAATGCGCTCATCCAGATCGACCTGCATCAACAACGCCACCAGTTCGGGCGATTCGTGCACGAACACCCCCGCCTCACGGGCGCGCTCGATGATCTCCTGCGCGATCAGTCCGCGTCCCTTGGCGACCACGCGCGGTGCGGCGTCGCCGCTGCTGTAGGTGAGTGCCACCGCCTCGTCGCGGGAGGTCGGTCCAGTCGGGTCATCGCTCATCGGGCTTACGCTCCACGACGAATCCAAGTAGCGGCAGATCCGCGGCCTCGAGCGCGCTTGCGAGCTGCACCTGGCCGCGCTCGAGCCGTGTAGCGGTTTCCTCGTTGGCCGCGGTCAGCCGGATGGCGACGCCTTCGCGCGTAAGTTGCAGATGCGCGTCGACACTGCCGAGGCGGGGCATCTTCAGGCGCAGGGTGGTGTTCCAGTCGGTGGCTTCCTCGTCTCCGTGTGCACCACCGTGTTCGGTTGGGTCTTCCAGCGTCAGTTCGAAATGCTGTCCCGGCCATGCCTGGCCGTGCAGCACGTACTGCTGGGTGGCCATCCCGTCCAGTTGTTGATGCACCAGTGGCATCAGCCGCTCCGGCATCGCTGCCGTGCGCGTCTGCGTGCCGCTGCGCAGGGCTTCCGCCAACCGCTCGCTGCTGCCGTCGACCTCTGCGCCTTCCGAGATGCTGGCAATCGCCACCGAATTGCCCGCGAGTCGCGCCAGCCCGGCCTGGGACTGCGGGTTGGCCGACGAAGAGGCCGGTGTCGCCGCGCCCTGGGGTGCAGCGCCCTGGCCGCCGGGTGGTGCGCCCCGTGGTTGCGCGAAGGCCGATTGCGGCTCGCGCTGCAGGGCGGCGGTGTCCATCTTGCCGGAGAGCCACTGCAACTGGTGGGATTCGTAGAACAGGCCGCTTTGTGCCACCGCCTGCCGGATCGCTGCCGCGAGTGGTGCACTGGTGGCCACTGGCGGTGTTGCCACCAGTGGCTTGCCGCCTGCCAGTGCGGCCGCTTGCGAGGTCGGCAGGCCGGTCAGCAGAAAGCTGATGAGTTGCCCGGTGGGGCTGAGATTCGGTCGTACCGCAGCTTCCGCACCTGTTCCCGCCGGATTGGCGAGCTGCGCGAATACCGCGTTGGGCGTGCTGCGGGTGACGACCAACTCGAGCGAGTCGCCTGCCTTCGCCGCATGGTTGAGCGCCAGCGTATAGCTGCGCCCGGCCACCACTGCCTGGAAGGTGCCGTCCGGCAGCGGGCGCTGGATGTTGGCGGTGAATTGCTGGCCCGGCAGCAGCTGCGGCAGCCGCGCCTGGATCTCGCGGATCTTGGCGGCGCCCTGGACCGGCGGCTCCGAGTCGAAGAAACTCGCCTCGGTCAGCATCCGCAGGCGGGCGGCGAGGTCGGCGGGGATCATGGTGGCAGCCTGGCCCGGCCTTCAGCAGCCGGGCCGCCTCCTACTTCGGTCCGAGCGCGCCGTAGGCGGCACGCATCGCCCGGCCGGTGTTGCCGCTGGCGAGCAGCTTGCGGGCGCTGGACATCCAGGGTTCGACATGGCGGCGCACCTCGGCGTCGTTTTCGAGCGTGGCCCGGATCAGTGCCGCCATGCGCTCGCTGGTTGCGGCATCGGCGGGTTGAGTGTTGCCGGCGGACTGCTGCGCCTCGCGCCGCACGCCGGCCTGTTCCGCCTCCAGTGTGGCCAGCCGATCCCAGTCATTCGCGTGCGCCGCCTCGACCATGCGCATCGACACCTCGTGCAGGCGTTCCAGCAGGGCGAGTTTGCGGTCGGTGGTGTTCATCGCGCAGCCTCAGTCAGGCGGTCTTCTGTGCCGAAGGCGCAATGCCCTGCCAGGCCTCGCGCAAACTTTCGAGCAGGCCGGAGACCTCGTCGAGCGCAGCGCGGTTGTTGTGCAGGTTGGCGTACAGCAGGCGTTCGGCCATGTAGTCGTAAAGCGCGGACAGTCGTTCGGCCAGCTCGCCGCCGGCCTTGGCGTCCAGGCTGGCCTTGAGGCCGTTGGTGATGATCTCGATGGCCTTGGATGTCGACTGGCCCTTGACGGCGATGTCGCCGCGCTGCATCGCGCCGGCCGCAGTGGAGATGGAAAGAATGGCGCCGTCGTAGAGCATCAGCACGAGCTTGTGCGGGTCGGCGGCGGTCACGCCGGTCTCGACCTCGACCTTGGCATAGGCGTTCGCCCGATTGGCTGAATAAGAACCGAACATTCGGCTGCTCCTTAGTCGGCCCGCCGCGCACCGGGCAGCGTAGCCAGTTGTTGTCCGAGGAAGGTGCTGGTCTGGGTCATGCTGGCGATCATGCTGTCGAGCGCCGTGAATTGGGCGCGTAAGCGCGTCTCTACGCTCTCCAGCCGTCGGTTCAGCGCCTCGCGCTGGTTCTCGATGGCGCGGATCGAAGACTTGATGCCGTCACTGCGCGCGGTCAGCAAACCGTCGCGGCCGATGAAGTTGCCCAAGGCGGTGGAGACCTGCTCTGCAAAGCCCTTGGTGTCGCCCGCGCCGGTGAAAAAGGCGGCGACATCGCGGGCTGGGTCGTTAAGCGCGGCGGTCAGCCTGGTGTTATCCACCGACAGCGTGCCGTTGAGCTGAAACGTGATGCCGATGTCCGCCAGCCGATTGGTGTCGCCCAGGCCGGCAAAGGCACCGCCGACGATGTTGCGCAACTGGTTTTGCAGGCCGCGCGCGGTGGAATCGCCGGTCAGCGCCGCGGCCTGGCGGGTCTCGGGGTTGAAGGCGGTGAGGTTGCGGATGCCGTTTACCGCGTCGTTGTAGGCCTTGACGAAAGCGTCGATGGCGGTGCGGGCGCCGCTGCGGTCGTCGGCCACGGTCAGGCTGGAGGTGACGCCGGCTTCCGCGCGGGTGAGCGTGAGCGTCACCCCCTCGATCACGTCGCTGATGGTGTTGCTGCCACGGGTGATGGGCAGGCCGTCTACCTTGAGCTGGGCATCCTGCGCCGCCTGCAGCTGGAACACCGGGTTGCCTTCGGTGCCTGGGGAGTTCGGGTTGAAATCCACGCCCAGCCCCTGCAGCGAAAAGGCCTGCGCTGCGCCGGTTTCGGTGCCGGTCAGCACCAGCCGTTGGGTGGTGCCGTCGTTGATCACGCTGGCGCGCACACCGGCGTTCGCAGCGTTGATCGCATCGCGCAAGTCGTTGATCGAGCCACCGGCGAATTCGATGTCGACGCTAGAGGCCGGAGCCGGGGGGTTTTCGTTCAGGGCCGCGGCGGCGCCGAAGCCGAGGGTGAGCGTACCGCCAGCCAGGTCCGTGCCGCTGCCGGCGGCGAAGGCGCCGCTGCCGATCGCGACCCGTTGGGTCTGGGCAAGCGCGGCAACTTCGACGCTGTAGCTGCCGGCAGAAGCCGAGGTGGTCGAACTGGCGGTGAAACCGGCGTTGGCGCCGACGGTTGCCCGGGTGGCGGCAAACTTTGCCGCGTCCTTGAGCCCGTTGGCCGCGGTCTGCAGGGATGAGACCAGGCTCGTTAGCTGACCGAAGGCCGAGATGCGGCCCTGGGCGCTGGCCTCGCGCTGGGCGAGCGTGGTGAGCGGGCGGCGCTCCAGCGCCATCAACTGGCCGACCAGGCCGTTGATGTCCAGGCCAGAACCAATGCCGGGTGCGCTGATGGACATGTCGCTCTCCTGTGTTTGCTCAGGCTTCCTGACGGATCAGCAGCCCTTGCAGCTTGTCGATCGCCTTGGCGACCGCGAGAATCTCCTCGGGAGGGATCTGCTTGATCACTTCGTCGGTGCTGCTGTCGATGATCTTGATCACCGTGGTGCCGGTGTCCTCGTCGATCGAGAATTGCAAGTTCTGTGCCACGGGCGCCAGCGCCTCGCGCACTTCATCGAGCGCCTGGCGCACTTCCGCGAGATCCGCGACTGGTTGCCGCTGGGTCTGCCCGGAACCGGCATTGGTTTGACCCGGGCGGGCGACGCTGGGTGCCGCAGCAGCGGCTGGCGTGCTCGCGGCGTCCGGCGCCGCCGAACTGGTGCCTGGCCCGCTCAGCGCCGCTGTCGCAGCGGGCGTCGCCTGCGGCACCGGCATCGGAACCGATGAGATGGATTGAATGCTCATGATGCATTTCCCTCATGGTGCAGCGGCGCGAGACTCTTTCGAGCCCCGCGCCGCGTGGTCGCGTTACCGCCGATTATCGCTTAACGGAGCAGGCTGAGCACGTTCTGCGGCAGCGCGTTCGCCTGGGCCAGCATCGCGACACCGGCCTGCTGCAGGATCTGCGCGCGGGTCAGGTTGGCGGTTTCGGCTGCGAAGTCGGTGTCCATGATCCGGCTCCGGGAGGCGGAAAGGTTTTCGGAAGTGGTTTGCAGGTTGGCGATTACGGACTCGAAACGATTTTGAATCGCCCCTAGGTCAGCGCGCCCGCTATTGACCTGCTGAAGCGCTTGATCAATGACTCTAAGAGCGTTTTCGGCGTTCTGAGCAGTCGTTACGGAAGCGCTCGCTACCGCCGAGAAGGCACTGGCCGCGGTTGCCGCTGAAAACACGTCCATGTTTGCGTTGGCGGAAGTTATCGCACCCTTTGAACTGAAAATTTCCACGTTACCCACTACACGCGTCGAGTCGGTGGTGCCGCCCGTGAGTGTGACCGCGGCACCACTGCCTCCAGTCACGTTTACCGTCTTCGCAGTTGCAGTGTTGTCAAAGTCAAGAATCCGAATATCGCGACCATCAGTCGTGCTTAGGGTGATCACTGCCTTGTTGGTGGGATCTGCGAACGAAGCTGAAACGCCAGTTGTTCCCTGTACCCCATTAACGGCGGCTACGATCGCGCTGAGATCGCCGGTGCTTGCGACGTTTGCAGTGATCGCTTGACCGTTCAGGTTCATAGTCACGGTTCCAGCTCCGCCCAAATTACTAAGGGTCGCGGTGTTTGTAGCCACGGCTGAGAGACCAACAGTGGCTCCAGCATTATTAATCGCAGCCGCGATGCCGTCTGCGCCTGCATTACCGCCATAACTTATTGCAGTGGTCGTTCCGCCTTGCGCTGTCGTGAGGGTTAAGTCTGATTCAAGAGAGATAACGGCAGCGCCCAAATCGACGCTAGCGGCCGCTGCGCGATTCATTGCGGTTCCGCCAGTAGCAAGAACGTTGCTCCCTAGAGCTGCAGCACGGGAATCAACTATGTTCGAAATCTCGATGTTCTGCCCTGCGTTCGCGCCAACCTGAAACCTTTGAGCGCTGAACGAACCGTCCAACAGGTTGAGTCCGTTAAATTGAGTTTGGGAGGAGACTCGAGTGATTTCTGCAATTCGCTGCTGTACTTCTGCGTCAAGTGCTGCGCGGTCTGAGGCCGAGTTTGTTGCGTTGGCCGACTGCACGGCTAGTTGGCGGATGCGCTGCAGGTTGTTTGTCACTTCTGCCAAGGCCCCCTCCGCAGTTTGCGCCAACGAAATCCCGTCGTTTGCGTTTCGAACTGCTTGATTGATACCACGGATCTGGGTGGTGAAGCGCTCGGAAATCGCGAGGCCGGCGGCATCGTCTTTTGCACTGTTGATGCGCAGGCCGGAGGACAGGCGCTGCAGCGAGGTGGCGAGCTGGCCCTGGGAAGTGTTGAGGTTCCGTTGTGCGTTGAGCGAAGCGACGTTGGTGTTGATGACTTGCGACATGATGACTCTCCTTGTCTAGCAAACTGGTTGGCTGTCCCGGCTGCACGACCCGATCTGTTCCAGGTTTTGCGCGGTCTGCTTGCCGTTGTATGCGTTAACGGTGGCCGGGGCGGGAGCTTTAATCTTTTTTTTTCGTGGAATCTGTCACAGACTGTGTCCTGATGGACGCCACGTCCGCTCGAGCCGTTGAAATGGCTTTAACGGCTGGTTTCGCGGGAGCTTGAGGGGCGCCGGGATTCGGGGGCCGCCTGTGCGGTGCGTTTCACCTTCCGGTCAACACATCCTGTGGCGACGGGTCATGGTCGAGGCGACGGATGAAACCGCCGCGGTGCTTGCGAGTCTGTCGTGGGCTTTACCTCTATCCGCGAAAGAGCGACGGTGGAGGTCTGTTGCTGTTTCATGCTGTCACTGGCCGCCATCGTATGGAGACGATGGTGGCGGCGCGCATAGCGGTTGGGGATGAGACCGGAGGAGCGGGGACGTTTCGGAGTCGTGCTATCGCCGGAAAATCGGCACGCCGGCTTCGGATTCATCCAGGGCGTCCAGCACGGTTTCGGCGTAGGCGATGCCTGCCGACAGGCTGCCTGGCGCGAGCCAGAGCAAGGCAACGGAGGCGTCGAGGACGAAGTTCATGCTCGGCCTTCGTCGATCAGCGCCTTGAGATCAAGATCGTCCTTCGGTGCGCGGGACCGCATGAAGACCCGCATCTCCTTGACTGCTGTTGCTGCGTCCGAGCGCTTGTTGCTTTCTGCGGGCACCAGATCGGCGATGGCCTCGCCGCGCAGGGTGATGGTGTAACGTTTGCCAGCCTGGATGCCGCGCAGCAGTTCCGGGAGCTTCGTTTTGGCCTCGTAGGATCCGACTTCGATATTCATGGACGTTTGCTCCTTGCAGATCAGACTGGATTATAGACTGGTCTGATTTGATCGATAAACCTCGCTCGCTGTTCCCTCGCAAGAGCCCCTGGGTCAGAGGTTTTTCGGCGGGTTCATGCTCGGCTCGGTCTCCTTTGCCGGCCGGGTTTGACGGGTGGGGGTTGCTGCGCTGAGAGGGTCAAGTGCTCAACCCCGCCTCGAAGTAGATGTCCCCCATCGGCATCGTGAATTCGATGCCGGCGAACTCCACGTCGTCGCCCGGTTCGTAGGTGATGATGTCCCAGCCGAGGTCGCCGCGGCGGCGGTAGATCTCGACCTTGACGGTGTCCTGGCTGACCATGGCGTATTCCCTGAGGCTGGGCAGGGTGCGGTAGGCGCGGAGTTTTTCGCGGCGGTCGATGCCTTCGGTGGCGGGGGAGAGCACCTCGACGACCAGCACAGGTTCCTCGACGATCTGCGGCTCGGCGCTGAGTTCGGGCAGTTGCGGCTCGCAGGTGACCATTACGTCGGGGTAGAAGTAGCTGCTCTGTTTGCGCAGGTGGAGCTTGACGCCTTCGATCAGGGCCCGGCAAGGGGTGCCTCGGAGGTGGTGGCGAATGGCAGCGAAGATGTTTCCAGATATGACGTTGTGCCGGATGCTGGCGCCGGTCATGGCGAATATTTCGCCGGCCACGTACTCGTGCCGTTGGGGGGAGCGGGCCTCGAGTGCGAGGTAGTCGGCTTCGCTCACGGGCTCATAGGTCAAGGACTTCATGTCGTGGCTCGGGGCAGTGGCGGAAGAGGCTTGCACGTCAAGGATACTCAGGGCGGGCAGGGTGGGGCAATGTTGGGGTGGTGGCTCGCGCAGCCGGGAGTCGACGGGGGCGGTGCGTTTC
>CAYTAY010000157.1:0-7591 GCA_964435845.1 uncultured Azoarcus sp.
CTTGATGGTCTGCGCTTCCACGCCCTTGGCCGCGTCGATCACCATCACCGCGGCATCGACCGCGGTCAGCACCCGGTAGGTATCTTCCGAAAAATCCTGGTGGCCCGGGGTGTCGAGCAGGTTGATGGTGTGTCCTTCGTACTCGAACTGCATCACCGAGCTGGTCACCGAAATGCCCCGCTGCTTTTCCACCTCCATCCAGTCCGAGGTCGCGTGCCGCGTGCTCTTCCTCGCCTTCACCGTGCCGGCGAGCTGAATCGCACCACCGAAAAGCAACAGCTTCTCGGTCAGCGTGGTCTTGCCCGCATCGGGGTGCGAGATAATGCCGAAGGTGCGGCGCTTCTCGACATCGCGGAGGATGTCGGGCGGAAACGGTGTGCTTGTCATGGATGGCGATCGATTCAAAGAGGAGCAGCCGACAGCCATGCCGACGCAAGGCTGGATTCTACCCGATCGACCGTGGATTGACCCTGCGCACACGCTCGGCGATGATCCCTGGAATAATGCCGGACTACCGAACCCTTCCCCTCGGCGACACGGCGCTGACCCTCGAATTCGGCGACCGCATCGACCCCGCGCTGCAGGCCGCGGTGAGCGCACTCGACCAAGCGATTCGCGATGAGCGGACTCAGGGGCGTCTGCACGGCATCGTCGAGACGATGCCGACCTTCCGCTCGCTGACAGTAATCTTCGACCCGCTCGAAACCGACCACGACCGCATCAGCGAAACCCTGAGCACGTTGTCGGGTGACGGTCACGCACAAACGCGAGCACCCCGGCACTGGCTGCTGCCCGCCTGCTACGAGCCGGATTTCGCCCCTGACCTGGACAGCATCGCGAACACGATCGACAGCGACAGCGACACGGTGGTTCGGCTGCACAGCGGGCGCGAATACCTGGTGTACATGCTCGGATTCCTGCCGGGCTTTCCGTTCATGGGCGATCTGCCGGAGGCGTTGCGCCTGCCGCGTCGCACCGAGCCTCGGACCAGGGTGCCGGCTGGCAGTGTCGCGATCGCGACCGGGCTGACCGCCATCTATCCATGGGAAAGCCCGGGTGGCTGGCACCTGCTGGGTCGTTGTCCGGTGTCGCTTTTCGACGCGCGCCAGCAGACACCGGCGCTGCTGCAGGCCGGTGACCGGGTGCGCTTCGACCCGGTTTCGGCAGCCGAGTATGCGCGGATCGAACGCGCGCTCGCCAATGGCGAGCTTGATGCCAACACCTTTCGGACTAGCACAGAGGCAGGCCCGGCATGAGGGCCTGGCTGGAACTGACCGCCGCCGGCGCCTATGCCTCGATACAGGACCGGGGCCGTCCAGGCTTTCGCCGCGTCGGGGTACCCGCGTCGGGCGTTCTCGACCCCGCACTGATGCAGATTGCCAACGCGCTGGCGGCAAACCCAGGGGATCACCCGGTCGTCGAATGCTACGACGGAGGACAGTGCTTTGCGGCGGTCGGCGCACCGGTGCGAATCGCGGTGGCCGGACCAGCACGCCTGGAAATGATCAGCGCAGAACAACGCAGGCCGCTTGCCCCCTGGCGCAGCGTCACGCTTGCGGCGGGTGAGCGCTTGCGCGTGGTTTCGATCGGCCCCGGTCGCCTCGCAATGATCGCCATCCGGGGGTTGAAGCTGGTGCCGATCATGGGTAGCTGCTCGACTTATCCTCGCGCGGCACTCGGGGGGCTCGCCGGACGTGCGCTGCGTGCTGGCGACCAGCTGCCGGTCGCGACCGAGCCAACGACCGAACACGATCTGGAACTCTGCGAACCATGGCTGACCGAGGACGCACCCGTGCGCATCGTGCCAGGCCCTCAGCTCGATTATTTCGGCGATGCCGGCCTGGCCACCTTGCTGGCGAATGACTACCGAATCGGTACCGCCTCCGATCGCATGGGGATTCGCCTGGAGGGGCCGCTCATCGTCCATCTGCCCGGAATGGGGCGCGAGATCGTATCGGACGCGATCGTGCCAGGCGCGATTCAGGTGCCGGGCAACGGACAAGCCATCGCCTTGCTCGCGGACGCGCAAACCGCCGGCGGTTACCCCAAGATCGCCACCATCGTCAGCGCGGACCTCGGTCGCACGGCCGGCAAACGCCCGGGAGATCGCATCCGCTTTGCCGCAGTCAACGCTGCGGAGGGCGTGGCCGCAGCGCGTGATCGTGCGCAGCACCTGGCCAAGGCGCTCCAACGCATCCGCCCCCGCTCCCCCGATGCCGGGCGCACCATCGACATCGATGCGCTTTACCGCGCCAACCTGGTGAGCGGCGTCGTCGATGCGGTCAACTGGGACGGCGTGCGACCTGATATGACACAATGAGGGCATGGAACTCAACCTCAACGCCGACCTTGGCGAATCCTTCGGCGCCTGGAAAATGGGCGACGATGCCGCGATGCTCGGCATCATCGGCACCGCGAGCATCGCCTGTGGCTTTCATGCCGGCGACCCGCTGGTCATGAGGCGTACCTTGCACGCAGCGAAGAAAGCCGGCGTGAGCATCGGAGCCCACCCCTCGTTTCCAGATCTGCAGGGTTTCGGTCGCCGGCCGATGCAGATGGCGTCCGACGAGTTGCAGGCCATGGTGCTTTACCAACTCTCGGCACTGGCCGGAATGGCTCGCGTGGAGGGCATGGCGATGACGCATGTCAAACCTCACGGGGCGTTGAGCAACATGGCCGCCGAGGACGAGGCGCTGGCCAACCGCTTCGCCCGCGCGGTGCGCAGCTTCGACCCCAATCTCGTCCTGCTCGCGCCCGCGGCCTCGAAACTGGTCGCCGCCGGCGAACATGAAGGCCTGGTCGTCGCCGGTGAAGTGTTCGCCGATCGCGCCTACAACGAGCAAGGCCATCTGGTGCCGCGCAGCCAGCCGGGCGCGGTGCTCACTGACACCCGGGAATGTGTCCGGCATGTGCTGCGCATGCTGGATGCTGGTGGCATCGTGTCGATGTCGGGAAGACGCCTGGCGGTGCCGTTTCACAGTGTATGCGTTCACGGCGACAACCTGCATGCCGTGGAAGTGGCCCGCGCGGTGCGCAAGGCCCTCGGAGACTCCGGCTGCGAATTGAAGCCGCTCGCCCAACTCTCGACGTTACGCGGCCGCTGAGGCCGCCTGTCGACCCGACCGGGAAACATCGGTTGCGCGATATATAATTCGAAGCTAATACGCCTCGAGGTGTTCGAAATGAAACTCAAGCCGCAACATATTCAGCCTGTCATCATGGCGGGCATCATGGCTTTCTTGATGACCGGCATCATCACGTGGCTGAACCTCGGTTTTCCGAGCAATTATTTCGCGCTATGGGCCAAAAACTTCATCATGGTCTGGCCGCTGGCGGCCGCCGCGGCTTTTGTCGCGATCCCCATCGCGCAGCGCCTGACCGTGAAGATCATCGCGGCGCTGTCCTCGCCTTAGCAGGTTGAAACCCTCAGCGCTGCTTGCCGACCTGGTCGCCGACCACACCGCCGATTGCGGCGCCGCCGACGGTGCCGAGCACGCTGCCGTCAGTCACCACGGCACCGGCCACGCCGCCCACGCCGGCACCAATGACCGCGCTCTTCTGACGCGACGTCATGCTGTCCCAGGTGGCACAACCGGTGGAGGCAAAAACGACAATCGCGAGCGGTAGTAGAATTCGGGTTTGCATGATCATTCTCCTTGTTGGTGGCTGGAACCACGGCGCTTTGCGGGGCACAGCAGATTCGTGATTTGCCATGCGAATAAGATCACAGGCGGCGACTGCCGTTTCAATCGCTTTGTTTCAAGTTGTTGGCCCTGTAACATTCCGCTCATTTCGAGCCCGGCACCCTCACTCATGAACGACGCCCTGCGCATTTTCTCCTGCGGCTCCAACTCCGCGCTGACCGAAGAGATCTGCGAGCGGCTCGGTATCGCTGCCAGTCCGCTGGCGATCTCGCGCTTTTCCAACGACAACCTGCATGTACAGATTCGCGAAAACGTTCGCGAGCGGGACGTGTTCGTGGTCCAGTCGTTTTCCGAACCGGTGAGTGACCACATCCTGGAGTTGATGATCACGCTGGACGCGCTGCGCAGCGCTTCAGCCCGTCGCGTGACCGCGGTCATCCCCTACTATTCCTATGCGCGATCGGACAAGAAGGATGCACCCCGGATCTCGATCACTGGCAGGCTGATTGCCGACATGCTGGCCACCGCCGGCGCGAACAGAGTACTGACCATGGATTTGCATGCCGACCAAGTGCATGGCTTCTTCAGCGTACCGGTCGACCATCTCAGCGCGATCCCGATCATCGTCGAGCACTTTCGCAAGACCCACGATCTGTCCTCGATGGTGGCGGTGGCCACCGATGCGGGCGGTGCGAAACGTGTGGGCCGTTTCTCCGAGCGCCTGGGCGTGCCGATGGCGATCATCGACAAGCGTCGCGTCAGCGACACCGACGTCAAACAAGGGCAAGTGGTCGGCGACGTGCGCGGCCACGACGTAGTGATCTTCGACGACGAGATCGCCACCGCCGGCACCCTGGTCGCCACCATCGATACACTCAAGGCCACCGGTGCGCGCAGCATCCATGTAGGCGCTGTGCACGGCGTGCTATGCGGCCCGGCAATCGAGCGTTTGCGCGATGCCGATATCCAGTCGATCGTGGTTACCAACACCGTTCATGTGCCGGAGCACAAGCGTCTGGACAAAATCACCGTGCTCAGCATCGCGCCGCTGCTAGGCGCGGCGATCGAGCGTATTCACAGCGGCGAGAGCGTCGGCGCGCTGTTCTGATCCACCGGCAGGCCATCCGGTTCAGGCGAGCCGGAAGGCCACCGAGAAACACACGCCGTCACCGGCCGGCAGGTTGTTGGCGGCCAGTTTGGCGTCGTGAAAATCCGCAATGATACGGGCCACGAACAGGCCGAGTCCGAGGTGGGGCTCGCCGCCGCCATCGCGCTTGCGTGCCGACACCATCGACTCGAAGAGCTGCCCCTCCAGTTCCGGCGGCAGCAACGGCCCTCGATTCGTCACCGACAGTGTCGCGCCAGCACCATCAAAGGCGAGTATGATTTCCAGCGGCTTATCGGCCACTGCGAAGTCGACCGCATTCTCCACCAGCTTGTCGAGCATCTGCGCCGCGAGGTCCGGTGCGCCGCGGACCCATACCGGATACGCCGGCAAGGATGACTCGATGTCCCGCTCTGGATACGCCATCCGATAGCCGTTCACACATTCGGCCACCACCAGCCGGAGGTCGAAACGCTCGGTCTCGGTGCTCGCCAGCGCCTGTTCCAGGCGGGTCGCCTCGCTCATGCGCGACAGGATGCGCGACAAGCGTGTCAGGCCGGCATCGGCACGCTCCATGTAGGTCTGCGCCCCTTCGGGCAAGGGTTCGCTGCGCAGGTTCTCGAGCGACGAGCGCACCACTGCGATCGGCGTGCGCAACTCGTGTGACAGACGGCTGGCCATCCTCTCTAGGTAGTTCTGGTGCCGCGACAAGCGCTCCAGCAGGCGAGTGAAGCTGCGCGACAGATCGCCCACTTCGTCACTCGCCTCGGAGCCGCTCAGGTTGGGCGTGATACGCCCGCGATTGTCGATCGCGTTCTCGGCGTCCGAGCTCAGTCGCCGGATGCGCGAAGACAGGCGCTGGGAAAAGCCGAACACCAGCGCAGCCGCCAGAGCGAAGCCCGCCAGGGTGAGCAGGAACAAACGCTCTAGCGCCCGGTTACGCAGCGACAGGATGGACTGGGTGCTCTCCTCCACCACCACCGCACCGAGCACCTGATCGCCGCTCCAGATCGGATGCGCAGCCGACACCACCACGGTCTGACCGTCGAGAATCCTGCGCACCCGCGAGCCGGGCGCGCCCATGGTCAACGCGTCGATCACCTCGCGCCCGGTGACCACGGTGTCGAGGGTTTCGACCAAGTCCTCCTCACCGCCCGGCGGTGTCACCATGCGCGACAACCAGGGCCGCCAGAACCCCGCCCAGGCAGTCGCTTCCGCCTCCTGTTCAAGCTTCAGGTCGCCGGCCTGAGCGAGCACGCGCAGATCCCGATTGACCACCCAGATCCGGGAGGTCGTGCGCTCCAGCCCGCGCAGGATTGCCTCGACTTCGGCCACCGCGAACGGGTCGGGCCGTGGCTGAAATGGCGCCGGCAGCGCCGGCTCGAGCAACTCCTCCCCCGGCAGCAGCCCGCCCGAAGGCCCGAAGAAGCTGCCGCCGGCACGTGGCCGGACCCGCATCAGCAGGGGACGATCATGCAGTGCAGTGGCCACCGCCCTGGCTGTCGCCACCAGCGCTTCGCGTTGCCCCTCGAGCAGGAAGGACTCCATTTCCTTGACGTACTGATAGCCCACCCAGGGCAGCGCAAGCAGCAACAGCGACAGAATCGCGAGTTTGGTGCGCAGACGAACGCGCAGACCGAGGCTCATGGCTTCCAGCGATAACCCATGCCGTAGACGCTTTCGATGCCGTCGAACCCGGCATCGACCGCCTGAAATTTGCGCCGGATGCGCTTGACGTGCGAAGTGATGGTGCCGTCATCGACCAGTCGCGCGTCATGCATGAGCTGGTCACGGCTTTTCACGTGGCCGGCATTACGCGCCAGGGTATGCACCATCCAGAACTCGGTCAGCGTGAGTGCCACCGGCTCCCCCTTCCACTGCGCTACCAACCGCATCACATCGAGCGTCAGCGGACCGCGCTCCAGCCTGTCTTCCTTGGGCTGCGAATCCGCCAGCGCCTCGACACGTCGGAATAAAGCAGCGACCCGTGCCAGCAGGTGAGGCAGGCTCACATCCTTGGTGAGGTAGTCGTCGGCGCCGAGACGCAGACCCGAGACGATATCGAAATCACTGTCGCGCGCGGTGAGGAAGATGATGGGCAGCCGTACCGACATCGCACGCAGTTCGCTGCACAAGGTGAAACCACCTTCCGGCTCGTCACCCAGGCCGATGTCGATGATGGCCAGATCGGGCAGGCGCGACTTGAACGCCGCGAGCGCTTCCGGGCGATCCGCGTAGGCGGCGACATCGTAACCCTGTCTGGCAAGGGCCTCCGCATAGTTTGCACGGATGGCTGCCTCATCCTCGACGATTGCAATCCTGCGTGCCATGAGATGACTTCCTGCGTGGGAGGGTTCGACTTCGACTATACCAAAGCCCCGAGCTCCGGTTCGGGGCCGACGCGCTTGCCATTTTGCTGCCACCTTTCATCGTCACTTTGCCATCTTCCCCGCCCTCGGCTGCCCGCGTCGGGGCGTCAAATGGCCACATGCCAAACCGCACGGAGACAATCATGAACACCACGGCCACGCCCCTGAACCCGCAGCACGAGGAAGCACCCCGCGAGCGTCCTTTCATCATCGAACTGTTCAGCCTCATCGCACGGGTGTTCGCCACCGCCATCGCGATCAACATCCTGTTCGCAGCCGTCGTGCTGCTTGTCGCCTGGCTGGCCTGACAAGCCCTGGGGAAACACTGATTCAACCCCCGCCGTTCGGGCTGAGCTTGTCGAAGCCCGATTGTCGGCACTGCCGAAGTCGCCCTTCGACAGGCTCAGGGCAAACGGATTTAACGTGAAATAACCGTGATTCAAGGCGAATAAAAAGCTCGCGACCAAAATCAC
>CAYTAY010000158.1:0-7590 GCA_964435845.1 uncultured Azoarcus sp.
GCGTACCGCGTCTGCGCCGCTTCGTCGGCTGGCTTCTGCGCAAGAAACTCGCCAGGCTGCACTACAAGTATCTCGCAGAGAATCGGACCCAGGCGGTGTTCGAGCGCTACAAGTCCTATCGCTTGCTGCTCCTGAAGCCCGAGTAACCCGTCTCATGAGCGACCCCCGCGGCGAACTCGACCGGCTCGCGGTCGGCATCATGTTGGTGCTGTGCACCGTCTGGGGGCTGCAGCAGGTTGTGGTCAAGGTCGCCAACGCTGGGATCTCGCCGATCTTCCAGTCCGGCCTGCGATCCATCGGCGCCTTCGTGCTGGTGCTGATCTGGGCGAAGCTGCGCGGCGTGCGATTGATGGAGTCGGACCGTACGCTGTGGGCGGGCATACTCGCGGGCCTGCTGTTTGCGGCCGAATTCGCGCTGATCTACGTCGCGCTGGAATACACCGACGCCTCGCGTGGGGTGATCTTCCTCTACACCGCGCCTTTCTTCGTTGCACTGGGCGCGATCTGGCTGCTGCCCAATGAGCGTATGCGGCGGGCACAGTGGATCGGCATGGGCCTGGCTTTTGCCGGCGTGCTTGTGCTGTTCGGTGGAAACCTCGGCCGCGCCCGGGAACAGGCCTGGATAGGCGACCTGATGATTTTGCTCGCGGCGGCACTGTGGGCGGCCACCACGCTGGTGATCAAGGCCAGTGCGCTTGCCCGGGTGTCGGCCGAAAAGACGCTGCTCTACCAACTCGGCGTGTCGGCGCTGGTGCTGCCACCGGTGTCGCTGTTGCTCGGCGAATCCGGGGTGTTCGCGCCAACTGCCATGGTCTGGGCGAGCGTCGCCTTCCAGATCCTGGTCGTTGCCTCGGGCAGCTACCTCGCGTGGTTCTGGCTCATTCGCCATTACCCGGCAACGCGGTTGTCGTCGTTCTCGTTTCTGACTCCGGTCATGGGCGTGCTCGCTGGCGTGGTGTTGCTTGGCGAGCCGCTCACCCTTGCGATCGTCATCGCTCTCGCGTTCGTCGGCGCTGGCATCTGGATGGCCAACGCCCTGCGGTAAGGCCCGCCGGCTTAGCGGGCGTCTCCATGCCGCTCGCGAATCCGTTCGTCGTAGCGTTGGCGATCGCGCTCGGCTCGTTCGGCACGGCGCGCGGCGGCTTCCTCGGCGCGGGCGCGATCGGCTGCGCGCTGGACATCTCGCTGCTCGAGTTGTTGCCGGCGTAAAGCCTCGGCCTCGCGGGCCTGGGCTTCGCGCTGGGCGCGGATGTGCGCCGCGGCGTCGTCCACCGGAATCTCGGGGATCGCGGTCGGTGTCGGAATCGTGGTGTCGATGTCGGCGATGCCTTCGGCGCGGGATTCGGCCTCCGCCTCGGCGCGTTTGTGCGCCAGCTCGATGCGGCGTGCCTCTATCTCCAGCGAGCGGGCGGCGCGGATGCGCTCCAGGCGCAGCGCGCGGGCCTGGTCCAGGCAGCGGTTGACCAGAAAGCGCTCGTAGCAGCCGGGTTCGGTGGCGCGAAACTCCGATTCGGCCAGATCGCGCAGAGCCTTGGCCTCGGTCTGAAGCGCCCGGGCCTCGGCGAGATCCCGAAGCGCGTCGGGGTTGTCGGCAAGCGCGGCGCCTGATGTGGCGAACAGGAGGGCGAGTGTCAGTGTACGGAGCATGAAAGTGCGATTTGAACGGGCTGCAGACGAGATGAGTAGAATAACGCGTTTTCGGATGGTTGAATTCAAGTGATCCAGTTCCGCAACCTGAGACTCGCGCGCGGCGCCAAGACGCTGGTCGACGCGGTCAATCTGCAGATTCACGCAGGCTGGAAAGTCGGCCTGACCGGGGCCAACGGCTGCGGCAAGTCCAGCCTGTTCGCCTTGTTACGCAGGGAGCTGCATCAGGACCAGGGCGACCTCGAGATGCCCGCAGGCTGGGTGGTCGCTCATGTCGCCCAGGAAACACCGGCGCTCGCCGTGCCGGCGATCGACTATGCGCTGGACGGCGATCGCGAGCTGCGCGACATTGAGGTCGCGTTGGCGCAGGCGGAGGCCGATCATGACGGTGCCCGGATCGGCGAATGCCATGCGCGGCTGGGCGAGATCGACGGCTATGCCGCACAGGCTCGCGCGGCGGCATTGCTGGACGGGCTCGGTTTCTCGCAAAGCGACATGGAGCGACCAGTGTCCGACTTCTCCGGCGGCTGGCGCATGCGGCTCAATCTCGCTCAGGCGCTGATGTGCCGCTCCGATCTGCTGCTGCTCGACGAGCCGACCAATCACCTCGATCTCGACGCAGTGCTGTGGCTCGAACAGTGGTTGCGCGACTATCGCGGCACGCTCCTACTGATCTCGCACGATCGCGAGTTCATCGACGCTGTTGTGAGCCATGTTGCGCATATCGAGCAGGAGCGGCTCACGCTCTATAGCGGCGGCTACTCGGACTTCGAGCAGCAGCGCGCCACCCGACTGGCGCAACAGCAGTCTCTGTTCGAGCGTCAGCAACGCGAAGTCGCGCACATCGAGGACTACATCCGTCGCTTTCGCGCAAAGGCCACCAAGGCCCGCCAGGCACAAAGCCGGATCAAAGCGCTCGAGCGCATGGAGCGCATTGCTGCGGCGCATGTCGACACGCCCTTCTCGTTCTCCTTCCGGCCCTGTCCGGCGGCCCCCGATCCGCTGCTGCAGATCGAGGACGGCGCCGTGGGCTACGATCGCACACCGGTGCTCGGTGACATCAAGCTGACCTTGCGCCCTGGCGAACGGGTCGGCCTGCTCGGACGCAACGGCGCCGGCAAGTCGACGCTGATCAAGCTGCTATCCGGCCAGCTGGCGCTCGTTGATGGCAAACGCACTGAGGGCAAGGGCCTGGCGACCGGTTATTTTGCCCAGCATCAGCTGGAGACCTTGCGTCCGGATGAGTCACCGCTGCAGCACATGCAGCGCCTCGACCCGGCCGCGCGCGAGCAGGATTTGCGCAACTACCTCGGGGGTTTCGATTTTCGCGGTGCGCGCGATGGCGTGGTTGCGGGCAGCGGCGTGGATACCGCCTGCGGCAGTTTCTCGGGCGGCGAAAAGTCGCGCCTTGCGCTGGCGCTGCTGATCTGGCGCCAACCAAATCTCTTGCTGCTCGACGAGCCGACCAACCACCTCGATCTGGAGATGCGTCACGCGCTGACACTGGCACTGCAGGATTACGAAGGCGCGATGGTGCTGGTGTCGCACGATCGTGCCCTGCTGCGAGCCTGCTGCGACCGTTTGCTGCTGGTCGACGGTGGTCAGATCGTACCGTTCGATGGCGATCTCGAGGACTATCGTGACTGGCTGGCCGCACGCCGCACAGAGAGCCAGGCTGCCGAGAAATGCCAGCAACAGGTCAATGACAAGGCAGTGCGCAAGGCCGAGCGTGAGCAGGCCGCTGCTGACCGACAGGCGGTGCTGGCGGCCCGTCGGCCATTGGTGAAGGAACGCGAACGGATCGACCGCGATCTCACGGCATGGCATGAGGAGAAGACCGCGCTCGATCAACGACTGGCTGATCCCGCGCTATATTCGTCCGGTGATCCGGTGCAGGTTCAGGGCATGCTCAGGCGCCAGGGGGAACTTGCGAGTCGTATCGAGGAGACCGAGTTGCGCTGGCTCGAGATCGAGGAAGCACTCGAAGCCTTGCCCGAACCTGCAAGGTGATCGACACTGCGACCATGATCCTGGAAACCTCGGCTGAAGGTGTTCGAGCGTACATCTGGCGCGCCGTCTGGCAAGGCCCGACGAGGCGGCATGGTCGCTCCCTGCAAGGAGGAGCAACGCAGCCAGGCGGCGCGCCAGGCGTGCAATCGGGTGCGTAGCGGATTCACTCAGCGGGTGACCGTCGTCGAAGCTGCGCAGTCCAGGCTCGGTAAGGCATTCAAGGCCATGGAGAGCGATCAACTGAGGTTTCCAGGATGAACGTTTCCGCGCAAGCCGACGATCCGATCCCGCTGGGCCTCACCGATCTTGCGGTCGCGAGGGAGCGCATCGGCCGGTCGGTCACCCGCACCCCGATGGTGCCGAGCGAGTTTCTCTCGCTCGCGGTCGGTGCGCAGGTCCATCTCAAGCTAGAGAATCTGCAACGCACCGGTTCGTTCAAGCTGCGCGGTGCCAGCAACCGCATCGTCCGCCTGCTCGCCGAAGGCGTGCGCCCGCCTGGCGTCGTTGCGGCGTCTGCGGGCAATCACGCCCAGGGTGTGGCCCAGGCGGCGCGTCAGGTCGGCTTGCGCGCCGTGGTGGTGATGCCATCGAATGCGTCGCTGACCAAGATCGCATCGTGCCGCGCGCTCGGCGCCGAGGTACGCCTGGTCGGAGACACCCTCGAGCAGGCAGCCGACGAGGCGATGAAGCTCGCGGGCGAACAGCAATTGGTGTTCGTCCACCCATACGACGACTGGGACGTGATCGCCGGCCAGGGCGGCTGCGGCCTGGAGATGATCGAGGACTGTCCCGACATGACCGTGGCCGTGGTGCCGCTCGGTGGCGGGGGGCTCATCTCGGGCATCGCCCTGGCGCTCAAGCTCCAGCGTCCCGATATCCGGCTCATAGGCGTGCAGGCGGACGTGGTCGCCCCCTGGCGCCATTTTCTTCGTGACGGCTCCCTGCAAGGCATCTCGCCGGCGGCGCATACGATTGCCGACGGTATCAAGGTCAAGCGCCCGGGGCTGCTCACGCGGCAGGTCGTCGCCCGCCATGTCGACGAGATCGTCACCGTGGACGACAATGCCATCGCCGAGGCCATCGTGGTGCTGCTCGAGCGTACCCGCACCATTGGCGAAGGTGCCGGCGTGGTCGCGCTGGCAGCCCTGCTTCAGGGCAGGCTAAGCCTGAGCGCAGACGACAGGGTTGCCTGCGTGATCTCCGGCGGCAATGTGGACATGACGCTGGTCGGTCGCTCGATCGACTACGGCCTGGCTTCCAGCGGGCGGCTGATGAACGTTGCGGTGACCATCGTCGATTCGCCCGGGCGCCTGGTCTCCCTGCTCAAGTCGGTGGCCGATCTCGGCATCAACGTGCGTCACGTCGAGCACCGGCGGGGCGAACTGCATGTGCCGGTGGGCATGACGGAGGTCATCCTGCAGATGGAAACCCGCGACTTCGAGCACCAGCGTGAGCTGCTCGACCACTTCGCCGACCAGGGGCTGGAAGTGCGCAACATGATGTGGGTGTGAAGCGCCGCGCGTGACCGGTGAGGGGCTGATAGAATCTCGGTTTTACCGAACCGACCGCTAAAGGCCTGCCGTGCAAATCGTCTGTCTCGACCTCGAAGGCGTGCTCATTCCTGAAATCTGGATCGAATTCGCCGAGCGTGCCGGCATCGACGAGCTGCGTCGCACCACGCGGGACGAGCCGGATTACGATGTGCTGATGAAGTACCGGCTCGACATTCTCGCGCGCAACGGGCTGGGACTGCCTGCGATCCAGCAAGTCATCGACAGCATGGGCCCGATGGAGGGCGCCCGGGCGTTTCTCGATGCGCTTCGCGTCGAGTATCAGGTCATCATCCTGTCGGACACCTTCTACGAGTTCGCGCATCCGCTGATGCGCCAGCTTGGCTGGCCGACGCTGTTCTGCCACAGTCTCGAGGCCGACGAGACCGGGCGTCTGGTGAATTACCACCTGCGCATGCCGGACCAGAAGCGCGAGGCGGTGCGCCGCTTCAAGGAACTCAACTTCAAGGTCGTCGCTGCAGGCGATTCCTATAACGACATCGCGATGCTCGGCGAAGCCCACGGCGGCATCCTTTTTCAACCGCCGGAGCGAGTGGTGCGCGAGTTTCCGCGGTATCCGGTGGTGCGCGACTACGACGGTCTCCGCGCGGAGATCGACAAGGCGTTCGCGAAAACCGTCTGACGCCCGCAGCCGCACATGCGGTGGCCCACCTGGGGCCGCCCTCGCCGAATGACTCCCTGGGCTTACGCCATGCATCGCACCCGCTTCTACACCCTGTCCGCCTCGTGCCCCGATCGCGTCGGTATCGTGGCCCGGGTTTCGGGCTTCATCGCCGAGCACCAGGGCTGGATTCTCGAGACCGCGCTGCACGCCGAGCCTCCGCGACAGGGCGAGCAGGTTGGGCGCTATTTCATGCGTATCGAAATCCGCGCCGACTCACTGCCCTTCCATCTTGCCGAGTTCCGCGAGCGCTTCCGTCCGCTTGCTGACGAGCTTCATTTGGAATGGAAGATCAGCGACTCGGCGGTCAAGAAGCGAGTCGTGGTGCTGGTCAGCAAGCAGGAGCATTGCCTTTACGACCTGTTGGCGCGCTGGCAGTCGAAGGAGCTGGATATCGAGATTCCCTGCGTGATCTCGAACCACGACAGCTTGCGTGGTTTTGTCGAATGGCATGGCATCTCCTTTCACCATGTGCCGGTCACGCCCGACGGCAAGGGCTCGGCCTATGCCGAGGTGCGGCGTATCTTCGAGGAGGTGCGGGGCGACACCATGGTGCTCGCGCGCTACATGCAGATACTGTCGCCCGCGCTGTGTGCTGCCTACCCCGGGCGCATCATCAACATCCACCACAGCTTCCTGCCGAGTTTCGTCGGCGCCAAGCCTTATCACCAGGCCTGGGAGAAAGGCGTCAAGCTCATCGGCGCGACCTGCCACTACGTTACCGCCGACCTTGACCAGGGGCCGATCATCGAGCAGGACGTGATCCGTATCGATCACTCGGATGCGGTCGAGGACACGGTCCGCTACGGCAAGGACATCGAGAAAACCGTGCTCGCGCGCGGCCTGCGCTACCACCTGGAGGACCGGGTGCTGCTCCACGGCAACAAGACCATCGTGTTCAGGTAAGAAGGGGGTGCTGCTGCACCCCTTTGCGTGGTGCGCCCAGCCCATCCACAGGATGAAGGTGCCGAGCGCGCCGGGGCCGGTTTCACCGGTGCGGATGCCCACGACTTGTTCGAGGTTGAAGACGAAGATCTTGCCGTCGCCGATTTTCCAGGTGGAGGCGGCCTTCTCGAAGGTTTCGATGACCTGGTCGAGGATGTCGGTGCGCACGGCGGCCTCGATCTTGACCTTTGGGAGGAAATCGACAACGTACTCGGCGCGATACAACTCGGTGTGCCCCTTCTGACGGCCGAAGCTTTTCACTTCGGTGACGGTGATGCCTTGGACGCCGATGCCCGAGAGTGCTTCACGCACTTCGTCGAGCTTGAATGGCTTGATGATGGCGGTGACGCGTTTCGCTTGTCGCGCTGACTTCTTCTGCCGGCAACCGGGCAGCCGGTCGCGTGCTAAACTTTGACCGAAACCACCGATTCGAGGAACTCCGATGACATCCCCCCCGCGCATACTCGACGAGATCGGCGCCAAGCTTTCGGAGTTGGCGGCCAGCAGTCCCGCCAAGGACATCGAGAAGAACGTCAAAGCGGTGCTGGGAAGCGCCTTCAACCGCCTCGATCTGGTCACCCGCGAGGAGTTCGACGTGCAGCGCGAGATGCTCGCGCACGCGCGCTACAAGCTCATCGAACTGGAAGAGCGCGTCACCGCATTGGAGGCCGAGTTGCTTCGCGCCCGCACAGGAGAGTCCGGGGACTGATCCCTTCAGCCCGGCGCGCTTCGATTCGCGCCCGGCGACGCTTCCAG
>CAYTAY010000159.1:0-2362 GCA_964435845.1 uncultured Azoarcus sp.
CATCGCAGGAGCCCGGCTATGCCGGGCGATGCAGCGCCCGGCGCGGGTACGGCGGTCGAATCGCCCGGCGAAGCCGGGCTCCTACGGCGCATAAGCTTGTGAACATCGTCGATTGATGGTGCTTGCTCAACATTCATGCCATCGTAGGAGCCCGGCTATGCCGGGCGATGCAGCGCTTGCTCAACATTCGTGCGATTGTCCTGGTGGAGAGACCTTTTTTCAAGCGGTCACTCTGGACGGTTCAACTACGCCTTCATCCGCTTTTTTTTGAGCCGAGTGAGCCGCGAACAACGGCATTTGCGCGTTCAGCGCCATAGGGTGTGTTGAGCCAAGCGAAACGCGCCATGGCGACAGCCCAGCCCTCGCGCTCAGAAGCTGCCCAGATAGGTGGCAGTAATCGCGTCACCCCAGAACAACGCGATGACACCGGCGGCGGCGAGGTAGGGGCCGAAGGGGATGGGCACGCTGCGTTTGTGGCGGGCCAGGGCGATGAGGGCGATGCCGACCACTGCGCCGACCAGCGACGACAGCAGGATGGTCAGCGGCAGCACCTGCCAGCCCAGCCAGGCACCGATGGCACCCAGCAGCTTGAAGTCGCCGTAGCCCATGCCCTCCTTGCCGGTGGCGAGCTTGAACAGCCAGTAGACCGACCACAGGGCCAGATAGCCTGCCATCGCGCCGATGACGGCGCTGGACAGTTCGGTGTAGCTGCCGACGAGGTTGAACGCGAGCCCGAGCCAGAGCAGGGGCAGGGTGATCTGGTCAGGCAGCAGTTGGGTGTCGAGGTCGATGAAGGCAAGTGTGATCATTGCCCAGATGAAGAGGATCGCGCCGATGGTGGCCAGGCCGAAGCCGAAATGCCAGGCTGCGAAGCCGGTAAGTGTTGTGGTGAGCAGTTCGACGATCGGGTAGCGACCACTGATCGAGGCGCCACAGTGCCGGCAACGGCCGCGCAGCAAAAGAAAGCTGAACAGCGGAATGTTGTCGAGCGCTCCGATACCGCCGCCGCAGTGCGGGCAGCGCGAGCGTGGGACGGCGAGGTTGAAGCGTTCGCGGTGTGCCGCTAATTCCTCTCCGCGCAGTTCGGCAGCCTGGGCCTCCCATTCGCGCTCCATCATCTTTGGCAGACGGTAGATGACGACGTTTAGAAAGCTGCCGACGAACAGGCCCACCAGCGTGGCGAGCGGGATGAAGACGAGGGGATCTTCCAGGAACTGGGGCATCAGGCGTTTTCGGACAAAGTGACGCCCGGCGCTGGCCGGGCGTCCGGGCGGACAGAGGCGGGGCGGGTCAGACCACCGCGCCGAGCTTGAAGATCGGCAGGTACATGGCGACCACGAGACCGCCGATGACCACCCCGAGGAAGACCATGATGATCGGCTCGAGCAAGGTGGACAGGCCGGCGACCGCATCGTCGACCTCTTGCTCGAAGAAGTCCGCGACCTTGCCCAGCATCGAGTCGAGTTGGCCGGATTCCTCGCCGATCGAAACCATCTGCACCACCATGGTGGGGAAGACCTCGGCGTTTTGCATCGATACGGTGAGGCTGCTGCCGGTGCTGACCTCGGTCTGGATCTGCTTGGTGGCCGTCAAGTAGACATGGTTGCCCGAGGCGCCGCCGACCGAGTCCAGTGCCTCGACCAGTGGCACGCCGGCAGCGAACATGGTCGACAGGGTCCGGGCCCAGCGCGCGACCGTGGCCTTGCGCACGATGTCGCCCACGACTGGCAGTTGCAACACCATGCGGTCGACCATGTTCTGCATTTTTGGCGATCGTTTGTACAGATAGCTGACGATCAGCACGGCACCGATGATGATGCCAAATACGATGTACCACCACTGGACGAAAAAGTCGGACATCGCGATGACGATCATGGTCGGAGCCGGCAGGTCTGCGCCAAAGCTCGCGAAGACGTTCTTGAACTCGGGGATGACGAACAACATCATCACTGAGATGACCAGCGCAGCGACGATGACGACCGCGATCGGATAGAACAGCGCCGACTTGATCTTGCTCTTGATCGCAAGAATCTTTTCTTTGTAGGTGGCGAGACGGTCGAGCAGGTTGTCGAGGATACCAGCCTGCTCGCCGGCCGCGACCAAGTTGCAGAACAGACGGTCGAAATGCACCGGGTGCTTGCTGAAGGCCTGCGACAGGTTGGCACCGGTTTCGACGTCGGAGCGGATCTCGTTGAGCAGCCGGGCGAGGCTGGGGTTGGTGGCACCCTTGATGCCGATGTCGAAGGCCTGCAGCAGCGGCACGCCCGAGCGCATCATCGTGGCCAGTTGACGTGTGAAAAGCGCGATATCCTTGTCGGTGATCTTGCGGCCGCGCGACATGCGCTGCTTCTTGATCTTGGTG
>CAYTAY010000159.1:2488-7573 GCA_964435845.1 uncultured Azoarcus sp.
ATGCGACCCATCTTGTCCTTGCCTTCCCAGTGGTACAGGTTTTCCTTGGGGCCGTGTCGCACGGCGCCGCGAACCCGTGTCGCTGTTGCCATATGTCGATTCCGCTGGTTATTCGTTAGTCGAGGCCAAAACTTCTTCGAGCGAGGTGACGCCCTGCTGGACCTTGATCAGGCCCGACTCGCGCAAGTCCTTGACGCCTTCGGCCCGGGCCTGCTCGGCGATATCCATCGAGTTGCCGTTCGTCATGATGATATGCGCAATTTCCTCGCTGATGGGCATTACCTGATAGATGCCGACACGTCCCTTGTAGCCAGTGCCGCTGCAGCGCTCGCAACCGACCGGCCCGTAAGGCTGCCAGCTGCCGTCGAGGTCCTCGGCCTTGAAACCCGCCTGCAGCAAGGCTTCGACCGGTATGTCTACCGGCTGCTTGCAGGTGCAGAGCCGGCGCGCGAGACGTTGCGCCGTGATGAGGATGACCGAGGAGGCGATGTTGAACGGCGCCACGCCCATGTTGCGCAAACGCTCAAGCGTGCCGGGGGCGTCGTTGGTGTGCAGTGTCGAGAGTACCAGGTGACCGGTCTGCGCCGCCTTGATGGAGATTTCGGCGGTTTCGATGTCACGGATCTCGCCGACCATGATCACGTCCGGATCCTGGCGCAGGAAGGAACGCAGGGCCGCGGCGAACGTCAGGCCGGCTTTTTCGTTGACGTTGACCTGATTGATGCCGGGCAGGTTGATTTCAGCCGGATCCTCGGCGGTCGAGATGTTGACGCCGGCGGTGTTGAGAATGTTGAGACAGGTGTAGAGCGACACCGTCTTGCCCGAACCGGTCGGGCCGGTGACCAGCACCATGCCGTAGGGTCGCTCGACCGCTTCGAGCAAGGCCTTTTTCTGCTCGGGTTCGTAGCCGAGCGCATCGACGCCGAGCATCGCGGAGGACGGGTCGAGAATACGCATGACGATTTTCTCGCCATGCAGGGTCGGCAGTGAGGAGACCCGGAAGTCGATCGCCTTGTTGCGCGACAGTACGAGCTTCATCCGACCATCCTGCGGGACGCGCTTTTCGGAGATATCCAGTCGCGAGATGACCTTGATGCGTGAGGCGATCTTGTCCTTGAGCACCAGCGGCGGCTGCGCGATTTCGCGCAACATGCCGTCGGTGCGCACGCGGATGCGGTAGAACTTTTCGTAAGGTTCGAAGTGGACGTCGGATGCGCCTTCGTTGATCGCGTCGATCAGCACTTTCTGGATGAATTTGACGACCGGGGCGTCGTCCACCTCTTGTTGGGCGCTGTCGTCGCCGTCCTTGTCGCCTCCGGGGGCATCCTGCTCGAGGAGGTCCATGTCGAAGTCTTCGCCGGTCAGATCCTTGAGGGTCTGACCGGTAGATTCGGACAGCTTCTCGACGATCTTGGCGAGCTTGTCGGCTTCGGCGACGACGAGGTCGAGCTGCATGCCGCTCTGGAAGCGGATTTCGTCCAGGATTCGCATGTTCGCCGGGTCGGCGGTGGCGATGACGAGACGATTTTGCCGCTTGGCCAGCGGGATGACCTGGTGCTTGCTCATCAGCTTGCGGTCGATTGCGTCGCGCCGGATCATCTCGGGATCGAGCGCTGCAATGTCAATGACCGGATAGCCGAAGGTGTCGGCCGCAAAGCGCGCAACCTCGCGGGTGGCCATGAGCTTACGCTGGGCAAGCTCCAGAACGAAACCGTAGGGACCTTTTGCCGCCGCGGCCGAGCATGACGTGGCGTCGGCTTCGGTAAGCCTGCCTTGCTGGATCAGCGCGCGGGCGAGACCGCTCAGAGGTGTCTGCGGATTGGCTGCCATGGAGGTCAAAGTCATATTGACACTTGATCTTGCACGTGCGCTCGCCCCTTGTAAAGTGCATATGCCACGGCGTAACGACTGTTTTAGTTTTGCCCGTGTGTGCCGTGGGTGGTTTTCGGGTGGTAGAGGCGAGCCATGCGCACCTTCTTGTCTTCGGACTGGATCACTTCGATCGCGACACCGTTTATCCGAATCGAGAGATCGGCCTCGGGGATGTACTGCAGGTATTCGAGAATCAGGCCATTGAGGGTCTTGGCCCCCTCGACCGGCAGCGCGATGCCGAGTCGGCGATTCAGTTCGCGCAGGTTTTGCGATCCATCGACCATCACGCTGCCGTCTGCGCCCCACGACAGGCGGTCGCTGCTGTCCGGGACGTTGGTGGTGAATTTGCCGATCAACTCCTCGATGATGTCTTCGAGTGTCAACAGACCGAGCAACTCGCCGTATTCATCGACCACCATGGCGAGTCGCTGCTGATTCTCCTGAAAAAACTGAAGCTGCGAGTAGAGCGGGGTGTCGACCGGGATGAAATAGGGCTTGGCGACCAGTTCGCGGATGGCGTCGGCTGAAAAACCGGCCTCGAGCGATTGAGCGAGCATGCGCCGCAGGTGGAGCACGCCGATGACCTGTTCGTTGTCGCCGTCGAGCACCGGGAGGCGGGTGTGGTAACAGGTGGCGATCTGCTTGCGGATTTCGTCGGCGGGCAAACGCAGGTCGATGCTCTCGATTGCGCCGCGGGGAGTCATCACGTCCTCGACGGTGATGTGTTCCAGATCGAAAAGGTTGATCAGGATGTCGCGGTTCTTCTTCGGGATGTACTGGCCGGATTCGAGCACCATCGAGCGCAACTCCTCAATCGACAGCTGGGAGGCGACCTGCCCGGTGGGCTGCAGACGAACCAGCTTGAGTATCCCCGACACGAAGAGATTGACGAACCACACCGCTGGATAGGAGATCTTGAGCAGCGCGGTGAGCGGATAGCTCACGATCAGTGCCAGCCGGTCGGCATGGTGTGCGCCTATGACCTTGGGCGTGATCTCGGAGAAGACCAGGATGAGGAAGGTCAGCAGCACGGTGCCGGCCGCCAGCGCCCAGCCTTCCTCGCCCACCAGATGGATGGTGATGACGCTGGCCAGGGTGGCAGCGGCCACGTTGACCAGGTTGTTGAACAGCAGGACGACACCGAGCAGGCGGTCGGTCTTGGCCAGGAGTTCGACCGCGAGACGTGCGCCGCGGTGGCCGTTGCTTGCCAGCGCTTTCAGGCGGTAGCGGTTGGATGCCATCATGACGGTCTCGGTCATCGATGACAGGCCGGAGGCCACTAGCAGTACCGCCAGCGCGCCGAACTGCGTACTTAGAGAGAGGGTATCCACAAAACTCGGCTTCCGCTTGTCACATCAGGCCGATGCGGTCCAGCAGCACTTCGACGACGAAACGGCTGCCGATGTATGCGAACACCAGCGCGATGAAGCCTGCCAGCGTCCAGCGCAGCGCGACGCGACCGCGCCAGCCCCACACCCGTCGTCCGAACAGCAGGGCACCAAAAAGCAGCCAGGAGGTGATTGCGAACACGGTCTTGTGGTCGAACCGGAAAGCCTGGCCGAACAGGGTTTCGGAGAACACGATACCGGAGGCCAAGGTGAGCGTAAGCAGGACGAAGGCGATGCTGATGAGACGGAACAGCAGCGACTCCATCGTCAGCAGCGGTGGCAGGTTGGCGATGGTGCGGCTGAGACGCCCGCTGTGCAGTTGGCGCTCGGCCACCGCCATCAGCATGGCGTGCAGCGCAGCAAGCGTGAACAGGCTGTAGGCGAGCATCGCGATGATGAAATGCACCCGGAACGCGGGCGAGGCCGCGTTGATCAGTACATGCGGACCAGGAAAAAGAAGCGGCAGCAGGCTGCCGATGAGGCCGGCTGGCAGCACAAGGGCGTATAGCCCCTCGAGTCGTGCGTAGAAGGTTTCGATCCAGTAGAAGCACACCGCAAGCCAGACGATGAGCGATACCGCGAGTCCGAAGCCGAAACGCATGTCGTCGCCGGAGAACATCGTGGCATGGATGGCCAGGCCATGCACGATGAGGGCGCCAAGGAGTACGGTGCGCTCGTTGGTGCTCATGCACTGGCGACGCGCCGATGCGGGCTCACGCATGCAGGAGCGCCAGAACCATAACCCGAGCGCCCCGTAGAGCAGGGCCGCAGTCAGATGAAGTAGAATGACGTACATAGATTGGCCAAGTGTACTCCAGGCCGGACTCATCTGGAAAATTTGAATGTTCGACTGCGCGGGTATCTGCCGGCGCATTACCGTCGTCGCGCCGGGTCTCGATGGACGGCGCCTGTTCGGCCCCACTCAAGCAAGCGGAAACCATGCTCGACAACCTTACCCAGCGGCTCTCGAAAGTCGTCAAGACCCTACGTGGTCAGGCCCGTCTCACCGAGGACAACATCCAGGACGCGCTGCGCGAGGTGCGCATGGCGCTGCTCGAGGCCGACGTCGCGCTGGCGGTGGTCAAGGATCTGATCGCCCGGATCAAGGAAAAGGCGGTCGGCCAGGAGGTCATTGGTTCGCTGACGCCGGGCCAGGCGCTGGTCGGCGTGGTGCATGATGAGCTCAAGGCCTTGATGGGGGGAGCCCACACTGGGCTCGACCTCTCGGCCCAGCCCCCGGCGGTGGTGTTGATGGCAGGCCTGCAGGGTGCCGGCAAGACCACCACCACCGGCAAGCTCGGCAAGCTTTTGCGCGAGCGGATGAAGAAGAAGGTGCTTGCAGTGTCGGCCGACGTCTATCGTCCGGCGGCGATCGAGCAGTTGCGCACCGTAGCGGGCCAGGCCGGGATCGATTTCTTTCCGTCGGCCGCCGATCAGAAGCCGGTGGATATCGCCCGCAAGGCGCTCGAGTACGCACGCACCCACTACTACGACGTGGTATTGCTCGACACCGCCGGTCGCCTCGCCATCGACGAGGCGATGATGGTCGAGATCAAGGATCTTCATGCGGCGGTCAAGCCGGTGGAGACCCTTTTCGTGGTCGATGCGATGCTTGGCCAGGATGCGGTCAATACCGCGCGGGCCTTCAACGAGGCATTGCCGCTCACTGGTGTCGTGCTGACCAAGCTCGATGGCGACTCTCGCGGCGGCGCGGCGCTGTCGGTGCGTCATGTCACCGGCAAGCCGCTGAAGTTCGCCGGTGTCGGCGAGAAGCTCTCCGGTCTCGAGGAGTTCCACCCGGAGCGCATGGCGAGCCGGATTCTCG
>CAYTAY010000160.1:0-7570 GCA_964435845.1 uncultured Azoarcus sp.
ATCTTGCCGGCGCGGCCGTCTTCGTATTTGACTTCGGTCTCGATGTACTGGCTCGGCTTGCCCTCGTAGAGCGCGTCGATCAGCACACCGTAACGCTCCATGATGAACTTGCGGCGCACCTTGCGGGTGCGGGTGAGCTCGCCGTCGTCCGCATCCAGCTCCTTGTGCAGGATCAGGAAGCGCTTGATCTGCGACGTGCTCATCATCGGATCGTTGGCGAGGTCGGCATTGACCTGCTCGATACCCTCCCGGATCAGGTTGTACACCGCATCCTGCTGGGCGAGATCGGTATAGCCGGCATAGGCCAGGCCTTTTCGCTCGGCCCAGTTGCCGACGGCCTCGAGATCGATGTTGATGAAGGCGGTGACGAAGTCGCGCTCGTTGCCGAAGGCGACCGCCTCTTTCACATGCTGAAAGAACTTGAGCTTGTTCTCGATGAAGTTGGGCGCGAACATCGAACCGTCGGTGAGCTTGCCGACGTCCTTGGCGCGGTCGATGATCTTGAGGTGCCCGTCCTCGTCGAAGAAGCCGGCGTCGCCTGTCATGAAATAGCCGTCTTCGTTGAGCGACTCGGCGGTCGCGTCCGGACGCTTGTAATAGGCCTTGAGCAGCATTGGACCCTTGACCATAATCTCACCGTTGTCGGCGAGCTTGACCTCGACGAACGGTGCGGGCTTGCCGACCGAATCGAGCTTGATCTCGCCGTCGGGCTGCAGGCACACGTAGGCGCAGGTTTCAGTCTGGCCGTAGAGCTGCTTGAGGTTGATGCCAATCGAGCGATAGAAGCGGAACAGGTCCGGCCCGATCGCCGCCCCCGCAGTGTAGGCCACGCGCACCCGGCTCATGCCGAGCACGTTCTTCAGCGGCCCATAGACCAGCAGATTGCCAAGCCAGTATTGGAAGCGGTCGGCCCCCGAGACCGGCCTGCCATCGAGCAGATCGGCGCCGCAGCGGCGGGCGACATCCATGAAGTGCGAGAAGATCTTGCGCTTGATCGTCCCGGCATCCTCCATGCGGATCATCACCGTAGTGAGCAGGTTCTCGAATACCCGCGGTGGCGCGAAGTAGTAGGTCGGCCCGATTTCGCGCAGATCGGTCATCACGGTTTCGCCCGACTCGGGGCAGTTGATCGTGAAGCCCGTGTACATCGCCTGCGCGAAGGAAAACAGGTGATCTCCCACCCAGGCCATCGGCAGGTACGAGAGGATGTCCTCGTTCTCGGTGAGCTTGTCGAACTCGGTGCCCCCCTGGGCGGCGGCGATGAAGGCGCCGTGCGTTTGACAAACGCCCTTGGGCTTGCCGGTGGTGCCCGAGGTGTAGAGCATGACCGAGATGTCATCGCTCGCGCCCTTGGCAATCTCGGCGTCGAGGAAATCACTCTGGTTTCGGTCGTGGATGCGACCCATCTCCTGCAACTCGTCCAAGCCCTTGATCATGGTCTGGGTATAGTGACGCATGCCGCGCGGATCATCGTAGACCACGTGCTCCATGAACGGCACTTCAGGCAGGATCTCGAACATCTTGTCGACCTGTTCCTGATCCTCGACCACGGCAAACTTGATCTCGGCATCCTGCAACACATAGGCCATCTCGTCGGCCACCGCGTCCTGGTAAAGCAGGACCGGAATGCCGCCGAGGCACTGGCAGGCGGCGACCGACCAGTACAGGCGCGGCCGGTTGTCGCCAATGATGGCCAGCCGGTCGCCGCGCCGGAACCCGAGCTCCGCCAGCCCGCAGGCAATCGCTCGCACGTTCTCGGCCACTTCGGCCCAGCTGTAGGTTTGCCAGATGCCATATTCTTTTTCGCGCATGGCCGGCCTGTTGGGCCGCACTGCGGCGTGGTGCATCAGCAGACGCGGAAAGGTGTCGAGCGCGGCTTGCCCGCTGGTGTCGGACATACCCTGTTCCTCCTTTGGTTTGATCTCCGTATCTCGACAGCCTTGCTGAAGGCGGCTGGCGGGATCCCTTGTTCGCTTCGTATTTTCTTGCCGTGGAACCCATGAGGGTGCGCCACAGTCGTGCTTTGTGCTTCGAGAGTCTCGCAAGCCATGTTTGCGCAACTGTTTGCGCAATGTATCGAATTGTGACACCCTCGAAACGACGGCCACATGCGCCCTGTGGCGCTTCCACTCGCCCGCCATGACACCCACTACGACCGACAACCAGACCTCAGAGCAGCGACGACGCTACGATTTGCTGCTGGCCGGACTCGACCTGCTCGATCAGGCGATTGCGGTATTCGACGCCACGCCAAAACTCGTGACCTGGAACAAGGCACTGCTTCGCCTGCTCGACTTCCCCGAGAGCCTGCTGAAGGTCGGTCTGCCATTCGAAGAACTGGTGCGCTTCAACGCAACACGCGGGGAGTATGGAGATGGCGACGTCGAAACGATGATCTCCGAGCGCATGGCGGCGGTGCACGCGTTCCAGCCACACTACATCGAACGGACCCGGCCCAATGGACGGATACTGGCGGTACGCGGGGTGCCGATCCCCAACCTGGGCTTTGTCTCGTTGTGGACCGACATCACCAACCAGCGCCGCTACGAAGAGGTCATCCAGCAACAGAACGCCATTCTCGAAGCGCGTGTCAGCGCCCGCACCCGGGATCTGGAGAACGCCAACGCGCGCCTCGCCCACGCCAACGCCGAGATCGACCAGATCGCCGATGCACTGCGCCGCTCCGAAGCACGCCTGCGCCTCATCATCGATTCGATCCCGGCGCTGATCGCCTATGTCGGCCGCGACGAGATCTACCAGTTCGCGAACAGGGGTTACGCCGAGTGGTTCGGACTGGACAAAGAGGCGCTTGTCGGGAAGTCCATCGCCGAAGTCTTCGGCGAAAAATCGTATGCCCAGATCGTCCCGCATCTGATCAAGGCCAAGCAGGGCGAGCGCGTCAGCTACGAGTACGCCAGGGCCTTGAACAGCAAGCGCACAGTGTACGCCCGCAGCGTCGTGGTACCGGAGCTGGACGGCAGCGCGGAGGTGATCGGCTTCTTTGTGCTGTCGATCGACATCACCGAGCAAAAGGCGCACCAGGCCGCGTTGATCCAGGCGCAGAAAATGGAAGCCGTGGGCCAGCTCACCGGCGGGCTCGCGCATGACTTCAACAACCTGCTCTCGATCATCATCGGCAACCTGTCTGCGTTGCAGGAGCGCACGCCATCGCACGACCTCAACCGGGAATTCGTCAGCCCGGCGCTGCATGCCGCCCAACGGGGCGCGGAATTGATCAAGCGATTGCTGACCTTTTCCCGACGGCAAGCGCTCGAGCCCAGCGCGGTCGAGGTGGGGACGCTGGTGCAGAACATGCTGCAGCTTCTCACCCGCTCTCTGCCCGAGAACGTGGACATCCGCACGCGCTTGCCCGACGAGCCGGCCCATGTCTTTGCCGACCCCCACCAACTCGAGAACGCGCTGCTCAATCTTGCCCTGAATTCGCGTGACGCAATGCCGAACGGTGGCAACCTCGTGATCACCGTGTCGTGTCGCGAACTCGCCGACAGCCTCGCCAAACTGGTCGAATTGCCACCGGGCCAGTACGTTCAGATCGATATCGCCGATAGCGGTTCGGGCATCGATGACGAGTCCCTGCCCCGCCTGTTCGAACCGTTCTTCACCACCAAACCTTTTGGACGTGGCAGCGGACTGGGCCTGTCGATGGTTTACGGCTTCGTGCGGCAATCGGGGGGAAACATTCGCATTCGCAGCAAGCCGGGCGATGGTACGACGGTCACCTTCGTGCTGCCCCGCTGCGCAGCACCCGAGGCGTCGGAATCGGAGGCACCCAGTGAAAGAGTGAACAAGCAAGCAGTCCGCAAGCCGGTGCTGCTCGTAGAGGACGAGCCTGAAGTACGGCGCATAATACGCCTGGAACTCACAACGCTCGGCTATCCGGTAATTGAAGCCTCAAACGGCCGCGAGGCCGCTGCCCTGCTCGATAACGTGCCCGAGATCGCGGTGCTCATCACTGACGCAGTGATGCCCGGCACTACCGGTGGCAGCGCACTCGCCCGTCACGCACGCAGCCTGCGCAGGGATTTTCCGGTGCTGTTGATCACCGGGTATGCCGACGACGACGTGCTAGCCGACATTGCCGACCTGGATGTGCCGATACTTCGGAAACCCTTTGCGCGCGGACAACTCGAACGAGCGCTCTGTGCGCTCGAACCTCAGACGGAAGAAACGCGATGACCGCTACCGACGCCAGTCCCGCAACCATCCTGGTGCTCGAGGATGAGCCCGATATCGGCAAGCTGATCTGTAGCAGCCTCAGCGAATACGGATTCCGCTGCGAACACGTGAGCACCGGGCGGCAGTTGCTTGAGCGCGCGCAACGGGCCACGCCCGAGCTGTGCATCGTTGACCTGGGCCTGCCCGACATGGACGGCATGCAGGTCGTGCGCGAGCTGCAGGAAGGCAACCCTTGCGCGGTGCTCATTCTCACCGGCCGCAACGACGTCACCGATCGCGTACTGGGTCTGGAACTCGGCGCGGACGACTACATCGTCAAACCCTTCGAGCCGCGCGAGCTGGTCGCGCGGGTACGCTCCATCCTGCGCCGCTACCAGCGCGCCTCGGCGGTGGAGACCAGCCCGACGGAACGCAATATTGCACGCTTCGGCGACTGGACTTTCGACAAGGGTCGTCATGCGTTGATCCGTCCCGATGGCAGCGAAATCAACCTATCGGCGGCCGAGGCAACACTCCTGCTTACCCTGCTCGCACGCCCAAACCGCATCCTGAGTCGCGAGCAGTTGCTTGGCGAACGCGATCTCGACCCCTTCGACCGCAGCATCGATGTGCGCATCTCCCGCCTGCGCCGCAAGCTCGAGGACGACCCTCAGGATCCGCGCCTGATCAAAACAGTCTACGGTGCCGGCTACCTGCTCTCCACCCAGGTCAACTGGGAGTGAACATGGCATCCAGCGCCGTGAGCCAGGGCAATCGCGTGAATGCCATCTGGCTTGGCATGCCATCGCAGGAGCCCGGCAAAGCCGGGCGATGCAGCGCTCGGCGCGGGTACGGCGACCTAATCGCCCGGCAAAGCCGGGCTCCTACAGCGCAGAAACAGTTGCGGTAGCGCGGGGGAGAATGTCACTGCCAGTCTGGATCGGGTGGTCGAGGTGTTGGCACTTCCTGCTCCAGGATTGTTATAATTCATAATTATTGATTTCAGCGCGAGGTCGCACACATGTCCGCACGTCCCTTCCGCATTCTCGGCATTCAACAGATCGCAATCGGCGGTCCGAGCAAGGACCGTTTGCGCACCTTGTGGGTGGACATGCTCGGGCTCGACGTCACCGGCAATTTCATCAGCGAGCGCGAAAACGTCGATGAAGACATCTGCGTCATCGGCAAGGGTCCGTTCAAGGTCGAAGTCGACCTCATGCAACCGCTCGATGCCGGGAAAAAACCAGCAGTACACACCACGCCGCTCAACCATGTCGGCCTGTGGGTGGATGACCTGCCAACGGCTGTAGAGTGGCTCAGCGCCAACGGCGTGCGCTTTGCCCCCGGTGGTATCCGCAAGGGGGCGGCCGGTTACGACATCGCTTTCATGCACCCCAAGGGCAACGAGGCGTTCCCGATCGGCGGTGAAGGCGTGCTGATCGAACTGGTGCAGGCGCCGCCGGAAGTCGTCGAGGCTTTCGACAAGATGGGTGGCTGACAGGCCTGCAACCATCTAAGGAAACGGTGAATAAACCCGTTCGCCCTGAGCCCTTCGGCTGCGCTCAGGAGAGCCTTGTCGAAGGGCATTCCATAGAAGATCAAGGGCTTCGACAGGCTCAGCCCGAACGGTCGGGAATGAATCAGCGCTTCCCTAACAAGTAGGGCGGCCCCGCGGGGTCGCCCTTCTTGTTCGGGTCAGCGCATCGGTAACCCGTCAGTTCTTCGCCACCGCCACCTTCTCGTTGCGGATCGCGTCGTACTCATCCTGCCAGAACCACTTCTCATCGCCAAAGGCAGGCGCGAGATGGTTCAACCACGACGCCTGTTCATCGTACTTGGCGAAGAACGGCCGTTGCACCCAATCGGGATTTCGTCCCTGGATGAAACGCAGGGCCAACACTTTCTCACCGGCCACCTCGGTGACCCCCTGGATCTCGACCTTGCCGGGACTCGCGCTCATACTGGGCCCCCGGGCGGTACGTGCGAGGCCGGACACCTGCTGCATCGCCTCACGGTAGATTTGCCAGGCACGCACCAGCGGCACCTCGAAATAGTGCCGCGCACCGGTATCGCGCTCGACGAACATGTAATACGGCACGATGCCAAGCTTGACCTGAAGCTTCCACATCTTCGCCCACACCGCCGGGTCGTCGTTGATGTGGGCGATCAGCGGACCCTGAGCCCGGATCACTGCGCCAGTACCCCGCACTCGCCGGATCGCGGCCTGCGCCGCCTCGGTATCGAGCTCCTTCCAGTGGTTGTAGTGGGCCATCACCGCAACCTGCTTGCCGCCCTCGACGAGGCGTTCGAGCAGGCGGATCAGGTCGTCGGCGTCATCCGCTCCGAGGAAACGGTGCGGCCAGAAGGCCAGCGCCTTGGTACCGATGCGGATCGTCTGGATGTGGTCGAACTCGGGTCGCAACAGCGGTTCGAGATAGTGCGCAAGATACTTGGCCTTCATCACCATCGGATCCCCGCCGGTCACCAGCAGGTCGGTCACCTCGGGATGCGCACGCAGGTAGGCATGGAGACTCTCGGCCTCGGAGCTCGCGATGCGCAGGTCCTTGTCGCCGATGAACTGTGCCCACCGGAAGCAGAAGGTGCAATAGCTGTGGCAGGTCTGCCCCTGGCTGGGGAAGAACAGCACGGTTTCACGATACTTGTGCTGAATCCCGTCGAGCCGGTTGCCCGCCTCGTTCCGCGGCATGTTCATTTCCATTTGATCCGCTGGGTGCGGATTCAGCTCGAGCCGGATCTCGCTCACTGCCGCATCGAGTGTCGCCTTGTCCGCACCGTCTCGCAACAAGCTGGCGACCCGGGCGAAGTGCTCCGGAGCGAGCATGCCCCGCTGGGGGAAGGTGAGCTGAAAGATCGGGTCGGCCGGAACATGACGCCAGTCGATCAGTTCGTCGATGACGTACTGATTGACGCGAAACGGCAGCACCGTAGAGACCACCTTCATCTCGAAACGCTGTTCCTTAGTGAGTCGGCTCAGCGCTTCGATTCGCTCGAGGTCCCGCTGGGTGTAGACCTTGAACGGCACCTTCTCGTAGTTGCTCGCAAACTCAATCGTCGGCTGCCACACAAGCGGTTTCAACTGCGCACTCATGCTAGTCCTCCTGTTGTTTGGTCGTCACGCCGTCACCGATCGGTCTGCCCACGGCAGGTGTCGGGTGAAAGGGGCGACTCATCGATGCTCACGGCCGACGAGAAACGCTTGATGGCGGTCGGCCGACCAGGTGCCAGAGGGTGGCACAATGGGGTGACGCGGATTCTACCCCAGAAACAATGTTGGCCCAAATACGACCGCGGCAGGTGCCGAAGGTTCCTGGGCGCACCATCGGGATAGGGGCGGCCAGTGTACCTGACCGTTCCCCTCCCACACCACCCGGCA
>CAYTAY010000161.1:0-7551 GCA_964435845.1 uncultured Azoarcus sp.
CGGGAGGCGCGCTGGGAAAACGCAGGGAAGGAGAGATATTTTCACAGGCTCTCACTCGGACTTCAGGTTCTCGCCGGCATCCAGAAAATCTTCCAGACCCGCCATCCCGTGGTGATCTACCCGGCTTCCGGCACCGGCGCCTGGGAAGCCGCATTGACCAACACGATGAGTCCCGGCGATCTGGTGCTGATGTACGAGACCGGTCATTTCGCATCCCTGTGGCAGAAGATGGCCACCCGCCTCGGCCTCGAAACGGAGTTCCTTGCGCGGCCGGGCAAGGACGCAACGGGGCTGCCGACTAATTGGCGGTGTGGGGTTGAGGCCCAACTGATCGAGGAGCGGCTCGCCCGGGACACTGAGCACCGTATCAAGGCGGTCTGCATCGTCCACAATGAAACCTCCACCGGCGCCACGTCGGACATCGCCGCGGTACGTCGCGCGATCGACACCGCCGGCCATCCGGCCTTGCTGATAGTCGATTCGATCTCCGGCCTCGCATGTGCCGACTACCGCCATGATCAATGGGGTGTGGACGTCACCATCAGCGGTTCCCAGAAAGGCTTGATGTTGCCGCCCGGCATCAGCTTCAACGCGCTTTCTCCGAAGGCACTGGAAGTCAGCCGAACCGCAAGACTGCCCAAGGCCTTCTGGGCCTGGGACGAGATTGTCGAAAACAACAAGACCGGCTACTGGCCCTATACCCCGAACACCAACCTGCTCTATGGCCTGCACGAAGCGGTCGAGATGTTGCTCGAGAACGGCCTCGATGCGGTGTTCGCCCGCCATCTGCGCTGGGCCGAAGGCGTGCGCGCCGCGGTCAATGCGTGGGGGCTGCCGATTCAGTGTGCCGACCCGAAGGTCTACTCTCCGGTTCTGACCGGCGTAATCACACCAGAAGGCGTCGATGCGGACGCACTGCGCAAACTGATTTACGAACGATTCGATCTTTCGCTGGGCGCCGGTCTGGGCAAAGTCAAGGGGCGCATGTTCCGCATCGGCCATCTCGGTGACTGCAATGATCTGACACTCATGGCCACCTTGTCGGGCGTGGAGATGGGCATGAAGCTCTTCGGCATTCCGCTTGCCGGCAGTGGCGTGCAGGCGGCGATGGATTATTTCTCTGCACACCTCCAGCAATCGGGACTGAAGGCCGCCGCTTGAGCGATGGTCTGGAGTGAATCGCGCTCGGGCAAGTAGGCGCGACTGTAGCAAGAACGAGCATGACCATAACTAGAGGAGACAACACCATGTTCAAGATGAAGAAAATCATCACCGCCGGGCTCGTCACGATGGCCGCTGTCGGTTTGACCACCGTAGCCCATGCGCAAATGCAGATCCGCCTCGGCCATGTGGGCGGGCCGGGCTCCTTGTTCGAGCAATCGGCAAACGAGTTCGCCCGCATCGCCAACGAGCGCCTCGGCGACAAGGCCCAGGTCGTCGTATTCGGCTCCAGCCAGCAAGGTAGCGACGCCGAAATGATGCAGAAATTGCGCCTTGGCACGCTGGAGTTGGCAATACCGTCGACCGTGATGACCTCGACAGTGGGTGAATTCGGCATGTTCGAAATGCCCTACCTGGTCAAGAACCGCGAACACATGAACAAGATCGAGCAGGAAATCCTGTGGCCGACCCTCGCTCCCATGGTCGAGGAACGTGGCTACAAGATCCTCGCTGTGTGGGAGAACGGTTTCCGCCACATCACCAACAACGTGCGCCCGATCGTCAAACCCGAGGATTTGGCCGGCATGAAATTGCGCGTGCCGCAGGGCGTGTGGCGCGTGAAGATGTTCCAAACCTACGGAGCCAATCCGTCGCCGATGGCCTTGTCCGAGGTCTTCGTGGCATTGCAGACCGGCGTGATGGATGGCCAGGAAAACCCCTTCACCCAGATCTACTCCTCCAAGTTCCAGGAAGTGCAGAAGCTCATCTCGCTGACCGGCCATGTCTATACGCCCGCCTACCTGACCACCGGCCTGCGCCGCTGGAATGCATTGCCGGCGGACGTACGCGAAATTCTGGAGCAGACCGCGAAGGAAACCCAGGTCTTCGTCTACGAGACTGCTGCGCGTCTGGATGATGAATTGCTCGATCGCATCGCCGCAGCCGGCGTCGCAGTCAACGAAGCGGACAAGGACGCCTTCATCGCAGCCAGCGCTGCAGTCTATGAAGAGTTCGGCAAGGAAGTCCCGGTCGGCGGCGAACTCGTGACCAAGGCAATCGCACTCGGCCAAGGCATGTAAGTCCTTCTTTCCTGCCCCCCGCCTTTGGGTGGACGTCCCGGCCGACAGCATGGCGGTCCGGGACACCTGCTGCTGCCCTTCTTGTTATCCCGATACAACTGACAGGATTGATGAAGGTGTTTTCAACACTCAGAAACGTGTTCGACCGGCTGCTGACCACCATCGTCATCACGCTGCTTGGCACGCTCGCGGTCGTCGTGCTGTTGGGCGTGTTCTACCGGAAAATGGGTTGGCCCCTCGTCTGGTACGACGAAGGCGCTTCCATCCTGCTGGCCTGGCTCACCTACTACGGCGCTGCGCTCGCCGCATTGAAGCGCGCCCACATTGGTTTTCCGGGCCTGGTCAATTCATTCAAACCCGCTTTGCGCGTGCCGATCGTGCTGATCGCAGAGGTGATCATCATCGCTTTTTTCGCGTTGCTGGCGTGGTACGGCCTTCAGGTGCTGATCATTCTCGAGGGCGACACCATGGTCAGCATGCCAAACATTTCGACACGCCTGACCCAGTCCGTCATTCCGATTGGCGCGACCCTGTTCATTCTCGCGCAACTGTTGAGTCTTCCCGAAGTGCTGCAACAGGCACGCGGCAAGGGCATCGTAGATGCCGAGGAAAGAGAGTTGCTGGAGGCATTGAAAAAATGATCGGCGTTCTCATGTTCTTCGGGCTGCTCGCCCTGATTCTGATCAACGTACCGATCGGCGTCGCCCTCGGCGTGGTCGCGATGGTTGCGATGATCTCGACGCATGGCATGGACTCGCTGCTGTCGGCGGCGATCACGATGTTCTCGGGCGCCACCAATTTTCCGCTGCTGGCTATTCCACTGTTCATCCTGGCTGGCGCGATCATGAATTCGTCCAGCCTGTCGCGGCGCCTGATCGCATTCGCTTCGGCGATCTTCGGCTGCATCAAGGGTGGTCTTGCGATGGTCAACATCGGTACGTCGCTGTTCTTTGCCGAGATCTCCGGCTCGGCCGTGGCCGACGTCGCCGCGATGGGCTCGATCCTGATCCCTGCGATGAAGAAGAAAGGCTATCCGAAGGAGTTCGCCGCAGCCGTGACCTCCTCATCGGCCACCCTCGCGGTGATCATCCCGCCGTCGATCCCGATGATCCTGTACGCGGTGATGGCGGACGCCTCGGTGGTGCAGATCTTCGTCGCGGGCATCGTGCCGGGCGTGCTGGGCGGGCTGATGATGTTCGGTCTCGCGTACTGGTATGCGCGCCGCTACAACTACCCGGTCGAGGAGGTCTTCAGCTGGCAGAAACTGAGGAAGACCGCGAAGGAAGCCGGCTGGGCCTTCCTGCTGCCGATCATCATCCTCGGCGGCATCTTCGGCGGATGGGTCACCGCGACCGAGGGTGCCGCGCTGGCGGTGCTGGCCGCGCTGTTCATCGGCGGCGTGATCTATCGCGAGCTCGACTGGAAGCATCTGTATGACTCGATGCTCGACGGCGGCATCCAGACCGCGGTCGTGATGCTGCTGGTCGCTTCCTCGGCCCTGCTCGGCCACCTGCTGACCGAACTGCAGATGCCGCAGCAGATCGCGGCGTGGATGACCTCGCTGACCGACAACAAGTACTACGTTCTGATGATGCTGAACGTGTTCTTCCTGCTGGCCGGCCTGTTCCTGCATTCGGCCGCGGCCATCATCCTGATCGTGCCGATCGTGTTGCCGCTGATCCACGCGGTCGGCATCGATCCGGTGCACTTCGGCCTGATCGTGACGCTGAACCTCGGCATCGGTCAGCAGACGCCACCGGTGGCCTCGGTGCTGGCAACCGCCTGCTCGATCGCGAAGGCCGACATGTGGAAGGTCACCCAGGTGAACCTGCCCTTCATCGGCGTGCTGGTCTTTTTGCTGATGATGGTGACCTACGTGCCGGAGATTCCGATGTTCCTGGTCGAGTACTTCTATCGTTGAGCACCCTGGAGCACAGATGATGAGCGATGGAAGCGTCCACCTGAAGATCGCGGTCGGCACGGCGGCAATCCTGTTCGACCGGCCTGCCGCGCGCAATGCAATGACCTGGCGGATGTACCAGGAACTCGGCGAACATGTGGCCCGGCTGCGCGACGACCACGCGGTCAGGGTCGTCACGCTGCGCGGTGCCGGCGGCCCGGCCTTCGTCGCCGGCACCGACATCGCGCAGTTCGCCGACTTCGGTAGCGGCGACGACGGTGTCGCCTACGAGCGGCGGATAGACGCCTGCATCGGACTGCTCGAATCGCTGCCGCAGCCGACCGTGGCTGTGGTCGACGGCTGGTGCGTCGGTGGCGGCCTGGCGATCGCGACCGCCTGCGACTTCCGGATCGTGTCGCGCGAGGCCCGCTTCGGTGTGCCGATCGCGCGCACGCTGGGCAACACGCGGTCGGTCGCCAACCTCGCCCGGCTGCTCGCCGCCTTCGGCCAGGCACGGGTCAAGCGCATGCTGATGCTGGCCGACACGATAGACGCGGACGAGGCGCTCGCCTGCGGCTACGCGTTCGCCGTGCATGCACCGGACGAGATCGACACCGCGGTCGCGGCGCTGACCGGGCGGCTCGCAACGCTCGCGCCGGTCACCCAGGCGACGATCAAGGAAGGCCTGCGCCGGCTGGTGTCCGGTCAGCTGCCGGCCGGCGACGACCTGCTGCGCCAGTGCTACGGCAGCGAAGACTTCCATGAAGGCGTGGCCGCCTTCATCGCCAAACGAACCCCCGACTGGAAAGGCAAGTGAACACGATGAACGAAACACCTCCCCGCCACGGCCCGCTGACCGGTGTCAAGGTCCTCGAACTGGCGCAGATCATGGCCGGTCCGACCTGCGGCAACCTGCTCGCCGACATGGGCGCGGACGTGATCAAGGTCGAAAAGATACCCGGTGGCGACGACTCCCGACGCTATGCCGAGCCGCAGGTCAATGGCGAATCGGCAGCGTTCATGATGCTGAACCGCAACAAGCGCTCGATCGCGATCAACCTCAAGACGCCGGGCGGAAGGGCCGTGCTGAAGCGCCTGGTCGCGGACGCCGACGTGCTGCTCGAGAACTATCGCAAGGGTGCGCTGGACAAGCTCGGGGTCGGCTACGAAACCCTGCAACGGATCAATCCGGCCGTGATCTGGTGTTCGATCTCCGGCTACGGCCTGACCGGCCCCTATGCCGACAAGGGCGGCTTCGACCTGATCGCACAGGGGGTGTCCGGCATCATGAGCATCACCGGGGAACCGGGCGGCGCTCCGGTCAAGGCCGGCCCGCCGGTGACCGACATCAATGCCGGCATCCTGGCCGCGCTCGGAATCGTGTCCGCCTACGTGCACCGCCTGAAGACCGGCCAGGGGCAGCTGGTGGACACCTCGCTGATGGAGGCGGGCATCCAGCAGACCTACTGGCAATCGGCGATCTACTTCGCGACCGGCCGTTCGCCCGCACCGACCGGCTCGGCGCATGTGCTCGCCGCACCGTACCAGGCTTTCCCGACCCGCGACGGCTGGATCAACATCGGCGGTGCCAACCAGGCCAACTGGGAGCGGATCGCCACGCTGGTCGATGCGCCGGAACTCATCACGGATCCGCGCTTTCCCACGAACAGCGACCGCATGGCGAATCGCGACGCGCTCGCGCAATTGCTCGCGGTGCACCTGAAGGAGCGCAGCACCTCCGCCTGGCTCGCGGCACTCGACGAGGCCGGCATCCCGGCCGGTCCGATCAACGACATCGGGGCGATGGCCGCCGACCCGCAGACCCTCGCCCGCGACATGGTGGTCGAGGTCGATCACCCGCGCGCCGGGCGCACACGGACCATCGGCCTGCCGATCAAGTTCAGCGAAACGCCCGGTGGCGTGCGCAGACCGGCGCCGACACTGGGCCAGCACACCCGGGAAGTGCTCGAACAGCACGGCTACTCGGAGACCGACATCGCGATACTGGTGGCCGAGGGCGCGATCGAGCTCGGCGCCTGAGCCCGGGCGCCGACCCGGCCAGAGGCCCGCGAGACGCACACATGCGCCGAACGCTGACGGCCGGTCAAGAATCATGAGCACAATCGTCATCCCGACAGTAGAATTCCAACACAAGCGTTGAATTCCAGGTTTCGTGGAATCACGAACAGCGACGAGGAGAACCCGAATGCAAGCCGCTGATGTCATGACGAGGAACGTCATCACCGTGTCACCCGATACCGAGGTGCGCCAGATCGTCGAACTGCTGATCCAGCATCGCATCAGCGCGCTCCCGGTAGTCACCGCCGACCAGCGCGTGGTCGGCATCGTCAGCGAAGGCGATCTGATGCGCCGGGTCGAGAAAAGACCGACAAGCGCGACTCGTGGTGGTTGGGCGCCTTGTTCTCCGGCTCGAATGACGCGGAGAGCTACATCCGCTCGCACGGACACAAGGCAGCGGACATCATGAGCCGCGATCCGGTCACGATCTCCGACGAGACCCCTTTGTACAGGATCGCGCAGACGCTGGAAAAGCATCACATCAAGCGGGTGCCGGTCGTCAGGGACGGCAAGTTGGTCGGCATCGTCAGCCGCGCCAACCTGCTGCAGGGTTTTGCGGTCGCCTACCAGGACGACGCCGCCGGTTCGGACGACGACCTGACTCTACGCGACAAGGTGACGCAGGAGCTGACCCGCAAGGCCGGCCTGGCCGGTGGTCGCATCAACTTCGTGGTCGCGGAAGGCGAGGTTCAGCTGTGGGGACTCGTCGACAGCGCGACCGAGCAGAAGGCGGCCGGCCTCGCCGCGGAGAGCGTGAAGTGTGTCAAACGCGTGATCAACAATCTCAGCGTCGCACCGCCGGCGACCCGGGCCTACTGAACAGGCCGCTTCACGAATGCGAACAGGGCGGCAGCCCCCGTTCGCATTCACGGCCTGGGTGTTCCGCGCGCGCCTGATCCTGCTCGGCGCCCTTTCCCGAAATCGGCACACAAGCTGACGCAATGACGCGCAATTTTCCGCTGCACATCCATATCTCCACGGTGTTTCTGCTGCTGATCCTGGTCGTCGGCGGGGCCATCGGCATGGTGGGATACCGCATTTCGCAACAGATGCTCGAGGCGACCGCGGACGATCTCACGCTGCGCATCGGTCAGGAAACGGCGAACGAACTCGCTCACCTGGTCGCACCCGCCGAGATGGCCACCAGAATGCTTGCCTTCGATGCGCTGCTCGACGAAGCCACCTTCCCCGCACGGATGCAGCGCCTGCCGGTGCTCAAGGAGGCCTTGGAGCACTCGCCCGCCCTGTCATCCACCTGAAGCCGCAAGTTCAATGATCCGTGCTTATCCGGTTTCCACCCAAACCCACTACCGGTAGTATGTTGAGCATCTG
>CAYTAY010000162.1:0-1171 GCA_964435845.1 uncultured Azoarcus sp.
TGATGCCCATCTTCATCGTGCTCTCGGGCAGGCCGAGCATCTTCTCGACACGGCCGAACAACTCACTGGCGAAGGCGACCTCGGCCGGGCCGTGCATCTTGGGCTTGACGATGTAGACGCTGCCGGTGCGCGAATTGCCCTTGCGCTGCATGTCGTGCAGCGCGATCAAGGTGGTGCACACCGCGTCCATGATGCCCTCGGGGATCTCGGAGCCGTCCTGGAGCAGGATCGCCGGGTTGCTCATGAGGTGGCCGACGTTGCGGATGAAAAGCAGCGAACGACCATGGAGCGTGAGCGTCGAGCCGTCCGGCGCAGTGTATTCGCGGTCGGCGTTGAGTTTGCGGGTGACTGTCTTGCCGCCTTTTTCGAAAGTGTCGACCAGCGTGCCCTTCATCAGGCCGAGCCAGTTGCGATAGACGACGATCTTGTCGGCAGCGTCGACCGCGGCGATCGAGTCCTCGCAGTCCATGATCGTGGACATCGCGGCTTCGACGACCACGTCCTTGACGCCGGCGGCATCGGTCTTGCCGATGAAGTGATCGCGGTCGATCTGGATCTCGAAATGCAGGCCGTTGTTCTTGAGCAGCACCGCGGTCGGCGCCGAAGCGTCGCCCTGGAAGCCAGCGAACTGTTCAGGACGGGCAAGCGCTGTCTTCGAGCCATCGTCGAGCGTGACCAGCAGCTTGCCGGCCTCGATCGTGTAAGCGGTCGCCGAAGTATGACTGCCGGATACGAGGGGCGCAGCCTGATCCAGGAAGTTGCGCGCAAAGGCGATGACCCTGGCGCCGCGCACCGCGTTGTAGCCACCGGTGCGTTCGGCGCCGCCGTCTTCGGCGATCGCGTTGGTGCCGTAGAGTGCATCGTAGAGGCTGCCCCAGCGTGCGTTGGCGGCGTTCAGCGCATAGCGTGCGTTCATCACCGGCACCACGAGCTGGGGGCCGGCCTGGCTGGAGATCTCGCTGTCGACGTTGGCGGTGCTCACCTTGAACGGCACCGGCGCCGGCTCGAGGTAGCCGATGGATTCAAGAAAGCTGCGATAGCCGGCGGCGTTGCGCACCGGGCCGGGGTTGGCACGGTGCCAGGCGTCGAGCTCGGCCTGCAGGCGGTCACGCTCGGCGAGCAGGGCGCGGTTCTTCGGCGCCAGTTCGTTCGCGAGGTCGCTGAAGTTGTT
>CAYTAY010000162.1:1202-3087 GCA_964435845.1 uncultured Azoarcus sp.
GTGCTGAATGCGAGAAGTCATGTTGCTTGCCTCGATGATGAATGAAAGGGTTGACAGGGGTGAATGAATCCGCCCGAGATCTCAGGCGATTTTTTGCGAAGCGGAACCGGCGGCCAGGCGCCGGTCGATGAAATCGAGCAACTCGTCCAGCGTGGTGCCGGAGGCGGTTGGTGTCACATCGAGTTGTTCAGGCGGTTGATTGCCGCGATTGACCCAGAAGCTCGTATAGCCGAACCAGGTCGCGCCGATTGCATCCCAGCCGTTTGACGACACGAAGACGATCTCCTGCGGCGGGAAGCCGAAGGCCGCCGGCCCCAGCCCGTAGGCGTCGGCGTGGGTCTTGTAGGCGCCGACCTGCTCGACTGACAGCACTCGGTCGAACAGGCCGTGCATGCCGGCGCTGCGCACCGCGACATCGAGCATCTCGGGGGTGCCGTTCGACAGGATCGCCAGCGGCAGCCCGTGCTCCCGAAGCTTGCGCAGCGCCGCGAGGTTCTCGGGGAAGGGCGACAGACAGGCGTACTGGTTCATCAGCTGGCGGCGTGCGCTGTCGTCGAGATCGAGTCCGAGCTTGCGCGCGGCGAACACCAGGCCGTCCTCGGTCACGGCGAGAAAGGGTTTGTAGCGCCCGGACAGCGTGCGGATGAAGGCGTATTCGATCTGCTTCTGACGCCACAGGGCCGCCAGCGCCTCGCCTTTGCCAGGGAATAGCTGCTCGGCGAGCGCGCCGACCGAGTACACATCGAACAAGGTGCCGAAGGCGTCGAAGATGACCGCGCGGATTTTTGGGGTGATCGATGGCATGGCAGGCGGCGTGTAGTCAGGTCTGATGAGGTACGCCTAGTCTATTGCCTTTGGTCTGCGCGTAGAATACGCGGATAAGTAAAACGATTTTATATCTAGAGTACAAAGTGGATGCCTTCAAGCAGATCAAAAGCTTCGCCAGCGTGGCGGTAAGGGGCAGTCTGTCCGCCGCCGCCCGTGCCGAAGGCGTGACCCCCGCAGTGATCGGGCGGAGGCTCGATGCGCTGGAGCAGCGGCTCGGAGTGAGATTGCTGGTGCGCAGTACCCGCAGCATTTCGCTGACCTTCGAGGGGTCGGCCTTTCTCGAGGACTGTCAGCGCATCCTCAACGATCTGGCGAATGCCGAGGCTTCGGTGAGTCTCGGTGGTGTGAAGGCCAGCGGTCACTTACGGGTGTCGGCGCCGGCGGGATTTGGACGACTGCATGTGGCGCCGCTACTGCGCAGCTTTCTCGAGGTCAATCCGGAGGTGAACTGCACGCTCGATCTCAGCGACCGCCTGGTCGATCTGGTCAATGAGAACATCGACTGCGCGATCCGCATCGGCGAACTGGCCGATTCCAGCCTGGTATCCCTGCGACTCGGCGACAATCGCCGCGTGGTCGTCGCCAGTCCGGATTACCTCGCCCGCCATGGCCGCCCGCAGGCCCCCGAGGACTTGCTGCGCTTCGACTGCCTGTCACTGGGACAGCAGCGCGGCTGGCAGTTTGTCGACGAAAACCGCCAGGTCATGACGGTGAAGGTGACCGGGCGGCTGGAGTGCAACGATGGCGCAGTGCTCCACGACTGGGCCCTGGCCGGACGCGGCCTGGCCTGGCGCTCGTTGTGGGAAGTCGAGGCCGACCTCGCCGCGGGTCGTCTGGTCACGGTGCTGGACGAATTCGCAGCGCCGATGATGGGGATCTATGCGGTCTTTCCCCAGCGCAAGCACCTCGCCCTGCGGGTGCGCTTGCTCATCGATCACCTTCGCAATCACTACAGCCGGGCCGACTACTGGTCCTCGGCCTTGGGTCGTGCTTGAAGCCGCCTCGGCGCTAGGGTATATTTCGCCCTCTTTGCTGGTGTAGCTCAGTCGGTAGAGCA
>CAYTAY010000162.1:3097-7539 GCA_964435845.1 uncultured Azoarcus sp.
AACTGATTCGTAATCAGTAGGTCGGGGGTTCGATTCCTCTCACCAGCACCAATTCTGTAAAAGGGGTCGGCCCGCAAAGCCGGCCCTTTTTGCTGTGTGTGGTCCGTTTGGCGATACAGTTGGATACGTTGATTGACGGAGACGTCGACCAATCCTATCTTCGCCGGCTGATATCGAACCTGCCGGAGGAGATGGCAATGAAGATCGAAAACAGTGTATTCGTGGTGACCGGGGGTGGGTCCGGGCTGGGGGAGGCGACCGGACGCATGCTGGTCGAGGCCGGGGGCCGTGTGGTGCTTGCCGACGTCAATCGCGAGGCGGGCGAGAAGGTTGCGGCCGAGCTGGGCGCCAGCGCGGTGTTCGTCGAAACTGACGTGACCGACGATGCGAGCGCGTGTGCTGCGGTCGCGCGGGCTGTAGAGGGTTTCGGCGGTTTGCATGGCTTGGTCAATTGTGCCGGCGTGGCGCCGGCCGAGAAGGTAGTCGGTCGGGAAGGCCCGCACCGCCTCGAGAGTTTCTCTCGTACCGTGGCGATCAACCTCATCGGCACTTTCAACATGATCCGGCTTGCCGCCGAGGTCATGAGCAAGGGCGAGCCGGACGAGGGGGGCGAGCGTGGCGTGATCGTCAGTACCGCCTCGGTGGCGGCCTACGACGGCCAGGTCGGCCAGGCGGGTTACGCCGCTTCCAAGGCCGGCATCGTCGGCTTGACACTACCGGTGGCGCGCGAACTCGCGCGTTCCGGCATCCGGGTGATGACCATCGCCCCGGGGGTCATGGAGACGCCAATGCTGATGGGCATGCCGCAGGAAGTGCAGGACTCCCTCGGCAAGATGGTGCCGTTCCCTTCGCGCCTGGGGCGTCCGGCGGAGTTCGCCGCGCTGGTGCGACACATCGTGGAGAACGCTTACCTCAATGGCGAGGTGATCCGTCTGGATGGCGCGATCCGTATGGCGGCCAAGTGAGGTCAGGGCTGGCTTGCCAGCCCTGACGGAGCGTTGACAGGGGGCCGCGGGCCCCTTTTTCTTGTTGCTGCAAAATGCATGCTGCGGTCCGAATCTTTGACCTGGCTCATTGGCCAACCTGCGGGAATGTGCTAAAAACCGTGGGTCCCGGTTGCGTCCGGGTGTAACGGAAGCTAACCGGTTCAGAGGCTTATGAGCAGTACAGCAGATGCAGTGTTCGCGAACGGAGTGGATGCCGCCGCCAGTGAGGAGTGTTATCACTGCGGCCTGCCCATCCCGGCCGAGTCAAGCTTTTACGTGGCGGTTGACGATGTACGCCAGCGCATGTGCTGCGTGGGCTGTGAGGCGGTCGCGCAGTCGATCGTGGATAGTGGGCTCACCGACTATTATCGTCATCGTGACGCGATGCCTGAGCCGGTCAAGGAAGCGATGCCCGCCGAGCTCCAGGAGCTTGGTCTCTTTGACCACCCCGACTTCCAGAAATCCTTCGTTCAACCGATCGGCGAACATGAGCGTGAGGCCTCGCTGATTCTCGAGGGCATCACCTGTGCTGCCTGCGTATGGCTCAACGAGCAACATCTTGCCAAGCAGCCCGGGGTGACGCTGGTCGAGGTGAACTACGCAACACGTCGCGCCCGTGTGCGCTGGGACGAGCGCCAGATCAAGCTGTCCGACATCCTTGGCGCGATCCAGCACATCGGCTACCGCGCTTATCCTTACGATGCCGAGCGTTCCGAGCAGATAGCGCAGCGCGAGCGCCGCTCGATGCTGTGGCGGGTGTTCGTCGCGGGTTTCGGCATGATGCAGGTGATGGTCTATGCCTACCCCTCCTACATCGCGGGGGAGGGGGACATCTCGGCCGATGCGGATATGCTGATGCGCTGGGCGAGCCTGATCCTGACCCTGCCGGTGGTGTTTTATTCTGCGGCACCATTCTTCCAGCGCGCATGGCGGGATATCAAGCATCGTGCGCTCGGCATGGATGTACCGGTTGCCCTCGGCGTCGGCAGCGCCTTCGTTTTCAGTGTCTACGCCACCCTGATCAACGGGCCGGACGTCTATTTCGATTCGGTGACGATGTTCGTCTTCCTGTTGTTGTGCGGACGTTATCTCGAGATGCTGGCGCGGCAGAAGGCGGTACGCGGCGTCGAGGAACTCGGCAAGGCGATTCCGGTGTTCGCCGAGCGTCTTGCGCCGGGCGAGAGTGCAGGCACCCGGGTTCCGGTGTCGCAACTGGTGCCCGGCGATCTGGTTCGTATCAGGCCCGGCGAGGTTTTCCCGGCTGACGGCGTCGTGCGCGAGGGCGAAAGCCAGGCCAACGAGGCGTTGCTGACCGGGGAGAGCCGTCCGGTCACCAAGCGGCCCGGTGCGGTGGTGACCGGTGGCAGCATCAACATCGCCAGTCCACTCGTGGTCGAGATCAACCAGGTGGGGGATTCGACCCGGCTCGCCGCGATCCGCAAGCTAATGGATCGGGCTGCTTCCGAGCGGCCCGGCATCGCGACCCAGGCGGATCGCGTCGCCCGCGTCTTCATCTGGGCCTTGTTGAGCCTGTCGGTGCTGACGCTGATCATCTGGCAATTCATCGACCCTTCGCGCGCGCTGTGGATCTTCGTGTCGGTGCTGGTCGTAGCCTGCCCCTGTGCGCTCTCGCTGGCCACCCCGACCGCGCTGACGGTGGCCACCGACACGCTCGCCAGAATGGGAGTGCTGGTGACCAGGGGGCATGCTATCGAAGGGCTCGCTACTGCCAACAGTTATGTGTTCGACAAGACCGGTACTCTCACGCATGGCGCCATGGAAGTGGATGCGGTACGCGTGCTGGGCGAGTTGCCGGAAGCGCAAGTGCGGGCGCTGGCTGCTGCGCTCGAGCAGGCTTCCGAGCATGCTATTGGGGCTGGCGTGTGCCAGGCGGCCGAGGGTTTGACCCTGCCGGCGGTCAGCGAGCTGCGCGCTGTGACCGGTCAGGGCGTGGAGGGCGTCTTCGAGGGGTACAAGCTGCGTGTCGGCCGCCCGGCCTTCATTGCCGAGTTGGTCGGTGTGCCGGCGCCGGCCGTGATCGCCGAGCTCGAGGAGGATGGCGGCACCGTGGTAGCGCTCGGCTCCGAGAACGGCTGGCTTGGGGTGTTCCGTCTTACCGACACCCTGCGCGAGGAGGCGCCGATCCTGTTGCGTCGCTTGCAGGCAGAGCGTATCCCGACTGCGATCATCAGTGGTGACGCCAATGCCGCAGTCGCGGCGGTGGCCAGACGCACCGGGGTTGAAGAGTTTCATGGCGGCATGACGCCGCAGGACAAACAGAACTGGGTCGAAACCCGCCAGAAGGCGTCCGGAGCGGTGGTCGCGATGGTGGGCGACGGCGTGAACGATGCGCCGGTGCTCGCCCAGGCGCAGGTGTCGGTAGCCATGGGCGGTGGCACCGATCTGGCCCGCAATCAGGCCGACATTGTTTTGCTCTCTGAGAATCTGGAGAGCCTGTCGCGCGGCGTGACCGTATCGCGGCGGACGCTGATCGTGATCAAGCAGAACCTGTGGTGGTCATTCACCTACAATTTCACCTCGGTGCCCCTGGCGATGGCCGGCTTGATCACGCCATGGATGGCGGGGCTTGGCATGGCACTGAGTTCCTTGCTGGTCGTGGTTAACGCCCTGCGTCTGCAAAAGCAACCCCGGAGGGCATGACCCATGGGTCTTTACTTGTTGATACCGCTGTCGGTGGTGCTGGTTTTCATCATCGGCGTGATCTTCTGGTGGTCGGTGCGCTCGGGGCAGTACGACGATATGGAGGGCCCCGCCTACCGCATGTTGATCGACGACCGTGACCCGGATGGCAGGCAAGGCGTCAGGCCAAAGGCACAGGCTGAACAGCAGGCGCCTGACGAACCAACCAGCACCGAATCCTCCGGCCCGGACATGGGCGACTCGCCCAAACACGGGCGCGACCAAGGCGATGTCAATACCCGAGACGAATGAGTGCGAGCGGTACGGGTTTACGCGCATGGTTTGACTTAAGTCAACTTGTGGTCGTAAGGCTATAGGCATACTGCGCGCATGGTTTTAGCGTGCTCGCCGGCAAGTTGGGCGAGGCGCTCGGATCATGTGTTTTTTGTCTCTCTGTTGGGGTTGGGGGTGCGTGTCTCGCGCACCCTTTTTTTTACCTGATCCGCTCAGTTGCGTGCGTTGGGCGTTTTGGATTGTGCCGTTGCTGCACTACAATATTGATTCATGTCAAAATGGCATCCGCGGCTGCGCGTATGCTTCGGGCGGAGCGCGTTGGGCGGAGTTTCTCGCTGCCTGGCTGCCGGAAAAGAAGATTTTCAAACCAAGAGGTGACTCACATGCAATCGCAAGCGACTTACAACTACAAAGTCGTTCGCCAGTTCACCATCATGACGGTGGTGTGGGGTATCGTGGGCATGCTGGTCGGCGTGATCATCGCCGCGCAGCTTGTCTGGCCCGCACTCAATCTGAGCGACG
>CAYTAY010000163.1:0-7532 GCA_964435845.1 uncultured Azoarcus sp.
ATAGATCGCCGTCACCTGATTCAGGATGTTGTTGAGCGTCGCGCTCTTGCCCGAGCCGGTGGGGCCGAACAGGAACAGGTGCGCGTTCATCTGCCGGTCGAGGCGATTCAAGGGATCGAAGGTGATCGGACCGCCGCCGCGGTTGAAGAAGGTGATGCCCGGATGCCCCGTCCCCTGGCTACGGCCCCAGACCGGCGCCAGGTTCGCGGCGTGCTGCGCGAACATGAGCTGGGTGTACCACTGGCGCTTGTCGAGAGCCGGGTCGAACACGCAGGGCAGCCAACGGAGGTAGCTGTTCAAAGGCGCCACTTCGTCATCTTCGCGCACTGGCTGCAGACCGGCGTTGAGCATGACGTTGACCAGTTGCAGGCCACGGGCGTCGAGCTGCGCCAGATCGCGCCCGCGCAGGTAGAACGCCAGCGCGCCGCGATAGAGCTTGTGTGCGCTGCCGATCAGGCTGCGTGCCTGCTGCACGTCCTGGCGGGTCTGTTCGGAGGCGAGCGTCTCGCCTACCGACTTCCTGCTCAGTTGGTTCAGGTGCGCCTCCAGCATGTCCTGCGGCGTGGCGACCACGGTCAGGCACATCACCGTGTCCTCGGGCATCTGGTCGAACAGCGCATTGACGGCATCGCCGCCCTTGCGCGTCTCGCCCGTCAGGTGGCCGGTCGTCGGCGGCATTCGCAGCCGGTCCATCACGATCACCCGATGCGGCAAGCCGTCGAAGAACCAGACGCCGTTCGCGACGTCCGAGCGCGGCTGTCCGAAGAACAGGCGCTGGGCGAAGTCTCCGCTGGCCAGCTCGATTTCACCCTCCTCATGCTCCGTTGGATAGCGGGTCAGCGCATAGAAGCGTTCCCGGTCCTCGACGTTCGGGCCGAGACAAGTCGGATGGGGGTTGAACCAGCGCAGCAGCCAGTCGTGGATGTCGGCGGCGTCCATGCGACGTGCCTTCACACCCGCGTTCGCGAGGCCGCCCACGAGCCGGTCGCAGATCGTCGTCAGCGCCTGCTCGGGCGACTGGCCGCGGCCGGACGACGCAGCCACGGGCTTGCGCCGATAGACCACCATGCGCACCCGCCGGATTTGGCCGCGCCATGGCAGGCGCGTCACCGTGGTGTCTTCGAACAGGCCACCGGGCTTGGCGATCGCGCGCAGGTGGTGGGCGAAGAAACGCAGGTAGAACTCGCTGAAAGCGCTGCCTTGGGCGCGCGGCCGCACGTAGCTGGCCAGCCCGCGCAGATAGCCGTCCCAGTTCGCCTCGTCCTGGGCATAGAGCTGGACCACCCAGGGGTTCTCGTCGAGTTCGTCGAAGGAGTCCTGCAGCGCGTTCTCCAGCGCGTCGCGCGCCTGCCACAGCCAGGCCAGTTCGCGGCCCTCGGTGCCGACCGGCGCCAGTTCGAAGAAGGCCGCGACCGACTGGCCGTCCTCCAGCAGCATGCTCCTCGAGCCAGGCAGGTATTCCACCCAGGGCAACAGGTCGGCGAAGGACGGCGCCACGTCGTAGAGCGCCTGGGCGTCCGCCTCGGTGGCCGGCTTGCGGGGGCGGACGGCCAGCGCACTGCCGGGTTCGCTGATGCCATGCGCAGCTAGCATCGACACGTGCCGCGTCCAGGCGTCGTCGGCTGGCGCTTCGGCGTCGACTGGCTTTTCGGCCCGGAGTGCCCGCAGGAAGGGAACGGACCGGGCCATCAGTAGTCCTCCAGACGCTCGCCCGGCATGGCGTACTGCACCCTCTGGTAGAGCGGAAACACCGTGGTGTAGCCGGGCACCGGCACGGGGTCGCTGCCAGCCAGATGCGGGAAGACGTACATCACTAAGTCCGGGTTCGGCAGCCGATGGAACTGACGGTAGATTTCGTTGGCTGCCGTGCGGGTGTACGCGGCGTTGGTCGCGGACGCAGCCTGCACGTCGGCCTCGGTCAGCGGCCGGCGCAGCCCCTGGCGCGCATCGAGCAGTTGCCGGGAAGGCTGGCCGCTGCCCGCACTGCCGCCGGTCTCCTGGTTCCAGACATCGAGCATGGTGTGATCGCCATGCGGCAGCAACTCGTCCTTGCTGGTCGCGCAGCCGCCCAGCACCGTGGCCACGAGCAGGGCCATGACCGTATCAGTCCAGATCCGACGCATGAGCTTCTCCGATGCGGTGATCGACCCGGCGCCCCTTGGCGTCGTAGTCGATGTTGAGGGGCTGCTCCAGGTGGACGGCGACCTTGGCACCTGGCTGTACGTAGATGGCGGCAAACGCCTGTCCGTAGAGCTTGTTGACCCAATCGGCCATGTCGCGCACGCCACCGGCCAGGATGCGGCCCATGGCCTCGTTGCCCGAAATGCCGACCGTGCCGAGCGAGCCGTTGCTGTTGGCGACTACGGCCACACTGCCGTTGTCGGACTGGATGAGCGATGCAGCGCCAGCCCCGGCCGCGGTGATCAGCGCCTGCGAACCGAGGTACTGCTGGGCGTTGCTGCGCCGCTCGCCGGAGACGCAGGGGATGCCGTAGGGATCGCTGATCCAGCCCAGGCCGCCCTGGTGGGTCGTGCCGTTGGCTTGGCCGCCGTTGCCACCCTGACCGCGCCTGCCATCCTCCGGCACGGTACGGATGGTGCCGTCCTGGAACACGAAGGTGACGCTGCGGATCTGCCCGCGCACGCAGGAGAGCGTCCAGTCGCCGGAAGCCGTGCCGCTGACCACAGCACCGGCCACACCGGGGATGTCGACGCCGTTGGCGGTCAGGTTGTCCGGCCCGATCAGCACCTTGAACGGGTATGGGTCGTTCACTGCGCCGTCGATCGGCACGCGCCCGATCAGCGCCGTCATGGCAATCGACCCCATCAGTGTCGAGTTCGACGGCACCGTGTAGACCGGCCTGGTGGAGGCGCCCACGGTGCGGATGCCGGCGTCGGCGATAGTATCCGCAGCACTGGACAGGGTTTTCTGGGCCGGCCCGAAACTCGTCGGGAAGCTCGGCGTGCTGCCGGCGCCGCTGTTCTTGGCCTGGGGTTTGGCGTCGTCGGGTTCGAGCCAACGCGTGCCACTGCCGCTCCCATGAATGCCGCTACCCTGGCCGCCGCCGAAATTCTTGCCGTCACCCTCCTCCAGGCCAAGCCCGACGGGCAGATCGGCCTGCCCACCCTTGCCGGAGAGGCCGTCGAGGCGCAGCTGAAGTTCCTGCAGCAGATTCTGAGTCTGCTGGCGGTCGCTGGCGACCTGATCGCGATCCTGCTGCAGGCGGCCACGCTCGCCGTCCAGCGCAGTCTGGATGCGCTGGTCGATCGCGCTCTCGCGTGCGCGCAGGCGCTCATTTTCGGCCTTCTGGTTCTTGTTGTCGTTGAGGGAGGTCTGCAGTTCGTTGCGCAACTGCTTGACCTGGGCCACCAGCGTGGCGACGGTATCGCGCGGCGTGTCGCCCTCGATGCCCAGGGCCTTCATCTCTTCCGACGTGAGTTGGCTGGCGGTGCCGGGCGGCGCGGACTTGGTACCGCGCTCGTTTGATGCGAGCTTGATGCCGACGAACACCAGCAGCAGCACCATCGGGATCAGCAGCCACTTAAGCAGCGGATTACTCTTCATCGCGCGCCCCTCCTTCGGCCTGGCCGGCCGCGGCTGCCGGCGGCAGGTTCACCATCGCGTCGATGGTTGCCACTGCCGGCAGCAGCGACTCGGCCAGGCCGTGGCCGCGCGTGACGAGGTAGACCACGGTGGTGTCGGTCGAGCGGCCGGCGGGCCCCAGGGTCGTGTGCTGGAAGGTCGCCGCGAGGAAATCGCCCTGCAGGGCGCGCGGATCGAGGTCCAGCCTGCGTGCGGAGGTGTTGGTGAGCTTCACGGCCGTCACCCACTGGTCTTCAAGCCGCCACGCGGCCAGCGCCCGTGCGCGCACCGGGAGCGTAGGCAGCAAGGTGTCCAGCGGCAGATCGCGGCGCAGGTTGACGCGGTCGATGCCGGGCACGGGCTCGACCGTCCGCAGGGGGGCATAGAGGTTCTGCGCCGCATGGCGCGTCAGTACCACGGACAACGGGGTCGCGCGTCGCGTGGCTGCGCTGGCCGTGTCGCGGGGTTCCTCCTCATTTGCGGTGGCACTGGCCTGGCCGGTGCCACGCGACGGCAATCCATCGCCTTCGACGATGCGCACGGGCTCCAGCGTTGTTTGGCCGGCTTTGGCCGGCTCGGCAGCGATGTCGAGCAGGATCAGCGCGCCGGATTCCACGTCCTGCAGTTGCAGCCGGGTGGGCGGGATCGACTCGCTCGCGCGCAGGTAGATCGCACCGCCCGTGCTCTGCACACGCAGGCGCGCACCGACGCTATCCGGAACGCCGATGCGCACGTTGCGGTCGATGAAGATCACGCGTTCCTGTCCGACCACGAGGGGCACGGCCAGCGGCAGGCGCTCCCAGCGCAGGATCTCCACGGCCTGGCCTGTGGAGATGAGCCCCATGCTGAGCAGGAAGCCGGCCAGGGCCGGCAGGACAAGGCGCTTCATGGAGTTCCTCCTTGCAGTTGGGTGGCGACTGCGGGCTGGCTGGCCGACGCAGGTGCCGGCAACGGTTCAATGCGCTGCGGCGCGCTCGCGTAGCAATCCAGGGCGAGACCGAAGGGGTTGCGCTCCGGGTCGACGTCCATGCGCACGACCTTCAGCGCATAGCGCACCAGCGCACGCTTGACCTGCTCGGAACCCAGGTACTCGTCGGCACTCACGTCCAGCGTGACGATCCAGTCGTTCGCCGATGCGGCCCGGACGCGCGAAGTGGGATCGTCCCCGTAGCCCCGGCCGGGAATCTCGTAGATGCCGCGCACGCGCTGACGCAGCTCGCCGTTGCCGCGCCGGAATTCGTAGTCCTGTTGCAGGAAGGACCGGCAACTCGGTGTGAGGTAGGCGGACAGCGCCTTGAGGTTGCGCGGGTAGTCCTCCTCGCCGTTAGTCGGCCAGCGCTGGGACTGCTGCCAGATGTAGAAGGTAAAGGCGTAGACGCTCTCCGGAGGCACGTCCCACCACTTGCGGGTGCTGCCCGAACGCAGGTCCGGGGGCACGTGGATGGTCAAGCTCTTCGGAGCGCTCCACCAGCCGAACCCGAGCAGCAAGGCCACAACGAAGAGCGCGGTGGCGCCGAGGCGTAAGGTCTTGACGTGCGCCTGCAGGTGCGTGATTTCGTTCTTGAACCGGCTCATGCAGCACCTCGGGAAGCGGGTTTGCAAGGACGCTGGCGTCGGGTCGTCCACCATCCCGAGCGGGTGATGAGCTGGCCCCCACCCGCGTGTGCCGCCAGCGCCGGGTAGCGCAGCGCAAGCCGCCACTGGAGCTGACGGTACAGCCAGGTGTCGGGCCGGCCGCGCTTCTGCCGGCGCAGGAAGCCGCCGCCTGCGAAGACGCCGATCCCGACGCCGACGACGATCAACGTGGGCAACATGGCGATGCTGCGGGTCAGCCAGGCCAGCGGCACGCCGGCCAGGAAGCCGGCCGCGGCCGACAAACCGGCGCAAACCCACAGCTCGTCGGCGGTCAACCCGCGCACGACCACCGGGTGGCGGTTCAGGCGATGCGGCAGGAAGGCCACGAGCCCATCGCGCGGGCCATCATGTGGAGCCTGCCGCAGACTCCCCGGGTAGCCGGCCATCGGTGCCGGCCCTCAGAGCACGCCGGTGGCCTTGGTCAGCAGCCAGATGCCGACGACCAGCAGGATGGCGCCCACCGCCACAGTGAGGCCGAACTGGCCCCAGGTGGCACGACCGGTGTGGATCTCCGAATAGCGTGTATAGGCGTGGTAGCAGACGCCGACGAACATCGAGGCGACCACGAGAAGCGCGATCAGCAGCACGATGTCGTATCCGTAGTTCTGCAGCGTCTGCATGATGCCGCTGCCCGCGCCGCGCGACGGATCTTCCATGGTCGGCAGGCCGGCAGCGAACGACGCCAGCGGCGTGACCGCGATGGTCAGCGGGACGAGCACGGCGGCGGTGCGCGCAGTGCGATGAGAAGTCGAAGCAGGGGTCATGGCAATTCAACCTTTCGTGGTGGTCAGGACAGGAGGAAGAAGCTCAGCACCAGGTACATCGCGACGAAGCGCACGACCACGCCCAGGAGCTGGCGCTGGGTCAGGCGGTTCTCGGCCCAACCAACATAGGCGGTACGCATCGCCCACACGCCCCACAGCAGCAGGACGGCGAAGACGAAACCGAGGACGACGGTGGACACGGTCGCGGGCGTGAAACCGCCGTTGGCCTGGAAGGCGGCGACCTGATCGGCGGAGGGCGTCATGGCAACGGCGCCTCCCGTTCATCGCGGCGCACGTAGTCGCCGATCAGGGGCACGGGATCGCGTGGCTGGGCGCGCTGCGGGACGAGGTAGTCCTGCACGCCGGTGCGGATGCGCTTGAGGTCGGCGCGCAGCTGGGCGTAGTCGAAGTGGTAGCGGGCGCGCACCTGCGGCGCGATGCTGGCGGCGTGCTCGGCCAGGCGGTCGACCAGGTCGAGCTGACGCGCGAGCACGGCGAGCTGCTCACGCTCCAAAGCGTCGTCGGCAAAGGCGGGTTGCAGGGTCGATAGCAACACGGCCAGCACCACAGCCAGCGAAGGCCATGCAGATGCTCTGCGGTTGCTCTGTCCCATCGTGCCATTCCTCCTTGATGCGGATGGCCAGATGCTGTCGCGCGCTCCTGCTTTGCGCCGCAGGGAATGGGAACTACGGCATGACCGGATTTTTGGTCGCGCCGGCCGACATTCGCGCAATGCCCGGTGGATTTCTTGTTAGCTAGCGCCTACCAGCTCTTGGTAGAATTGAGCAAACTTGGCAATCCAAAGTCACGAAAGACCAAACAAGATGGTTTTCAGATGAGTGAAGTCGAAAGCGAGATCCTCACGCTTGAGGAGGTCGCGGCCTACCTCAAAGCCGGCAAAAGGACGGTCTATCGCCTTGCCCAAAAAGGAGAGATTCCGGCGTTCAAGCTTGGAGGAACCTGGCGCTTTCGCCGCTCAGATCTGGATCGCTGGATCGCCGAAAGCATCAACAAGACGAAACCGGAGGCCGAGTGAGCGCGGACCAAGCCAGCCGCCGAATCACGCTCGGGGAAGAACAAGGGGAGGATCGCCGTTGACAACACAGCACCTTCTAACGCCGCATCAGAGCCAGTACTACGCCTGGCTGCTAACCCGGCGCGCAGCGGGTGACTCCGTGGAGTCACTGGCTTCGACCTTGGTCGATTCGCAAGTCGATCTGAATCCCCATCAGGTCGAGGCCGCGCTCTTTGCTTGCCGGAATCCCCTCTCACGCGGCGTGATCCTCGCCGACGAGGTTGGTCTGGGCAAGACCATCGAAGCCGGCTTGGTCATCTCCCAACGCTGGGCCGAACGGCGGCGGAAGGTGCTCATCATCGTTCCGGCGAACCTGCGCAAGCAATGGCACCAGGAGCTGCAGGACAAGTTCGGCCTGCAAGGGCTGATCCTCGAAGCCAAAAGCTACAACGCGATCCGCAAGCAAGAGCGGCAGAACCCGTTCCTGTTCGCGTCCGGCCCGATCATCTGTTCCTACCAGTTCGCAAAGGCCAAGG